>JAITHE010000162.1 GCA_031280125.1 Treponema sp.
TCAACAACCCCGCCCTAAAGGGACGGGGTATGTTGTTTTGGTAAGGTATATGTCTCAGGGTCCGTACCCTTAATAACGCCCTAAAGGGCGGGGTATGGACCCTTCGCATAACAATCAACCGGATTGAGGGCTACCAGAATATCACTATAGCGCAGAGCGAGGAGCTTATTGACCTATGAACATCTATACCGATATTGAAGACGAAGTTGACGCTGTCCGTAATACAATCTATGACGAAATCAAAGATATGTCCGCCGCCGAAGAACTCGCGTATTTTAACGCCGCCGCCGAAGAAGCGCAGACGAAATACCATATCCGCGTGATCCCCGGTATCCCCGAAGGCGCAGTGTACTAAATCGAAGTAAACGAAGCAGTGTTTTATACGCTGGCCGGCCGCCGCTGGGACACGCGGGAAGCCTTTGAAGAAGCCCTGAACTGTGCCAAGGCGGAACTGGACGAAGATAGTAACACACCCCTTCCCCCAAGGAGCGTATCCTCAAGATAGAACTGAACGACACCAACCGGCCCGGCCTGTGGGGAACCGCCGGATGCGCCCGGCAGCTCCGGGTATACGGCGGCGGGGCAATCCCGGAGTATCCGTTTTTTTTCCAGCCCCGCCAGGCAGTTGTCGATTAAGAAGATTGAAATGCTGGGCGATACCTTCTGGTTTGTGGATGCCGATGAAACCGCCCAAACCGGCGTTATGATGCTTATCCCCATGACCGGGCAAACCGGGTATGATCGCGCGGTTTTCTTTGCCAACCAGCGGGATCACGGAAGTCTTTTTAACGGGTATTACAGCCTGTGCCGGGCGGGGTTTGACGCCTATGGTAAAGTGCTCTGGCCCGCGGGCTAGGCGACGGACGGCGCAGACGGGTATACGCGCCCAAGGGGACAGGTATGGGGCGCCCTCCCCCTAAATCACCCGTTTTTCCTTCCACCTGCCGCTTTTCCAGCGAAGGCCGTAACATATTCCCCGGGAAAGAAAATCCAGACCCATGGCGATCCAGACCCCCAGGGGGCCGGCGCCCAGGACAAAGGTGAAAAGGTAGGCGCAGCTTACCCGGACGGCAAACATGGAGACCGCGGCGGCGATCATCACAAAGCGGACATCCCCGGCGGCCCGGAGGGCGCTGGGCAGGGCAAAGCTAAAGCTCCACCCCATGACCATGGAAACGCAGTGGACCCGCAAAAACGCCCCGGCCATGCCGTGGGCTTCCGGGCTAAGGTTAAACAGGCCTATCAGGGGCTCCATAAAGAAAAAGATGAGCGCGCTGAGGACTAAAAGGGTAAACCAGCTTAGTTTCATGATTGTGGCGGTATTCCGTTCCGCCGCCTCCGCCGCCCCCGCCCCTATGCACTGGCCCACCACGGTCAGCAGGGCTATGGAGTAGGCGTTCCCCGGCATAAAGGAAAAAGAATTGATCACCCCGGCAACGGCGTTTCCTGCGATGGCGGCGGTGCCGAAGCTGGTGAAGATCCGCTGGGTCAGGAGCCGGCCCGTCTGAAACAGGGATCCCTCCAGGCCGCTGGGGATCCCCACCCGGAGGATCCGCCGGATCATGACGCGGTGGAGCCCCACCTTCCGCAGTCCCCGGAGCCCCACCGGCAGAGGGCTGCGGAGGAGCATCCAGGTCAGCGCCGACGCGGCGATGACCCGGCTGGAGAGGGTGGCCAGGGCCGCCCCCTCCGCGCCCAGGCCCAGACCAAAGATAAACAGGCAGTTACCGGCGATATTGGTACAGTTTACCAGCAGGGCTATCCCCATGGGGGCGCCGCTGTTCCCCGCGGACCTGAAAAGGGCGGCGCAGGCGTTGTAGATCCCCAAAAAGGGATAGGAAAGGGCGGTGATAAAAAAGTAGATGGACCCCGCGTCCATTACGTCCTCCGCCACTTTTCCGTAGAGAAACCGGATAATGGAGCGCCGCCAGATGAGGGCGGGGAGCATGACCCCCAGGGCCGCGAGGATCACCACGTGGTACAACTGCCGGGAAGCGCAGCGGGCGTTTTCCGTATCTCCCCGGCCTATATACTGGCTGACCACCACGGTTCCGCCGGTGGAAAGGGCGGTAAACGCAATGATAAAAAGGTTGTTGATGTTGTCGATGATGTTTACCCCGGAAACCGCCGCTTCCCCCGCGGAACTGACCATGATGGTGTCCGCCGCTCCCATGGTAACCGCCAGGATCTGTTCCGCCACCAGCGGCCAGAGAAGGCGGAGTAAACCGCGGTTATCCCAGGGGTTCACCTAACATTCCGCACAGCGGCTCCCGTGGCTCAAGGGGTTACCCGTTTTCTGTCCCGGGGAAAGAGGCTTGCCTCTTTGACGCTGGCCAGCCCCAGGATCCGGGCGGTAAGCCGCTCGCAGCCGATGGCAAACCCTCCGTGGGGGGGGCAGCCGTAACGGAGCAGGGCGGCATAGTTCTGCATATTTTCCAGCTTAAGGCCGAACCGGGGCAGGGTTTCCACAAAGGCGTCGTAGTCGTGCTGCCTCCGGCCTCCGGTGGTTATTTCCAGGCCCCGGAAGAGGGCGTCGAAACTCATGGTACGGTTGGCATCTGAAGGATAGGCATAAAAGGGCCGGTAACGCCGGGGAAATTCGTTGACAAACACCAGTTCACTGCCGTATTCTTTGGCGGACCATTCGCAGAGGATTCGTTCCGCCTCGGGGTTGATGTCGAAGATCCGCGCCCCCCCGGCTTCGGCGGAGATCTTCGAAGCAAGTTTGACCGCCTCCTCGTAGCCCACCACCGGAGCCTTGGCGGTACAGTCTGGGTCCGGCGCGGCGGCCTTCCACAGCGCCAGATCCGCGGCGTTCTTGCGGGCCGTCTCTTCAAAGATATGGGCCAAAAGACCCCGCTCCAGTTCAATCAAATCCATTTCGGATTCGATAAAGCCCATCTCAATATCCAGGGAAACGTATTCGTTCAGATGCCGGGGGGTATCGTGCTTTTCCGCCCGGTAGGCGGGAGCTACCTCGAAGACCCGTTCCATGCCGCTGGCCACCATGGCTTCCTTGTAAAACTGGGGCGACTGGGCAAGGCACACCTTCCGGTCAAAGTAATCCACCTCGAAAAGCTCGGTCCCCCCCTCGGTGCCTCCCCAGACCAGCTTGCTGGTTTTAATTTCCGTAAAATCCCGGGACCGGAGCCAGGCGGAAAAGGCTTCGATGACCGTCGCCTGCACGTTAAAGATGGCGCGGATCCTGGGATTCCGGAGGCTGAGAAGCCGGTTATCGAGGATGGTTTCAAGCCCCATTTTGGCGGCGTCTCCGTTAACCTGGTAGGGAAGATCGCTCCGGGCGCGGCTTATCACCTCCAGGGCGCTTACCTGGATTTCCGCCCCCCCGGGAGCTTTTTCATTCAACGCCGGACGGCCCCGGGCGCACACCACCGATTCCAGAGTAATCCCGGCGGAGGAAACGCCTCCGGCTGCAAGCGCCGGACCCTCCGCCGGCGGCGCCTTTACCGCTTCCGGGAGGACAAGCTGCACCATACCGGACCGGTCCCGGATCACCACAAAACTGATCCCCCCCATGTCCCGGATCCGGTGGACCCATCCCGATACCATCACCTCCCCGTCCGGTTTGGTCCGGGCCGCCCCGGGGATATCCCTGGCTAGGCTGCGCTGAATCCCACACATACCGTAAGTGTAACGGGGCCGGGGGGGAAAAGCTAGGGCGGCCAACCGGGTTCGGGTCCGGGGGCTACCCAATCTCCACGGGCTTTTTTGAGGCTGCGCTTTCGTACATGGCGTCCACAATTTTCATGAGGGTGAGGGCCTCTTCGGCGGTATTGAGGGGCGCTTCCCTTCCGGCGGCGGCGTGGATAAAGTTGGCCGCCTGGCCCACCCGGCCCATGGTTTCATCCTTTTCCGCCACGATATCCCGGTTTACCTGAACGCCGTATTCCTCGGTAAAGAGGCGGCAGTTGTCGATGCTCGTGGAATCCACGCCGTCGGCGCCAAAGATCCGCTCCACCTTGCCGCCGGCCTTTGTTCCCTGGAACGTAACCGACACGGTTTCCCGCTCCACAAATTCCGCCCAGGAACAGCGAACCATGAGGGTCTGCCCCGTCTTGAAGGTGATCATGGCATGGCAGGAAGATTCCACGTCGGTTACCCC
>JAITHE010000018.1 GCA_031280125.1 Treponema sp.
TAATCCCGCTTTGCGTTCTTCCGCATATCGATGATCACCGCCACCACGATGATTACGCCCTCGGCGACCTTCTGCCAGTAGGCGTTGACGTTGAGCAGCGTAAAACCGTTCCGCAGTACCGACAGAACCATGGCGCCGATAAAGGCCCCGATGATGGTGCCGATGCCGCCGGAATGGGAAGTGCCGCCGATGGTGGTGGAGGCGATGGCGGTTAATTCATAGCCGTCCGCCGCGCCGGGGTGGACGCTGCCCACCCGGCCGGCGAAGACGATGGCCGCCAGTCCCGCCAAAAGTCCGCAGTAGGTGTAGATAAGGATCGTATACTTGGAGACATTGACTCCGGACACTTCCGCGGCGGTAATGTTGCCCCCGATGGCGTAGGTGTTTTTGCCAAATCGGGTTTTGTTAAGGAGTATGTGGCTTATGACAATCATGATCAGAAAAATGATCACCGGCACGGGAAGTTTAAAAATCACGGGGATATGCTCGGATTCGTCAAAGAGCCTTCCGCCCAAAAAGTTTAAGGACGGAATCAGTTCGCTTACCGGACGGCCCGATGTGTAGAGCAGGGCAAAGCCCCGGGCTACGGTCATCATCCCCAGGGTGGCGATAAAGGCGGGAATTTTTGTTTTGGCGATGAGGGTTCCGTTGATACAGCCGCAGAGGGCGCCGATCCCCAGGCTGATGATGATGGGGACGATCACCGGCATCACCGGCATATTGGGAAAGTATTTTTCCGTGGCGTCCTGAACCTGGCCAAAACTGGCGGCGATAACCCCCGACAGGGCCAGTACGGAACCCACCGAAAGGTCGATCCCCTTGGAGATGATCACAAAGGTCATCCCCAGGGCCATGATCCCAAAGATACAGCTTTGGGTAAGGACGTTAAAAATATTCCCGGCCCCGATAAACGCCGGCTGGACGATGCTTAAAAGGATGATCATCAAAACAAGGACGATGGCGATGCCGTACTTCCTCATGGTGTTCCGCAGAGCGGTGCTGGTAAGTGCCATTATTTTCCTCCCTTGGATTTCTTGTATTCGTCGATGGTGCCGGTGGCGTAGGCCATCAGTTCTTCCTGGGTCAGGTCCTTCCGGTTTTCCACGATCCCCGTTACCCGGCCCTGGTGCATAATCATGATCCGGTCGCTCATGCCCATGATCTCAGGCAGTTCCGACGAGACCATGACGATGGACTTCCCTTCTCCCGCCAGCCGGGAAATAAGCCGGTGTATCTCCGACTTGGTTCCCACGTCGATGCCCCGGGTTGGTTCGTCCATAAAAAGGATGTTGGGGTTGGTCATGAGCCAGCGCGCCACGAGGACCTTCTGCTGGTTGCCGCCGCTTAAATTTTCCACCCTTTGATCGAGGCTGGGGGTTTTGACCTGGATTTTTTTGACAAATTCGGTACAGCTCTGGTTAAGCTGGCTTTCCCGGATAAGGCCCACCCTGTTAAGGAACCGGGGAATGGTGGCGATGGCGATGTTAAGCTGAACGGCCAGCATGGGAAAAAGTCCCGACTGCCGGCGGTCTTCGGTAAGCCAGGCCATGCCGTTTTGTATGGCGTCCGAGGGGCGCCGGATTTCCACTTTTTTTCCGTCAATAAAAAGCTCGCCGCCGCTTTTGGGACGCATCCCAAAGATTGTCTCGATCACTTCGCTCCGGCCCGCCCCCACGAGGCCCGCGATGCCGAGGATTTCTCCCCGGCGGACGGTAAAGGAAACGTCCCGGAAGTATTTGCGGTTGGAAAGATTTTTGACCTCCAGTTGAACCTCGCCGATGGGACAGGCGGTTTTGGGGAACATTTCCTTGACATCCCGGCCTACCATCATGTTGATAAGCCGGTCCACCTTGAGGTCCGCCGTTTTTTCCGAGCCGATAAAGGAGCCGTCTCGGTATACCGTAACCCGGTCGGCGATCTCGTAAATTTCGTCCAGTTTGTGGGATATAAAAATAACGCTCTTTCCCTGGGATTTTAGCTTGCGCATGATGGCAAAGAGCTGTTTGATTTCTTTTTCGGTCAGCGACGAAGTGGGTTCGTCCATGATAATGAGTTTTGAATTGTAGGAAATCGCCTTGGCGATCTCCACCATCTGCATCTTCGCCACCGTTAAGGTTGACATGAGGGAAGCGGGATCTTCCTCCAGTTCGATTTCCTTGAGGACCTCTTTGGTCTGGTTGTACATCTTCCTGTGATCCACCAGGCGGAGGGGGGTAAGGGGTTCCCGGCCAAGCCAGACGTTTTCCATGATGGGCCGGTGAAGCACCGGGGACAGTTCCTGGTGGATCATGGAGATACCCTTTGCCAGGGCTTCCGCCGGAGTGTAGGGTTCCTGGACCTGGCCGTCAAAGATCACTTCCCCGCTCGTGGGTTTGTAGATCCCGGCGATACACTTCATCAGGGTCGATTTGCCCGCGCCGTTTTCGCCCATGAGGGCGTGAATTTCCCCGGGGGCCACCTTGAGGTTAACCCCGTTCAGGGCCAGGACGCCGGGGAACACCTTTTTGATGTTCTTCATTTCCAGAAGATATTCGCTCACCTTTTTCTCCTGCGCTTTGTTCCCGCGATGAAAAGGGGAGCGGGCGCGGCTTTTTCCGCGCCGCCCCCCTTTGTTAATGCCGCCTAGCGGTACTGGGCTATATTGTTCTTGTCAATGTACACAAAGGGAACGGTAATAACCGCCGACTGGGCTTTGCCGGAAAGGGCGTTGACCACCGCTTCCGCCGCGCCCCGGCCCTGGCCGGCGGCGTCCTGCAGCACCGTGGCCGCCAGGGTGCCGTTCCGTACCGCCGCCCGGGCGTCGGGAATGGCGTCCACGCCCATGACGATCACGTCGGTCCGCCCTTTGGCCCGCAAAGCCTGGATCGCGCCCAGGGCCATTTCGTCATTGTTCGCCAGAATCGCTTTAAGGTTGGCCCCGTGGGCGGTGATCCAGTTCTCGGTGATGCTCATCCCCTGGTCCCGCTGCCAGTTTCCGGTTTCCTTGGCAAGGACCTTGATGCCCTTGAACTTGGCCTTGAAGGTGTCTTCGTTGCCCTTGGTCCGGCCGATGGCCCCTTCGTTGTCCAGTTTTCCCATGAGGATACAGACCCCGCCCTGACCGTTAAGGAGTTTGCCCAGGGCTTCCGCCTGCATCTGGCCGGCGGTAACTTCCGGGGAACCTACATAGAATACGTTCTTGGGGGGATTCCGGGTGCCAAAGGGATTCCGGTTAACGTAGACCAAAGGAATCTTGGCCTTCGCGGCGGCGGAAGTGATGGCTCCCATGGCGCTGGTATTCACCGGGACCACCACCAGGGCCTTGGCGCCCTTGGCGATAAGGTTGTTCACCTGATCTTGCTGTTTAACCACGTCTTCCTGGGCATCCTGGAATTCAACGGTGTACTGGGGCAGTTTCGCGAAGTAACCCTTGAATTCGTTCATGATGTAACCCTGGAATGTGTCGTTAAAGTTGGTGGACACATAGCCAACCAGGGTCTTCTGCTGGCCAAAGGCCGCGCCGGCGGCGAGCAGCAGAACGACCGCAATAAGCATTGCTTTCTTCATTTTGATTCTCCTCCTACAGGAAATGAATGATATCGTCCGCAGTCATGCATTTCTGCAAACGTTTTATGAGATAATAGTACCCGGTTTTCGCGGATTGTCAAGGGGATTCCATTTTTTTGTCATTTTTGTCTAAATCATTGTATTACAAGGAATTAACCAAAAATAACGGCGATCCGGCGGGAAATTTTTTTGAAAAAATCGCAAAAAAACGCTTTACAAAACGGAAAAAGGGCGGTATCATTCTAAAAACGTTTGCAGAACGTGATGAATCTGATCAAGGAGGGTTCTATGGCGCTTAAAACCGGCATTATCGGGGCGGGGCGGATCGGCAAGATCCACGCCGAAAACATCGCCCGCTTTA
>JAITHE010000048.1 GCA_031280125.1 Treponema sp.
CGATCCGGAAAATCCGCCACATCGCCGAAGCCATCGCCCGGGCCCTGCGGATCACCGGGCCCTTCAACATTCAGTTTCTGGCCCAGGACAACCGGGTCCGGGTGATCGAGTGCAACCTCCGGGCCAGCCGGAGCTTTCCCTTTTGTTCCAAGGTAAGCAGGGTGAACATGATCGATTTGGCGGTCCGGGCCATGCTGGGAAGCGCCGCCGGAACAGAAACCGGGGCCGAAACGGCGGAAAAATCCCCGGTCTCCGCCCTGGAACTGGACTGGGTGGGAGTCAAGGCGGCGCAGTTCAGCTTTTCCCGGCTCCACGGGGCGGACCCGGTGAGCGGGGTGGAGATGGCCAGCACCGGAGAAGTGGCCTGCATCGGCCCCGACCTTAACGACGCCTTCCTCAAGGCCCTCCTTTCCGTGGGCTACCGGGCGCCTTTGGATTCCAGCGGGCGGCGGCGGGCCCTCCTTTCCACGGGCCCCATGGAAGACAAGGTTGAATTCCTCGGTTCCGCCCGGAAGCTCGTCGACCTGGGCTGGGAACTCTGCGCCTCCCGGGGCACGGCAAAATTCCTCGCCGCCCACGGCATTCCCACCCGGCCCCTTAACTGGCCCCTGGAATCAAAGGAACCCAACATCGCCGGGTTTATCAAGCGGCGGGAAGTGGACATGGTAATCAACATTCCCAAGAACAACCGGGAAACGGAACTCAAGAACGATTACCTGATCCGCCGCCTGGCGGTGGACTTCGACATACCCCTCTTTACCAATGTCAAGGCAGCCCGGCAGTTTATCGATTCCCTGGAGGCATGGCGCGAAAAAGGCGGCGGCCTCCACGGAATGGAAATCAAGGCATGGGAGGAGTACCGCTAGCAGTTTGTTGCATTGGTGCATAAAACCGTATAAAAATTCACTTTCGTGAATTTTTATACCATGCAAACTGCCAAAGGAGGCCGTAAACCGGGGTATTTTTGCATGCTTACGCGAAAATACCCACAAGTACAACAGGCTCCTAGGCCGTCAGCGGCGGAACTTGGACAGATATTCGGGGATGCTGATCATCGGAGGCCGCTCCACCGCGGAGATTTCCGTTTTTACAACCCGGTGTTCCGCCTCCACCCGCTCCAGGGAAATGTGCCGGTTCCCCGGTTCGGCAAGAAGCCGCAGTTTACCGTACTTTTCGGCCCTTTCAAAAAAGGTGTTGAGAATTCCGTAGGCCATACGGCCCAGGGCTTCGGTACTCTGGTTACGGTGGATCCGCATATCCAGATCAACCTGGGCCAGGGCTTCAATGCCGTCCAGTTCCAGGATATCGATCAAATGACCCAGTTCCACGCCGTACCCTACCGAAAAGGGAATCCGTTCCAGCAGTGTCCGGCGGCCCGCATACTCCCCGGAAAGGGGCTGGACAAAGCGGGCCAGTTCGGGAAAAAAAAGGGAAAAAACGGGCCGTACTAAAATCTCCGTTACCCGCCCTCCCCCGGAGGTGGAAATATCCTTGGAAGAACGGATGGGCCTTTCGTAAAAAGCCTTAACATAACCGGTACGGTCGTCTTCCAAAAGGGGTCCCAAAAGACCGTAAACAAATTTGGGGGATATGTTGGAAATATCCGCATCCACCCAGACGATGATGTCCCCCTCAAGAACGTAGAGGCTTTTCCAGAGATTTTCCCCCTTGCCCCGGAAACTTCCATATTTGGGGAGTATGCTTTTTGAGGCGAAGACCCTGGCGCCGTACTGTTCCGCCACCTTGCAGGTATTGTCTTTGGAAGAGGAATCGATAACGGCGATTTCATCCAGCAGGGGATAGCGGTCCATTAGTTCCGTACGGATAACCAGGATTTCCTTGCCTATGGTGGCCTCTTCGTTTAGGGTTGGAAAGGCCAGGGAAATCCGCAGGCCCTTCCTTTCCTTTAGATCCACCAGGCGGTTTATGCGGGAAAACCTTGAATAGTGCCAGGTTTTGCCGATCAGTTCTTCAGCCACGGAATTTTCTCCGCAACAGGGCGGCTCTTTTTCCCGGGACGGCTCTCCCCGGGGGATCCGTCCCCAGCAGCGTTACCAGCCGCTCCAAAAGCTGCCGGCCCTTTTCTATGGAAGCCACTTCCACCGTATCATAGGAAAGGCCTTCCCGTCCCGAGGCTATGCCCACCGAAAGGGCCGGTATTCCCAGGGCGGAAAGAAACGAAGAAGGATCGGGCTTCGCCTCTTCCTCAGGCTTAATCCGCAGTTCCTTCATCACATCCAGAAGCAGGGTGTTAAGGCCCTCGCTGACCGAAGGATCCCCCGGCGGAATGAAAGAGACGACCCGGAAAAGCCCTTTTACCCGGGAATCCCCGGTGTCCGGTTCGCCGGCCCCTTCCACGGTCTTCCGGATTTTTTCCAGCGCATCCTCCAACAGGGCCTTGTCCGCCGATTCCAGATCCAGTTCCAGGACTCCCTCCGAGGGGGTACGGCTAAAAGCACTTAAGGCTTCAATGCGCCGGATATACATACTTAAGGCATCCCCGAAGGATCCGGCGGTTTCCCCCAGTTTGCCCGCTGTGCCGGTCAGGGCGTTTACCGCCGCATTGGAGTCTTTCCCCCCGCGGCCCTCCTCCGCCAGGGTTATCTCCACCCGGTAGGATCCAAGGGTATGGCTGGTCAGAAAACCAAGCATAAAGCCCTGAACCCCGATAGCGGCGGAGGGCCGCCGCCGGGGATCGGAGGTAAAGAGGCGGAAGGCGTCGCCGTAGGGATCGTCAAAATGGATGGCCGAAAAAAAGAGGAACAGATCCCGGTTAAGGGAAAGCCGCCCTGAGGCATGGGCCTCGGCCAGGGAAAGGAGGGCCGCCGGTCCCAGGGCGTCCGCCAGTCCTGCGCCCCGGGCATACTGAAGATCCAGCTTACCCAGGCTTTCCAGGGAATTCCACCGTTCCGAAACCAGCCGGGTAAAAACAAGGAGGGGGGAGGGAGAAATGTCTTCCGGCTCTTCCCTGAGGGACTGGAGCTGCACCAGGAGATTCCCCGCCTCATCCACCGTATAGGGAAGTTCCAGAGACCGGAGACGGGCCGCCACAAAGACGGCCCGGTCTTTTTCATGGGCGGTGGGGGAAGGGATCTGCCCCAGGCGAAAGGCGTCTGCCAGAAGCCGGTCCGCCAGGGGAAAGGCGGGCTTCCTGGGCCGGTAAAAAAGCCGGGCAACCCTTCCCGAAAGACTACCCAGGCCCCTGTGGAGGATGTTTTTCAAAAATCCCAGCACATTCATCATCTTAATTCAGAATAAACCATAATAGACGGCGTGTCCATTTTTTTGTATACTGGGGCTGGTATAAAGCTGCCCGGATTTTACCTTTGGTTCCGGGCTTTGGTTTTCAAACACCCCAGGGACATTCCCCTCCGGGGAACCGCAAGGAGACGGCATGGATCCATTGAAAAAAAATCCCGCCTGGAAGGGCCGGAAGGGACCGGTGGTCCTGATCATCATGGACGGAGTGGGTTACGGCAAATACAAAGAGGGGGACGCTGTGGCGGACGCAAAGATGGACGCGTTAAACGCCATCACCGCCGCGAGCCCCCATACCCGGCTTAAAGCCCACGGCAAGGCAGTGGGGCTTCCCTCGGACGACGACATGGGAAACAGCGAGGTGGGCCACAACGCCATGGGCTGCGGCCGGGTCTTTAACCAGGGGGCAGCCCTGGTGTCCCAGGCCATCGCCAGCCGGTCCCTCTTTGACGGAAAAGCCTGGAAGGAAATTGTTGCCGGCCTAAAAACCGGCGGCGGCAAAAACCCCACGCTCCACTTTATCGGCCTCTTTAGCGACGGCAATGTCCACAGTCATCTGGATCACCTCAAGGCGATGATCACCGAAGCAAAAAAAGAGGGGGTCCGGCGGGTCCGTATCCACATCCTCTTTGACGGCCGGGACGTGGGGGAAACCAGCGCCCTGGACTATGTGGATCCCTTTGAGGAATTCCTTGCCGGCCAGTCTTCCGGCGGCTTTGACGCGAAGATCGCCTCCGGCGGGGGCCGGATGTGGATCACCATGGACCGTTACGGGGCGGACTGGGAGATGGTCCGCCGGGGCTGGGAAACCCATGTCCACGGCAGCGCCCGGACTTTCAAAAGCGCCCGGGAGGCGGTGGAAACCTGCCGGAAGGAGATCCCCGGCATCATCGATCAAGACCTAAAGGAATTTGTCGTCGCCGGAGAAGACGGCGCGCCCGCGGGTACAATCGAAGATGGCGACTCGGTGATCTACTTTAACTTCCGGGGAGACCGGTCCTTGGAAATTACCGCCGCCTTCGAGGAAGATCACTTTGACAAATTTGACCGGGGCCGGCGTCCGGGGGTGTGTTACGCGGGAATGATGGAATACGACGGGGATCTCCACGTACCCCGGCGTTACCTTGTCAGCCCTCCGGCGATAGACCGGACCATGGGGGAATACCTGGCCGCCTCGGGGGTAAGGACCCTGGCGATCTCGGAAACGCAAAAGTACGGACACGTAACCTACTTCTTTAACGGCAACCGGACCGGAACGTTCGACGAAAAACTCGAGGACTACGAGGAGATCAAAAGCGATGTGATCCCCTTTGAAC
>JAITHE010000050.1 GCA_031280125.1 Treponema sp.
CATGGTGCTGGATTTGCCCGCGCCGTTTGGGCCGAGGAATCCTAAGACGCCCCGGTCCCCGATAGAAAAGCTGACGGCGTCCAGGACTTTCCGGCTGCCATATATTTTGGTAACTCCGCGTACTTCAAGCATGGCAACACCATATCAGAAAGCCCCCGGCATATCAAGCGCGGGCCCAGACGAAAGGGGGAACCGGGGGGCGCGGGGGCGGCGCCCCCGCAGTGGACCGTGATTTACGCCCTAATACCGGACTTCGACAGGCATTCTCTTTTCGGCGGATTCCATAATCGCGAGGATCACCAGGCTGGTGTTCGCCGCATCCCGAATTGAAACCTTGAATTCCTCACCGGACAAAATACAGTCCACAAAGGAGCGGATGCTTTCAAAGGCAAACCCTTTGGGAAAACCAAAAATGGAATGCTGTACGACAATGTCGGGAACCGTAACCTTTGCATCGGTGTATTTCTGGATCAAGTTGTGATTGCTCACATCCAGGCTGATCATGCCCTTGTCGCCTAGAATATTGAACTTGATGTCGTTGACGCAGGGGTTCGCGTTCGGGGTAATCCAGCCGTTTTCCATATGGGCAATGCCGCCGTTTTTGAATTCCAGGGTGGTAAGGTAGGTGTCTACCGTATCCACACCCTGACTTTTCAGAATACCTTCCCGGCTTACCGAATAAACCCGTGCCACCTCATCGTTAAAAAACCAGCGCAGCGTATCGGTACTGTGGCTGCCCAGGAACCAGAGAATCGAGGACTTTGCTGCCCAGGGGAGCATGTCGGTGGCAACCCATTTGACATCGTTGAGCCGCATATACGCCTGATAGGGGGTCCCCAGTTCTCCTTTTTCAACGCTCTGGCGGGCAACATTAAAGGCGGGACTCCAGCGGTTGTGCAGGTCCACCATAGCCCGGACCCGGTATTTTTCAAACGCCTCCATCATCGCGTACACATCTTCTCTGGTAGTGGCAAGGGGCTTTTCCACCAGCACGTGCTTGTTATGTTCAGCCGCCTTGATAGCAATGCGGGCATGGGCAAAATCGGGAGTAACGATTGCCGCCGCATCGCAGCCTGAGCTGCGGAACATCTCCTCGTAATTCTCATAACTCAGGGGTATTCCCATTTTGTCCGCCATGGCTTTGGCCTTTCCGGGCTTTTCATCACAGACCGCGACGACTTCGCAGAAGGGGTGTGCCTGGTATATTTTCGCGTGGTTTTCCCCCCACGTCCCCGCGCCGGCAATTGCCATTTTGAGTTTGGTATTCATTTTTCCTCCTCAAACACCGGACCGTCCGTCCGGTATGCGAAATAGATTTAACCTTTGACCGCGCCGAAAGTCAATCCCCGGATCATGTATTTCTGTACCGCGATGGCAAAAATCAGCGCCGGCAGTACCGCCAGCACCCCGGTTGCCGCCATCTCGCCCCACTTCACGCCGGAAACCGAAAGGTACATCATCACCGATGTGGGCACTGTTTTGGAATGAATACTGGTAAGGAAATTAGCAAAGACAAATTCATTCCATGAATTGATAACACAGAATATGGCGGTAGCCGCCATACCGGGAAGTACCAGGGGAAACACAATGCGGAGAATAGTCTGCATCCGGGTACAGCCGTCCACAAACGCCGCCTCCTCAAGTTCCACCGGCAGCTCTTCAATAAAGCCCCGCATCATCCAGATCGTAAAAGGAATATTGAATGTTGTATAACAGATTATAAGGACAATCGCCGTGTCCAAAATCCCTGCCAGAGAAGCCATAAGAAAATAGGGGATCACCACCGCCATTGCGGGAAGAAATTTCTGACTGAGAATCCAGAAAGCCCGGTCTTCCCGTTTTTTCCACTTGTAGCGGGCAAAACCGTAGGCCGCAAGGCTCCCCAGAGCCAGGGCAATAATCGTGGTAAAAACCGCCACAAGTATGCTGTTTTTGAAGAATTCCATAATGCCCCCATAGCCAAAGAGGGCCTGGTAATTTTCAAAAGTTACCGGCGCGAATATCTTTCCCGGCTGCAGTACATCAACCCGCCTGCGGAGGCTCACGAGGAACATCCACGCAAAGGGAAAGAGAAACGCCAGACTGATAATCACCAGCAGCGCTATCCGCAAGAGGCGATACCGTTTCCCGTCAGGGCCGGACGTTTTTGTTTTACCCATGTCAATCCGTTCCTTTCCGCTGCTGTTTGATGAGAACCGTACTCACCGCGCTTACTATCACCAGGAGTACCAGCGCGACGCTGGCGGCCCGTCCGATAAGCCCGTTCTGGGCATTGGCCAGCCGGTAGACGTGGAGGCTCAAAAATTCGGTGGCGTTTCCCGGACCGCCCTGGGTGAGTACAAAGGCGGTATCAAAAAGTTTCAGGGAATCGATTGCCCGCATCAGAATCGTCAAAAAGAGCAGTTTCCGCATCATGGGCAGGGTAATATACCGGAGCATTTGCAGACTGTTTGCCCCGTCAATCGCTGCGGACTCGTAAGGTTCAGCGGGCATGGAGCGCAGCCCCGCGTAGATAATCAGCGTAACAAAAGGAGTGAACATCCAGCAATCCACCAGCAGCACCGACCAGAACGCGAGCCGGGGGGAAAGCCAGACAATTTTGAATGAAAACAGGGTTTGCAAAATATGATTGAGAATACCGTACTCGGCGTTCAGCATCAGCTTCCACATCTGGGCCGCGATTGAAGGAGTCATCGCAAGCGGTACGATCATGATGGCTACAATCAGGGGCTTACACTTAAACTCGGTGCTGTTGAGCAGCGAAGCGATGAGAAACCCCAGGATCATTTGCAGCCCTGCCGCCAGCAGCATGAAGGCAAGACTGATCCATACCGAGTGCCAGAAATCCTTATCCGCCCCGGTAAAGAGACGGATAAAGTTTTCAAGGCCGGTAAATTTTGCCCGGCTGAACTGCCAGCCGAGCTGATAATTGGTAAAGGAAATGATTACCAGAAAAAGGGTTGGAATGATCGAGAGCAGTACCATCACCCCCATTGCGGGGGCAATGTATTTGATGTGGGGATTACGGGCAAACCAGCCTTTCATCCCCGAAGTTCCTGTCAGCATGAATAGTTACTTTACCAGGGCCTCACATTCCGTCTGGATAGTCTGCGCCGCATTGGTAACTGAAACGGTCCCTGCCAGCGCCGCGGAACCCTGCGCCCCGGCGATGTCCAGAATCTGGCCGATTTGATCAGACTGGGGAATCCAGGAAAGGCCCTTCTGTACCAGGCCGTTGGCGCTGATCAGCGCGGCTTTCTGTGCGGGATATGAAGGATTAAGCGCCGCAAGTTCCGCGTTGCCGAACACCGAGTCCCTGGTGGCGACTCCGCCGCCTTTTACATAGTCCACCGATTTTTCCCTGCTTGCCATAAAAGTAATGAACGCCCAGGCCGCGTCCTTATGAGAGGACTTTTGGGAAATCGCCAGGTTCCATCCGGCAAGCGCCGCGCCGTCCCCGGCGGGACCGGCGGGTGTGGGCACAAAGGCAACCTTATCAGCCACGGTGGAGGTAGCGGGATTGGTGATCTGATTGGCCAGCGCGGTGGCGTCGAGCCACATGGCGGTTTTACCGGAGAGGAACGCGCCCAGGGCCTCTTCATGGGTATAGGTCCCCACATCGGGCGGGGCGTTATTCAGCAGGTCCACATAAAATTGAAGCGACGCGATAGTTTGGGGCGTGGTCACGGTGATCACGTTCTGTCCTTTCGCCAAAGCCGCCTGATCCATGAAGCCGCCGCCGAAGTTGTACATCAAACTCATCCAGCCCGAAGCGAAGTGAATGCCCCGCTGGGCCCGCATAGAAACGCCATACACCCCGTCTTTGCCGTTGAAGAACCGGGCCAGTTCCAGGTATTCGTCCATGGTTTTGGGCGGCTGTTTGTTGTACTTGGCGAACAGGTCGGTCCGGTAGGCGATAAACCGGGTTTCCCCCGCGGTGGGGATGCCGTAGTTTACCCCGTTTGCGCCGGCGATGCCGTTCCGGTAGGCGGGCATAATATCGCTGTAATCAAACCAGGGCGGAGTTATTGAAGGATTATCCGTATATGCCTGAATGGGTTCCAGCACGTTCTTGGAAGCGTATTCGCTCATCCAGAAGGCGTCCGCCATGAGCACATCGTAACTGCCCGCGCCTTGTACATCCAAAAGCTGCTTGTTTTTGAGACTGGTTTCTTCAACCACGTCCCACACTACCTTGATGCCGGTAAGGCTGGTGAATTCCCGTTCCATTTTGCGGAACGCGTCGGTAGAAGGGTGGGACGCCATTGCCACGGTTATGGTCTGACCGCCGAAAGCCTCTTTTGCCGCCGTTCCCCATTTCGCCAGAGTGGAAATGTCTTTCCCCGCCAGAGAGCCGGAACCAGCAGGAGCCTGTTTGCCCCCCGCAAAGCCCGCAGCCGCCGCGATCACCAGGAACGCCAGCAGGCATATCCTCCGTTTCATATTTGTCATACTGTCCTCCGTAAAAACAAATAACTATATGTTAATGTAAAAATGTAAAATAGAATAACGGCATTGTCAAGAAATTATGCGGCGCATCAGCAATGAAAAGTATCAAAAATAGTATAGCATGGGCTTAGAGACGCTCTGCGGGGAGGGCCGCCCTTGCGCTCCCGTTCCCGGCATTTTTCAAACGCCTCCATCGTCGCGTACACATCTTCTCTGGTAGCGGCAAGGAGCTTTTCCAACTGCCTCGCCGATGACCCGTTCAATATTGGTTAAAATGTTCTGCTTTTCAAAGGCTTTCCCAACCGCCTCATCAACCGTTTGACGCACATCAATAACCAGTGTCCGGCGAAGCCGTTCCAGCTCACTCTCCGAGGCATGGGAAGCCAAAAACAGCTCGTGAATTTCAATGTTCAACACATCCGCCAGCCGTTCTAGAAGGTCGGCGGCGGGGAAACTTTTAGCGGTTTCAATCATGGCAATATGATGGGTTGAAACTTCAACCAATTCAGCCAGTTTTTCCTGGGACAATCCGCACTTCCGGCGGTTCTTCCGTAAATTATGGGCAAATATCTCCCGCAAGCCTTCCATATTCCGATTTCTTACCTACAGAATAATAATACTAGTCTTCCCTGTCTTGATTAATAATCTTTAACATAATATTATAATTTTTAAGGTAAATAATCGGGGCAGTTTGTTTGGAAACCAGTACCGGTTTTACAGAAATCGCCTGAATTTTACCTTGACCATCCAACTTGGGTCAGTTTGATCCAAACCCAGCCCCTGGAAGAGGGGAACCGAGGGATTTTACTCCCTCATTTATAAGGAGTTTCGTATGGTACGGAATCGGAACAACGGGGCCAAAGGCCCCAACCTGGCGGCTATTGGCCGCCTTATCGGGATTGCCGCCCTCACGGTGGTGATCACTCTAGGCTTGGCGGGGTGCCCGGCCCCCAATGGCGGAGGAGGCGCGGGTGAAGACGGCGACAAAGACCCGCTGACCGGCATGGTGAGCATTGACGGTACGCTGAGGGCCGGGGAAACTTTGTGTATTAGTGATATTCGCATCGACGGCCTTTCAGACTTAGCGTTGTTGCAACTTAAACTTAATCTCTTTTGGAAAAGCGGAGACTCGGCTGATGCGGTGTCTGACCTTCGCCAGAAAGGGTTCACTTCTATCGGTGAGAATCACGGCGAAACCTATACATTGACCGCCGCTGATGTGGGTAAGTACATCGTACTTACCATAGTCCGCGCTGAATACAATGACGAGACCGGCGGTATAACCAGTAACATAATCGGCCCGGTTAAGGCGGCGCTGCTTGAGCAGACCGGCAGCGTGAGCATTACCGGCACAGCGGAAGCCGGGAGTACCTTGACCGCTGAAATCGACAGCCTCTCCGGAAGCGGGGTTCCCCTATACCAGTGGAAGCAGTCAAAGGGAGGGGATTACACCGACATCAGCGGCGCGACCGGCGCGGCCTATACCCCGGTCGAAGCCGATGAAGGCGCGTACCTCATGGTTACCGTAACCTACGATGATTACAAAGGTATAACCAGCGACCGGGTCGGTCCGGTAACGAGCAGGATCGCCATAACCTGGACCGAGGTTGCGAATTCCCCCCTCACCGCCATCGATGGAATAGTCTACGGTAATGGGAGGTTTGTCGCATACAACCAACACACCGGCATGATGGCGTATTCCGCTGACGGCGCAACATGGACCCAGGTTTCAAATCTTCCAAGCCCCCTTTCCTTCCTGATTTACCGCGGTGGAAAATTTTTCGCAAACGCTGCCAGGAGCTTGCTGTATTCTACTGACGGCGTAACATGGATGGAGACAGACCTCTCGATAAACACCGTCTATATAGTAGCCAGCGGCAATGGGAAGTTTGTCGCGTCCGACGGTAACAGGGTGTTCTATTCCGCTGACGGCGCAACATGGACGGCGTCGTCGCCATTAACAACTATTTTCCCCGGTATAGTATATTCCTGTTCCGTTCAAGGGATGTTATACAATTCCGGCAGGTTCATCATGCTCGCCCAACATGGATCGTGGGGGAGCGCCCCTTTCTTCGCTTCCTACATGATGGCGGCCTCCGTTGACGGCGTAACCTGGAACCGTATTTCAAATTTCAAACTCCCCAAGGGCGACGGCGGGGATAGCGGTTGGGGTGGCGTGATCTCCGGCGACAGCGGTTTTGCCACAATATACAGCTACTACGACTCAAAAACGATATGGCAACGTACTTTGTGGACTTCTACTGATGGCGTAACCTGGAATCAGGTCTTTGACCCCAAATACACAATCACTGGCTTAACATACGGCGACGGAAAGTTCGTTGCGGTAGGTCGTCGTGTGTTCTCCACAGCGGATCCGTTTTGGGTGGGGGACTTTGCGTGGTATTCCACTTCCGCTGGCGCCTGGGGTGAAGTAGTATTAAATAGAACCGGCCCCGCCAACCCTAGTATTATCGGAAGTCCCCAAGGCGTAACCTACGGAGGCGGGAAGTTCGTTATATACGGCTACGGCACAACTGCGTATTCTGATACTGCGGGATGGAGGAGGACAGCAGCGCCCTTCGACAACTCCGATGGTATAACAGGTATAGCCTACGGCGGCGGGCGGTTCATCGCATACAACACCCAAGGCAGGATAGCGTATTCCAACACGCAGGAATAGGCGCGAGTCCAAGCCTTCCAGGGGGGCATCGAACCAAAGGTTCGATGCCCCCCATATTCTTTATCTTTTCCTGCCACGGTTGTTCCTGGCGATGGCCTTCTGAAATTCCCGCTTGCC
>JAITHE010000153.1 GCA_031280125.1 Treponema sp.
GGTGGGGGTGTTATACCCGATCCCTTTCCGAACTCGGAAGTCAAGCCCCCTTACGCCGATGATACTGCCGCCCGGAGCGGCGGGAAAGTAGGTTGTCGCCAGGCTCTTTTTGTTTCTCATCTATCATCTTCCGCCTTCCTACCTCGTTTACGGCCCTTCGCCTGGAGCGTTGCCATATTCCAGACTAGCCGCAAGGGCCGGATGAATTAGCCTTTTTTCTATATTTCTATCTCCAGGCCGTCATAGGCCGGGATAAAGCCTTCTTTCTCCGCCGCCAGGCAGAGTTCGTCGTGGTTCAGGCCGCCGTTATGGGAAAAGTGATTCAGCACGAAAACTGTTTTCTCATCTGCCGCACCTATATCATGGAGCCGTTTTTTAACTTCAATGGCATCAGGAATGCCCATGTGATTGTTTCCTTCCTTGTGCATCATGGTGGTGCAATCAAGGCTGATAAGGTTGAAACGGAGAGCGGCTTTTGAAAAATAGTCCCAAACCGGCGGGGGGAAAAATCCGGTGTCATGGGCATAGAGCAGGGCTTTGCCTTCATGTTCGGCAGCGTAGAAGAGACATTCTTCCCGCCGGTCATGCAGGGCGGGGAGGGGAGTGATCCGGTAATCGCCGGCCTTGAGGGTTTCAAACGGTTTTGCCCGGTGGAATTCGTTACAGGGGGAGAAGCTTTCTTCTCCTGCTTGAAAAGCCTCTTCCACGGCCCGGCTGCCGTAGATGTGCAGTGTTTCCAGCGGCGGGTTGGCGAAGTTTGGTTTCCGTAGATTAAGTTCCAGGGGATACAGGTGATCACCGTGGGAATGGGTGATAAAAAGATACCGTATAGCAGGAAGATCGCAGCCTGAAAACCCTGAGGAGATATAATGGGCATACGTATCGGGGGGAAAATCAAAAAGAATTGTTCTGTCCAGCAGGGCCTGGCTCCGGGTACGGATGTCTTTGCCCTTTCGTTCACGGGCAGTACGGCAGACCGGGCAGGAACAGAAAATAGCGGGAATTCCTTCCGCCGCTGCGGTTCCCAAAAATAGAAGTTTCATAGAATCAATACTCCTTAAAAAATGGTGTCATGGCGTTTACAAAAGCGCCGTTGTTGTTTCCCGTTCAATCAAGAACGGGGTCAAAACACAGTGCCGGATAGGTTCTCCTTCCATTATCAGGAGGAGCAGTGCCCCGGCGCACAGGCCAATCTGACGCCGGTCCTGGGCCACGGTGGTGAGCCGGGGAGAATACAAATTGGTAAAGGGCAGATTGTCAAAACCCACAATTGAAATATTCCCTGGTATCCTGATGCCCTTGTCCCGAAAGCCCTTGATGGCTCCCATGGCCAAAAAATCACTGGCGCAGAAAAGGGCTGTTATTTTCATGTTGGTAAAGTAGTCCGCCCCTTCCTGACCGCGCTGTATGGTGCTGTCCCCTTCCAGTACCAGCTCCCGCCGGAAGGGAATATCGTACCGGGAAAGGGCGGCGGCGTATCCGGCAAAACGTTCCCGGGCGGCATGGGTTTGGGGATGGCCATTTAACAGGCCGATACTGCGGTGCCCCAGGGAGATGAGGTGTTCCACGGCCAATTCCGCCCCGGCCACATTATCGATGCCCACCCTGCCCACCTGGGGGTTATTCACGGAGTGTTCCAGAATGACCGTAGGAATGGCGGTGTCCTTCAACTGCAAAAAATAGGGGTCCTGGGTACGGAGTCCGTAAATAAAGGCCCCGTCAATATTTTTTGACTGCATAAAATCATCATAGGAGCTGTTTGCCTGGGCTTCATCAGTGGTGGTCAGCATGATGATTTCCATGTTTTTCTTTTCCCCGTACTCCTTGAGGCCCATAATGATATCGTAATGGAAGATATTGTGATCCCTATAGGGAATGCCGCCTTCCGCATTATCCCGGAGGTAGTCCTTTATCAAGACCGCCACCCGGAGCGCCCCCTGCCGGATGCTCCCGTTGGGGGATACATAGCCCAATTCCCGCACCCGGGCGAGGACCCGTGCCCGGGTCTGCTCGTTTACCTCGGGTTTGCCGGAGATCGCCTTTGATACGGTGGCGGGGGAGATCCCCAATTCCTTGGCAATCTGGCGTATGGTTGTCTTCGTCATGACCGCAGTATACCCTGTATCTAAACATATTTCAACATCATTTCAACAAAATGAAACATACATGAAAAAATTTAACGAAAAATTCATGAAAATTTAACGAAAAAAATTGACACAAAATAAAAAAAGGGCGTATACTGAAATTAATCAGTTTAAGCGGGCCGGATTGTGAACAATCCGCGGCTTTCCCTGCATGAGATATACTGAATTTTTTAGAGGTGCGTCTGTATGAATAACCAGCGTATGCGCCGGCGGGACCGGCGGGCTTCCGTTATGTGGTACCTTTTTCTTCTGCCCGCTCTTTTGGGAATAGTCCTTTTTATGGGATACCCGATTGTGGAATCTTTCAGGCTCAGTTTTTTCCGTTCCAATGGTACTGCTGAAAGTTTCCGGGGGCTCACAAATTATGCTTTTATTATTACCAGTCCCATTTTTGGAAAGGCGATTTTTAATACCCTGTTTATTACTTTTTTTCAGCTTCTTATCGCCATTCCCGCAGGCTTTGTTACGGCCCTGCTGATTAACGATCTTGTATGGGTGAAGTGCAAAAATTTTCTCAAAAGCCTGTTTTTTATTCCCTATATTACCCCCGCGGTGGCGGCGGCGGTTATTTTTTTGTTTGTCCTCCACCCCGACGGTATCCTGAACATGATCCTTGGCTGGGTGGGCTTAAACCGGCATATTCCCTGGCGGGAGGGGGAGATGAGCGCCCGTTTTGGCGCGGTGTTCCTCAGCGTCTGGCAGTCCCTGGGGTTTAACGTCATCATTTTACTGGCCTATCTCCAGTCCATTCCCTCTGATTATTACGAGGCCGCCGCCCTGGACGGATGCGGCAAAATTCAGCTTCACCGGCATATCACCCTGCCCCGGATGCGGGGGGCCCTCTGGTTCCTGTTCCTTATGGGCTGGATCAACGGGTTTCAGCGCTTTACGGATGTTTTTATCCTGGGGAATAAATCCGGTTCCCCAAACCGTTCTCTTCTTACCATGGTGGGGTATATCTACGATCAGGGGTTTGGGAGTTTTTCCTTCGGCATGGCCGCCGCGGCGTCGTGGATACTCTTTGCCATTATTTTGATCTTCACGCTTCTTAATCTCCGTCTTAACAAAGAGGGCCTATGAAGGAACAGAAGATGCGAAAGAAAGCGGCGGTAAAATTTCGCGCCTTTGACCTCTGTGCCGCTTTGATTCTGACCGGGGCGGGCGTTGTTTTTTTGCTCCCCTTTATCTGGATGGTGATCGTTTCCTTTGAGCGTTACGCGAATATCCAGCCCCCCTTCCCCCCCCGCTTTACACTGGAGACCCCTTCGCTTTTTAATTACCGGATAGCCGTAGAAAACGGGCGTCTTCTTAGGGCCTATGGGAATTCATTTTTTGTGGCCCTTCTCAGCGTATCCTTTTGCCTGGCCTCGTCCCTGCTGGGGGGCTATGCCCTTTCAAAGGGGATTTTCAGGGGGAAGAAGGCGGTAATGCTGCTTATCCTTTCTACCATGATGATTCCCTTCGAGACCCGGATGATCCCCATGTTTCTCATGTTCAACCGGGCGCGGCTCGCCAATACCTTTTGGCCCCTGATTCTGCCCAGCGTGCTGGATGCTTTTAACCTGCTTTTGGCAAAGAACTATTTTGATACCCTTCCCGACAGCCTTGCCGAATCGGCGGAGATAGACGGTGCCGGCAGGTTTCGTGTCTTTCTGCGAATTTTCGTCCCCCTCACCGGCCCTATCGCGGCGACCATTATCATTTTGAAATTTCTGGGGAGCTGGAACGCTTTTCTGTGGCCCCTTGTTGTTCTGACCGGCGAGCGTATGAGGACTATCCCCTTGTACATGGCGATTTTTGCGGATGATTCAAACCGCTTTTACGGGACTACCCTGGCGGTGGCGGTGCTGGGTGTTTTGCCGGTTCTGGCGGTATTTCTGCTGATGCAGAAATATATTATCAGGAGCGTGGCCCTGAGCGGCCTCAAGGGCGAGTAGCGCATTAAAGGGGTGAATGCCTCGGAGTTTCCGGGCTTCATATATTTCAGGATTATTTTATGGAGGAAATTATGAGAAGAATCGTTTTTTCTGTAGCGCTGGTTTTGCTGGGGGCGTCTGTATTCGCCGGCGGCGGCCAGGGCCAGAGTTCCGGCAGTACCAAGGAGGTGGTCCGGGTGCAATGGATAGGCTCCTACCAGATGCAGGATTCCACGGATCAGGCGACGGGAAAGACCAACAAGGGGTTCTCGGTGCTGGAGCAGGAATTTGAACGGCGGCATCCGAATATTGACCTGAGCTTTGTTATTATGCCCTGGGATGATTATCAGAAGAAAACCCAGGCCATGCTGCTGGCCAACGAATGTGATGTGTACCAGGTTCCCGGCATTGCCGCCCTGGCGGATCAGGGGCTTCTTGAACCTCTGGAACCCTATATTCAGCGGGACAAATTTGACCTGAACGTGTTCCTGAGCGGCCAGATTGAGGGCTGGAAGGCGGCGGGCCCCAAAGACAAGGATTTCCGCATCTATGGTATCCCCCTTTTGGGAGATACCCGGTTTATCATGTATGACAAAAAGATCTTCGACGATTGGGGGGTTCCCTACCTTTCAAAAAATCCTACCGTGGACGAGGTTCTCGCCGCGGCCCGGAAGATGACCGGCAAAAATCCCAAGACGGGGGAACAGAATTACGGGATTACCTGGCGGGGTACCGATACGGATGATACTTTGATGAACCTCAATGAGTATTACGGCGGCCAGTGGGGCACGGGGCTGCGGAACCGGGAGCTTAAGCTGGAATTCAACAGCCCCTCCATGATTAAGGCGGCGGAGACGCTGCGGCAGATGGCGGCATACGCGCCCCCGGGAACCATGACCAATACCGGGTCCGAAGCCTTTGCGACGGATAAAAACATTATTGCCATTCATATCCGGGCTGCGCCTGGCTTTGTGCGGAACATACAGCTTTTGGGCCTGGATTCCCGTTACGGGACTTCCCTCCAGTTTCTGAGCCCCAAAACCAAGACGGGCAATCTCTTTGTGGGAAGCCCCTCGGCCATCGGCGCCTCAAGCAGGGTAAAGGATGCGGCCTGGGAGTGGATAAAGTTTACCGTCAGTGATTTCTT
>JAITHE010000076.1 GCA_031280125.1 Treponema sp.
GGTCTCATTGCCTTTGCCGTTGCCACGGCCACCGGCATCATCGTGGCGAAGATTATGAACCTGTTCCTTAAAGAGAAGATAAACCCCCTCATCGGTTCCGCCGGTGTTTCGGCGGTGCCCATGGCCGCCCGGGTTTCCAACAAGGTGGGCCTTGAATACGACCCGGGGAACTTCCTCTTGATGCACGCCATGGGGCCAAATGTCGCGGGCGTCATCGGCACGGCGATTGCGGCGGGGGTGATGATCGCCATGTACGGCTGATGACCCTTCAAGGCGCAGGACCGGTCCGGGTTGGCCCGGAAACGCCGCCGGATGACTGGATACCGGATTTTAGCCTGACGCCGGTGTTTTCTTGGGGTGCGGTGAAGGGGAACTATCCCCTTGGGGGATAGTTCCCCTTCACCGTGATTTTGCCGGCGCAGGCTGTCCGCTGGGGAAAATGTTCTTCCCGCCGCCGGCCTAACCAGGGGGGGGGGCAAAGTCCCCGCGGAACAGCGGCAGCAGGATTTTTTCATATTTTCTTCCTTTTTTCTTTACACTGTGGTATAGTGAGGTACTTTTATAGCAAAGGAGTTAGCTATGGCAAACGCAAACGCTTCTAAAAAGTGGTACAGTTGGTACTTTGACTTCAATCTGCTGTACCGGATTCTTATCGGTTTGGCGCTGGGGATTATTCTGGGGCTTATTTTTAAGGATAAAATACTCTGGATAGCGCCCTTCGGGGATCTTTTTGTCCGGCTCCTCAAGATGATCATGATGCCGGTCATCCTGTCGACCCTTATCGTGGGGGCCTCGTCCATAAGCCCCGCCACCCTGGGCAAAGTAGGGGTAAGGATCCTCGTCCTCTACCTGCTTACTTCGGCCTTTGCCGTGTCCATTGGCCTTGGCATGGGGGCCCTATTCCACCCCAGCGCGGAGCTTTCTGGCTTTGCCGAGGCGGCGGGCAAGGAAGCGGCCGCCCCTTCCCTGGCCCAGACCCTTTTGAGCATTATTCCCACCAGCGTGGCCCAGGGTATTGTGAGTGAAACGATCCTGGCGGTGATCTTCTTTGCCCTGATCTTCGGCATCGGCGTTTCCAGCATCCGTTCTTCTGCCAATGAACGGCTTAAGGCCGCGGGGGACGCCCTCTACGTGTTTTTTGAAGGTGTGGCGGAGGTGATGATGCTGATCATCAAGGGAATCATGCAGTACGCCCCCTTCGGCGTACTGGCCCTGGTGGCGGTGGTCTTTGCCACCAACGGCCCCAGGGTTATCGGCGCTCTGGGAGTGGTTACCGCGGCCTGTTTTGTGGGCTACGCCCTTCACATCATTGTCGTCTACTGCGGCCTCGTCAAAACCTACGGGGGTCTTCCCATCGGCCGCTACTTTAGGGACGCGAAGGACCCCTTTATCACCGCCTTTGTAACCCGCAGTTCCAACGGAACCCTGCCTGTAACCATGGAGGCGGCGGACAATTTGGGGGTCCCCAAAAACATCTATTCCTTTTCCCTGCCTTTGGGGGCGACGATCAACATGGACGGTACTGCCATTTACCTGGGGGTCTGTTCCACCTTTATCGCCCTTTCGGTTTGGGGCCACGGTTTTAACGTATCCCAGTTGGGAATCATCGTCGTTACCGCCACCCTGGCGTCCATCGGTACCGCAGGGGTTCCCGGCGCGGGGGCGATTATGCTCCTTTTGGTCCTCGATTCGGTGGGGCTTCCGGTAACCGCGGGAAGCGCCGTGGCCGGGGCTTACGCCATGATCTTGGGCATCGACGCCCTCCTCGACATGGGCCGGACCGCCCTCAACGTAACCGGAGACCTTTCCTGCACTACCATTGTGGCCAGCAGGATGAAACAGCTCGATACGGCAAAGTGGAAGTAAGAGAGTAGTGTGTTGTTTGAAAAGGGTCCTCTGCCTGCCTTTGTTTGTACTCTTTCTTGGGGGGGCCTTTTCCCAAACCCGGAACACGCCGCCGGAGCTGCGGAATTCCGCCGCGGAGGCGGCGGAACCGGAGGCCGGTTCCGCCGATGTGGAACTGGCCTTCCGGGGCAGCTATCTTTCCATAAAGGTTGCCGTCATCGGCCCCGGGGACGATCTGTATCTCTGGTGGGGCCATATCGGCCTTGTGATAGAAGACGCCCTTTCGGGGCAAACCAGGTTTTTCGACTGGGGAGTTTTTTCCTTTGAAAACGAAAACTTTTACGCCAACTTTGCCCTTGGGCGGCTCCTCTATAGCTGCGCGGTCTCTTCCGGACGGGAAAGTCTCGCCCGGATCTTGCTAAGCAACCGGGACATAACCCTCTACACCCTGAACCTGCCCCCGGAAACAAAAACGGAGATCCTGCTTTTTGCGGAAAACAATATCCTGCCGGAAAACCGGGATTACTGGTACCACCACTTCAAGGATAACTGCGCCACCAGGGTTCGGGACATCATCGACCGGGCCTCAGGCGGAGCCTTTGGTAAAGCCTTTAAGGATGCGCCGGGCCGTTTTACCCTGCGGGGGCATGTGCGCCGGTATACCTGGTTTTCTCCCTTCTGGGACTGGTTTTTTAGTTTCCTGATGGGCCGGAACATTGACCGGCCTATTACCGTGTGGGAAGAAATGTTTCTTCCCTCGGAGATTGCCCTGCGGATCGCCGGTTTTACCTATACCGCTCCCGGCGGCGAAGAGCGGCCCCTGGTGTCGTCGGTGGAAAGGCTGTACCGGGCGGAAGGCCGGCCCGGAACGCTGGAGAACCCCCCGGACCAGTGGGGAGGGGCCCTTCTTCCGGGGCTTGGGGCCGCCCTGGTTTTGTTTGTCCTGAAACTGGCGGAATTCCGCTTTCCTTCACGGCGGCGGTTTTTTTCCGCCGTCTCCGCCCTGGCCCAGGCCGCCCTGGGGCTTTTTTTCGGAGCCGCGGGGCTGATCCTTTTTTTTATGACCTTCTTTACCAACCATGATTATACCTACCACAATGCCAATATCATCTTTGTAAATCCCCTGCTCCTGGCCGCCCTGCCCTTGGGGATCCTGGCCGCCTGTGGGGGAGGGCGGGAAAAACGGGCCGGGCCGGGGAAGCTCCTCAAACTTCTGTGGACCTGTGTGTTTGCCGGGGGAATTGCGGCCATGGCCCTTAACCTGGTTCCCGGCCTTTACCAGCAGAATCTTGCCACGGGGATTTTAATCCTGCCCTTTGCTTTTACGGCAAGCGCCGCGCCGGATCTCATCGCGGGAGTTTTTCCCCGGCTCCGGAAGGGGAGAGGAGGGTGAAGCCCGGGGAACCGCCGGATTCGCCCCTTTCCGCTTCGCCGGAAGAACCCCTTCCGCCTAAACCCGGGTGGATCCGTGTCCGGGCCCCCGCGGGAGAAGCCTGGAAAAGGGTGGACAGCGTTCTTTCCCGCCGGGGACTCCACACGGTCTGCGACGAAGCCCGGTGCCCCAACAAGGGTGAATGTTGGGGTCTGGAGACAGCCACCTTTATGATCCTGGGGGATCTCTGTACCCGGTCCTGCCGTTTCTGCGCCGTGGGAACCTCCCGGGAGGGCCGTCCCGTCCGGGAAGAGGAGGGCCTTGAAATCGCCGCGGCTGCGGAAGAACTGGCCCTGGACTATGTGGTTCTTACTTCCGTGGACCGGGATGATCTTGCCCTCCGGGGGGCGGATCATTTTGCCCGCTGTATCCGCTCGATTAAGGAACGGATTCCCGCCTGCCGGGTGGAAGCGTTGATCCCCGACTACTACGGAGAAGAACTGGAACGGGTTATCCGGGCAGGTCCTGATGTGATCGCCCATAATGTGGAGACCGTTCGTTTACTCCAGGGCCTGGTCCGGGACCGCCGGTCGGATTTTGACAAAAGCCTGCGTACCCTCCGGGAAACCGCGCAGTCCACCGGAGTTCAAGTCCGGCGGCCTCTGGTCAAATCCAGCATACTCCTTGGCTTCGGCGAAACGGAGGAGGAACTCTTTTCCGCCATGGACGAACTTGTGGAAGCGGGGGTGAAGATCCTAGTCCTGGGCCAGTATCTGCGGCCTTCGAAAAACCAAATCCCCGTGGCGGAGTACGTCAGCCCCGAAAGCTTTGCCCGTTACGGCGAGGCAGCCCGGGAAAAGGGATTTACCTCGGTGGTTTCCGCCCCCCTGGCCCGGACCAGCTACCACGCCAAAAAATCGCACGCGGCGGCATGTCCCGGCATGTCCCGGCAAGAACGGCATCACGGCGTGCGTCCCGGTTAGCCGGTTCATGCCGTTCTGTGTCTGGTAATATGCGTTAAAACAATGCTCTTTACTTTGCTAATTATTTTTTTCAATGAGAATATATAAAAATGTGATTCTGGGTAAAGACAAAATAACTCCTTCATTTTTCTTAAATTTTTATCACACAAATATATAAACTTAAAATTATTTATATGATTGCTTAATTCGGGTTCAAATATTTCTATTCTATCGCCGTATTTTTCTTTCAAAATTGCAACCAGTATTTTCCAGTTTTTATTTTCTTCTATTCGTCTATTTATTTTATTTCCTGGGTCGTTGCACAAAGAAAATTGATTATAACGGTAATGATATAAGGGTTTTTCAATATATCCTGTTTTTTCCGCCTTGAGTATATTTTGAATTGTAATAACATAATCTTCACTGCAGTTATATTCGGGATATTCTGCCAGCAAATACAGTTCCCTTTTAACAAGTTTGTTCCACAAAGCTGATTTTATTTTTACTGACAGTACATTTTTAATTATGTCCTCTTTGGTTGACACATTGAAATCCTGTTTGTGTATTTGTTCAACTAGTTCAGCACTGCCGGAATCATACCAATAATTGCATATTACTATATCGTAATTGCCTGAAACCGCCTTGTGATACATTTCATCAAGCATATTATTTTCAATCCAATCATCGCTGTCAATATATTGTATGTATTGCCCAGAGGAAAATTCAAGTCCTATTTTCCGCGCCAGCGAAACGCCGGTATTTTTTTGTTATGTATTACTCTGATACGCTTATCCTTATGGGAATATTCATCACATATTTTGGGGCTGCCGTCGTCAGAACAATCATCAACCAAAATACATTCAAAATGTATAAATGTTTGGGATAGAATACTGTCAATACATTTATGCAAATAATTTTCAGCATTATACACCGGAACGATTATTGAAATTTTTTTGTTTTCCAGTTGGGCGGTTCTCACCCCCGGCAGCCGGTTGATTTTTTGACCCATACTCTCAAACCTCTTCGTGCGGTCGTTTCGGCGGCCCATACCAAAGCGCCCTCTGCTGAAGTGGAAATAGGTTGTTTTGAACAGGATGCGCTATATATAGCGTTTGTTGCGGGCTAAAATGGTAATAATCACACCATATATGGGGGGGGGGGGGGGGGGTAATTCGATGTGATATAAGGAATCAGCATATTCGCTGTACAAACCCTCCCGGATAAGAATATAACGGCCTGTCCGCGCCGCTGTTCTTTCTGCCTTTCTTGTTTTATAAATATACCATGGGTACCGTGCGCCTTGAAACCCTGGGCCGTCCTGTGGGCTGTAAACTGATCCGGCTTTCCGCAGAGGTCGAGGACGGGGTGATCCGCCGCCTCTCCATCCGGGGGGATTTTTTCGCCGCCCCTGGGGAAGGCTTTGACCGGGCCGAAGCCCGCATGGCGGGGGTCCCCCTGGCCGGCTCGGGGCGGGTTTTCGACGCCCTCCTTGCCCAAGAAGGGGTCGAAGCCTCCGGGATACACGGGGCGGCTCTGGAGGAGCTGCTTGCCGGGGCGGCTGCGGCGGACAGCGGCGGGGACCATCATGAATAGGCATCCCTTTCGTCTGGTTTGTACGGGCTTCCACGACTGCTACTACAATATGGGGCTGGACGAGGCCCTGCTGGAATCCGCTGCCGCCGGTTCCCCCCCGGTCCTCCGCCTTTACGGCTGGTCTCCCCCGGCGGTATCGGTGGGGTATTTTCAGGGCCTGGCCGAAGAGGTGGACCTGGAGGCGGCAAAGCGGCGGGGTTTTGACGTGGTCCGCCGGATCTCGGGGGGTGGGGCGGTACTCCACAAATCGGAAATTACCTATAGCATCGTCATGGGCCTCGATCATCCCCTGGCGGAGGGGGACCTGGGAGAATCCTACCGCCGCCTCTGCGCCGGAATCATCCGGGGTTTGGAACTCCTGGGGGTTCGGGCGGTCTTTTCCGGCGTCAACGATGTTCTTGCGGTTATGGGGCCGCCGGGCGAACCGGACGTACCTTTGGCCGGGAACGACCGGTTTTCCCCGGGGGACAAAAAAATTTCCGGCAGTGCCCAAACCCGCCGCCTGGGCTGTCTGCTTCAACACGGGACGGTACTGCTGGATAACGACGTGGATGAGATGTTCGAAGTTCTCCGGGTACCGGAAGAAAAGATCCGGGGAAAACTTACCGGTGAAGCTAAGGAACGGGTTACATCCCTCCGGAATCTTCTGGGCCGGGAAGTCCCCTTTGGGGAGGCGGAGGCGGCCTTGATCCGGGGATTTTCCGAAGCCCTGGGCCTTTCCCTGGAACCGGGGGATCCCGGCGCCGCCGGGGAAACGCGGGGCCGGGAACTGGCTCTGTCCAAATTTTCCGCCCGGGACTGGCTTTTTAAGCGGTAACGGGCGTTTGCCGGGAGCCCTATTAAACCTTGGGGGAAATGGGCGTATAATGGGAATATGAACGTTTCCGTCCGGGCGGTTCTTTTTTTGCTGGCTCTGCTTCTGGGGCCGGGGGGAGGCAGGTCTGGCGCCCAGGAGGCTGGGGCCGCCGATTCCAAGATAGACGATCTGTCCCTCTGGGATCTATTCGAGGCCGCCGGCGGACGGCTGGGCTGGCGTCCTGACTGGCCCCGTGCAGCCGCCCCGGATCTCTTTGACGTTCCCGGAGCTCTTTCGGTGGCGGTAAACTTTGGGGATGGAACCAGCCTGGAACTGGTCCGGGAAGACCGGCGGCTTACGGCCTTCCCCGTTCTTGTTTCTTCCGCGGAAGGCTCCGTTTTTACCCAGGGCCGGGCCGAATACGACAGTTTGGGAAGGTGCTCGAAGGTTTCCTGGAACGGCGGCGGGGAGGGCCAGTCCTTTGACGTGGAAGTGCTCGAGTGGGATGATGAAAACAGGCCCCTTCTAACCAGGGTATTTGCCGGGGATTACTATTTTGCCGCCCTGGAATATCCGGGGTTTGAAACGTGGTATGGCCGGGACGGAGTGGTCCTCTTTGTGCTGATGCACGGAGCCGCTTCCCGAAGGCAGATTACTCCGCGGTTCCCGTCCCGGGAAGAAGAGGCCGCCGCCGGGGAAGAAATACGGGAAACCCGGTTTTTCCATACCGCCGGGGGAAGGATCTCCCGGATTGAAGGTCCCGGCGGGACGGTGTCGGTCCGGTATGACCGGAAGGGGCTGCCCCGTTATGTCGAACAGACCGGGCCGCCCGGACCCGCTGGTTCTGATCCGCCCGGGCCGGACGGTTCCGGTCTTGAAGTTCCGGTTCCGGCCCGGCCTGAAACCTGGTCCTTGGTCTACCAATGGGATGAAGCGGGCAGGCTGGTCCGTCTGCGGGGCGGATCCTCCGGCCCCGCAGGGTCCGAACCGGAAATCATGGACTGCCTCTATGAATACATTCTGGACAGCCGGGGAAACTGGATCGAGCGGCGGGAATGGTCCATGGTATCCATCGGTCCTGGGGAAGCCCAAAGGCTGGCGCCGCGGTCCTCCACCACAACCCGGCGGACCATCCGTTATGAAGAAGCCGGCGGCGGAATCAGCCCGTGAATCCCCCGGACTGGCGGGAAGCCGCCTACCGGGATGCCTACGAAGGGGAGATCCGGGGGCTCCAACGAAGGCTGGAAGCGGACCGGTCTTGTACTGTGGAGGATCTGGAGGGTACCCTGAAGAACCTCTATATCATGGAAGGCGCCGATTGGGGGGGGAGGGGAGAGGTCCAGAATACGGTCTTGGCCGCCGCCATTGCCGCCTATGAAACGGTTATCGGCGGCCTTAGGTCCGCCGGCTCCTAGGGATCCCGCCGGGTTTTTCCGGGGAAAATATTTTTATTTTTTATTATGGCTGTAACCTTTTCCTCCGGCGCTTGTTACATAGTCAGGTAGACGGTAAACACTGTTTCCTATTCCTCCTTTCCTTTTTGGTTTACCCCGGGGGTTCTCCTTCTCCCGGGGTTTTTTTGCGCCCCGGTGCGGAACGGGTAAGTTGTCTTGGACCGGAAAATCCTGTATACTGATTGCCGGAGCGCCTATGCCGGATATAGATTTTAAGTCGATCATTAAACTTGACGCCGAACTGAACCAGATTCAGGATCTGGATTTGCTTCTGGAACGGATACTCCTGGAGGCCCGGAAGGTGGTCCGGGCCGAAGCGGGTTCCATCTATGTGGTGGAGAAGACCAAAGAGGCGGAAGAAACGGTAGATAAGCTGATAATCAAATACGCCCAAAATGATGCCCTAGCCAAGCAGCTTTCACCGGGGCAAAAACTTATCTATTCGGTTTTTTCTCTGGGGATCAACGAAAAAACCGTTTCCGGTTACTGCGCTCTTACGGGCAGGCTTGTCAATGTGCCGGATGTGTACAACATTGCCCCGGACGCTCCCTATTCCTACAACACTTCCTATGACAAGATTTCCGGCTATAAAACCACCTCCACCCTGGCTATGCCCCTGAAAACGGCGGACGGCCGCCTGTTGGGGGTGATCCAAATCATCAATACCCTTGATGAAAAGGGCAGGGCGATTCCTTTTTCCCACGACAATGAACTGTTGATTATCCATTTTGCCAACAGCGCCTCCCTGGTCCTGCAAAAGGCCTATATAACCCGGGCGATGATTTTAAGGATGATCAAGATGTCCGAGCTGCGGGATCCCAAAGAAACGGGTACCCATGTAAACCGGGTTGCCGGTTATGCGGTGGAAATTTACGACCGCTGGGCCTATCATCACCATATTCCAGGGGAACAGCGGGATCGCTTCAAGGATACCCTGAAAATTGCCGCCATGCTCCACGACGTGGGCAAGGTGGCGGTTTCGGACATGATCCTGAAAAAACCGGCAAAATTTACCGCCGATGAGTATATGATCATGCAGCACCATACTCTCTATGGGGCACAGCTTTTTGAGGATCCCCATTCACCGGTGGATCTTGTCGCCCGGGACGTGGCCCTGACCCACCATGAAAACTGGGACGGATCGGGTTATCCCGGCTGGATCGATCCTGTTACGGAGCAGGTCCTTAGGGCGGGTCCCGAAGGGAAACCCCTGGGTAAACAGGGTGAGGAAATTCCTCTGCCCGGCCGTATTGTGGCCGTTGCCGATGTCTACGATGCCCTTTGTTCCCGGCGGGTCTACAAGGATCCCTGGACGGAATCGGATGTTCTGGCGGAGCTGAAACATCTGGGGGGAACTAAATTTGATCCGGAACTGGTGGACATTTTTTTCGAAATCCTGCCCAGCATCAAGCAGATCCGCAGTCTCTATCCTGAACCGGCCTGAGCCGATCCGGCAGGATATCCCCCGCCGTCCGAAGCTGTTTTGAAAGTACCCTGTCAAAGGAATCGGCAAAGGTCTTGAGTTCCCGCCTGCCGTATCCGGGGGTCCGCTCAAAATCACAGCCGTTTTCCGCCAGGCCGACGGTAAAATTCCTCAAAGAAAGCCGCTCACCTATGTTTTCCGCCGTGTAGATCCTGCCCCGGTCGTCCAGTACCGCCGCTCCCGCCTCCAGGAGCCGGGCGGCCAGGGGAATATCCCTGGTAACCGCCACATCTCCTGACTGCGCCATAGAGACCAGAAGGCGGTCGGCGGATCCTTCCCCGGGGGGGCAGATCAGCATTTGCCCGGGGTCTACGCCGGGGATAGGCCTGTTGGCGGCAAAAAGAACCTCCGTTCCCGTTCTAGAGGCGGCCCGGATCACCAGACACCGGGCTTTGGCCGGGCAGGAATCGGCATCCACCAGGATCTTCACGAACCGGGGACCAGAGCGGCAAAGAGGGTAAAATCTCCGGAAAAAAGAATCCGTTCCCCCGGCCCGCGGCGTCCGGTAAAGGCCGATTCCCCCCGGCCTAGGCTTATTCCGGCGGTCTCCGGTCCGGAACCGCCGGGGTTTACCCCGTATATGCGGGCTCTGCCTTCGGAAACGGCGATGATCCCCCTCCCGGGCGTTTCCAGTTCCGCCTCCGGTCCCCGGCAAAGATAAAGGGCAAATTCATCGCAGAGCGCAGGGTAGGCGTAACAGCCGGGGGAAACCGGAAGAGGCTTGAGTCTTTCCGGCCTGAAAGGTTCAAAGCGCAGAACCGAAAGGAGTTCCCCAGGGTCTATGTGTTTGGATGTCAGCCCTCCCCGGAGGACATTGTCCGAATTGGCCATACATTCCAGGGCGAAGCCCTTCACATAGGCGTGGAGTATACCCGCGGGGATAAATATAGCGTCCAAGGGTTCCAGGTCCAGGACGTTGAGGTAGAGAGGGGCAAGAATTCCCGAATCGCCGGGATACATTCGGGCGAGTTCTCCGCAGAGATCCAGAGCGGCGGCATCCGGTCCGGATCCGCCCGGCCAGGCGGCCCGGAGGATCCCCCCGGTCAGGCTTTTCCGTTCTTCCTCGTCCAGAGTAAAAAGAAGGGAAAGGAATTCCCCGTAGGATCCGCCGGCCAGGGCGGACCGCAGCCTGCCCGTTCCTGCCACCATGGAAAGGAGGCGATCCGTTTCGGCGCTGTCCCTGAATCCCGCCATGGCCCGGAAGGGGGTGAGGGCACAGAGGATCTCCGGCTTGTGGCTGGGATCCCTGTAATTCCGCTCCGGCGCCGAAAGACCGGGACCCGCCTTATTTTCCCGTTCAAACCCTTCCCGGGCCTGTTCCCTGTTGGGATGGGCCTGGATGGAAAGGGGAGTCCCCGCGGCAAGGAATTTTAACAGGAAGGGCAGATCCGTCAGTTCCCGGAGACTGACGGTTCTACCCCCGGCGCTGGTTGTGGAAGGCCCTCCGGGATGAACCCCCATCCACAGTTCTGCCCAGGGTTCCCCGGAGGGGTTGTCCTGTCCCAAAAACCGGGGGAGACAGTCCGGGGAACCCCAGGGGTAGTGCTTTACCGTATTGTTTAGTTTGTATAATTCAATCATTGGGGATTGCCTCGTCAATCCGGGCGATCAGGTCTAGGGTTAACTGTTCAGCCTCCCGCCCTTCCCGGCCTTCCCGTTTTTTTATTTTTTCAATTTCATCGCAGAGGAGAAATCCCGTAAGCAGCGCCAGTTTCAGCGGTTCCTGGAGACCGGTGGATTTTTGGGTGTTTTCAATGACAATCCGATAACGGTTAAGGAGGCTTTCCAGATAAACCGGATCCTCATCGGCGGCGATGGAAATGGAAGTCCCCAGCAGATCGATACGAAGGCCGCTCTTCTCCATGGTTTAAAATATGTCCAGTTCGGCCTCGCCGGCATTTTCCGGCTCATCTTCTTCCGGTTCGCAGTCCTCTTCCGTCGTTTCGGAGGGCTCTTCCACCGTATAGGCCGCCGCCACCGGAGGCCGGGGGGGATCCGCCGAAGGGGGGGGCTCCGGTCCGGAAAGCGGTCCGGCGGGCCGGAGGGGCTGAACCGGCGGCTGCGGCGGTTCCACGGATTGCGCTGCTACGGCGGGCCGGATATTGACGGCGGAAAGACTCCGTTCTATGGCGTCCTCAAACTGATTAAGTCTGCCCAGGGCCGAGACGATTCCCTCTTCTATCCGGGCTTTTTCTTCCTTAAGCCGGGCAATGGTTTCCTCAAGTTCTTTGTTTCGCTTTTTTAGCCGGCCGTTTTCTTCCGTAACCTGGTTAACAAAGTCTATCGCCCTGGCGATCTTGGATTCCAGCAGCTTGATTTGCTCAAGGCTTACCATAACTACGCCCCCGCGGTTTCACCGGAATCTAGGGCCGCCTTGACTCTGGCGGTTATCGCCTTGAAAGCCGCTATGTCCTCAGAGGCAAGGTAGGCGAGGGCTTTCCGGTTAATGGCGATGCCCGCCCTGGTAAGGCCCTGGACAAAACGGGAATAGGTAATTCCTTCGGCCCGGCAGGCGGCGTTGATCCGGATAATCCAGATCCGGCGAAAATCCCCCTTCCGGTCTTTCCTGTCCCGGTAGGCGTAGGAAAGGGCCTTGGCAACAGCGTCTTTGGCGGTTTTGTAATTCGAGTGGCGCCGGCCCCAGTAGCCCTTGGCCAGTTTAAGTATTTTTTTCCGGTGGTTCTTTCGTTTGGAACCGTCTATAGCGCGCGGCATCTCTTTACTCCTTAACCGTAGGGCAGTAGTTTCTTCCGGATTACCGGAACATTATCGCCGGAAAGAATTCCCGCATGGCGCAGATTTCGCTTGCGCTTGGCGGATTTTTTGGTGAGGATATGACGAAGGTTCTGTTTTTTGTACTTTACCTTCCCCGTTCCGGTAAATGAAAAGCGCTTGGAGGCGCTTTTCGTGGTCTTCATCTTAATTTTGGGCATCGCTCTGTCCTTCCTGCACTTCCTGTTTAACCTGGGCGCCGGACGGGGGTATTCCCGTTTTGGCCGGTTTTCCCGTTTTGGCCTTGGGGCTTAGGACCATGGACATAAAACGTCCTTCCATGGCGGGCTGTTTATCCATCACATAATCCCCTTCTATCCGGGCCAGTACGTCCTTTAAGACTACCAGTCCCAATTCGGTATGGGCCAGTTCCCGTCCCCGGAACCGCACCGTTACCTTAACCTTGTTACCCTCCGCAAGAAATTCCTTCACATGCTTGGATTTAAAATCCAAGTCATGATCGTCAATTTTTGGCTGCATGCGGATTTCTTTTAATTTTAACAGCTTTTGCTTTTTCTTCGAGTCCCGGACTTTTTTCTCGTTCTCAAACTTGAATTTGCCGTAGTCAAGGATCTTGACCACCGGCGGATTTGCCTGGGGGGCCACTTCCACCAGGTCCACTCCCTGTTCCCTGGCCAATGCAAGGGCTTCCTGGATGGGCATAATCCCCTGTTCTCCGTCTTCGCGGATGAGCCTGACCTCCCGCACCCGGATTTGCTCATTTATCCGTAAATCCTTATCCGCCAACTGGCCTCCTTCCCCTTATACGGGGCGTAAACTGTAAAATACCGTTTAAGTATAACCGTACGGGAGGAAAATGTAAAGTGGCATCGGCGAATTCAAAGCAAAGACAGGGGCCGTATAGAAATGGAAGGGGAAAACTGCTACACTCTCTCCATGATACTGTTTTGTTTTCTTTGGACGCCTTTATTTTACCTGTTCTGGCGTTCCCTGAATGATGAATCGTCCCTTACCGGAGGAACCTGGGCCCTGCTTGTGGGGACCATTACCGCCTTTTTCCGGTTTTTTCTTGGATCCTTTGTCAATCCCGGGGGCTACGGCTTTTCCCGGTGGGTTTCCGCCTGTATTGATGTGGTAGCCCTTCCGGTGGCGCTGCCCTATGCGGTCTGTATAACCTTTTCCCTTCTGCGGGTTATTTCTTCCCAGGCCAATTTTACCAATTATGTTTTTCTGTGGATTATTCCCGTGGCGGCCGTTAGAGCCCTGGCCTGGAGTGCCCAAAAGGATCCTATCCTGCTCATAGGGATACCGGTTTTATGGACCGCCATGGTGGTGGGCATAGGCTGGTTTATCAGGATTATTCAAAACGGCTGGGGCTGGGTAATCGCCCCCGCCATTTTGGGGGCCGCCGCCCTGCCCCTGACCGCCGCTACCGCCTACTGGGCCCTCTTTGCCCACCACACCGTTCCCGGCCTTATTCTTCTCTTTCTTTGCCTTATCCCCATGGGCTTTTCCCTGACAGCGTCCTTTCTGGACAGCCGGAAATAGCCCTGATCAAGGCTTAACGCCCCCGTCGTGGGTAAATTAAGCCTGCCCGCGGCCAAGCCTTCGCTATTGCTCAGGCTTGGCCCGCCCCGTAATGGACACGAACCGGTGAGAGCGTTGTTTTCCGGTTAATGCGGCAGACGTGGGGCATAAACAATGCCCCCGTGATGAGTAAATTAGGCTTGCCCCGCCGACCCCAGGACGTTTTTGTTTTTTTCCGTATACATCTTCTTGAGTTCGTCCCGGGCAGGGCCCAGGTACTTGCGGGGGTCGAATTCACCGGGTTTTTCCGCAAAGGTTTTGCGGATCATCGCCGTCATGGCAAGCCGTCCGTCGCTGTCGATGTTGATCTTGCAGACCGCGCTTTTGGCGGCCTTCCGGAGCTGTTCTTCGGGGATTCCTACCGAATCGGGGAGCCTGCCTCCGAACTGTTCAATCATTTTGACATATTCGACGGGCACCGAAGAGGAACCGTGGAGGACGATGGGGAATCCGGGGATCTTTTTTTCGATTTCTTCCAGAATGTCGAACCGGAGCGGGGGAGGGATAAGGATTCCGTTGGCGTCCCGGGTGCACTGTTCGGACTTGAACTTGGTCCGGCCGTGGCTGGTGCCGATGGAGATCGCCAGGGAATCGACCTTGGTCTTGTTCACAAAGTCGATCACCTCCTCCGGCTGGGTATAGTGGCTCTGTTCCGCTGCCACGTCGTCTTCTACCCCCGCCAGAACCCCCAGTTCCCCTTCCACGGTTACATAATCCTTCTGGGAATGGGCAAAATCCACCACCTTCCGGGTCAAGGCTACGTTTTCGTCATAGGGCTTGCTGGAGCCGTCGATCATCACGCTGGAAAACCCCGATTCGATGCAGTCCTTACAAAGCTCAAAGGTATCCCCATGGTCCAGGTGAAGAACCACGGGAATGTCGTACCCCAGTTCGTGGGCGTATTCCACCGCCCCCCGGGCCATGTTTTTAAGCAGATTCTGGTTGGCGTACTTCCTGGCGCCCGAAGACACCTGGAGGATCACCGGAGATTTAGTTTCTACACAGGCCTGGATAATGGCCTGGAGCTGTTCCATGTTGTTAAAATTGTAAGCCGGGATGGCATAGCCCCCGGAAACCGCCTTTTTGAAAAGCTCAACGGTATTTACCAGGCCTAATTCCTTATAACTGGTCATGTTCTGCTCCTTGCTGATAATATGGGTAAGAATATAATGAAATGATGAAAAGCTTCAAGCGCCGTTTGGGGGCGCTGACCGCACTGCTGGTTCTTCTCGCCGGAGCCGGAGTTTTTTTCCTCCGCCGGCCGGTGGTTATGGTCAGCGACGAAGCCTTCGGCCTGCTTTACGGGGAAAGCCGGGCCCTGGTTCGGCGGGTCTTCCTTTCCGCTGTTTCCTTTCGGCGGATACGGAGCATTGAACTTGCCGAAGGGGCAGGGCCGGATTTGGCGGCCCAGGCGGCGGCGAGCCTTTCCCGGCGTCCCCTGGCAGTATTTTTTCCCTTCCGGTACCGGGACGGGGCCCGGCGCTACCTTCGGAACAGGCCCGGATCCACGGTGGTAATCCTGGGAGGGCGGAATTCCCCCGAAACGGAAGCCGGGGAAGGGGAGCCCCTGTGGTTTTCCACCGATCTCAGGACCGATTTGTACCGGGCCGGGGTCTGTGCGGCGGCCATTACCGGTTCCGGCGGGTCCTATGACAGGTTAAAGGTGGCCCTCTACGAAAAGGGGCTGGAAGAAGGGGATTGGGCCGCCTTTAGCGGCGCCCTGGAAGACCAAAGATGGACGGGGCAGCCCTATTTTCTCTCCCCTGGCGAGAATATACCCCCGGAGGATCTTGCCGGGGGGATTACCGGCGGAAAAACGGAGCCCGATTGTACGGTGATCCTGGGAAGGGAAGATTTTGACTTTCTTAATACCCGGTCGCCGCTGATACTCTTTACTTGGACCGATCCGGCCCTGCTTCCCCGGAATACCGCGGTGGTTTTTGACGATTCCCCCTGGGCCCAGCTGGGTCCAGCGCTGGCGGCGGTTCAAAAAGGGGAGGGCGGCGGACTTATTCCGTCAAAAATCACCCTGCCGGGGTACAATAGGGATATGGAAAAGGATATTATTGAAATAAACCGGATAAAAAGGCTAAAATATGAAGGAAAAAATACGGATAATTAAAGAAACCCTAAAATGGGTTTGACAAAGACGAAGGAAAGAATTATAATCTTAGCTGACTTCATTTTTCAGATAGGATCCCGCGGCAAGCTCGGGTCCCGGATAAGTGAAAAGGAGTATTGGAATGAAATATGGAAGTTTTAGGGTGGTCTGCCTGCTTTTGCTGGCGGGAACGGCCCTGGCGGCATTCGGAGATGAGTTTACCGTAAATCTGGAGTCCAAGGTGCTGGAAAATTTTGACAACGCGGAAGACTCCAAATATGTGTGGCGGAAACAAGCCAGCCGTTACGCCGTAGGCAAGGATCCCGCGGACAAGGATAATCCGTCCTTTGCCAATATGGGCCTTGAAAACGACTTTTTCCCCAAGCTTGAGTACTTTGATATTTGGCCCATGGCCCTGTTTAAAACCAACCGAGAGGGCAGGGCGCTTAAAAGTTTAGGCATCTGGGGCAGATTCAAGCGGATGGGTTACAACTGGATCGACATCTACCCCACCCTTAAATCGGAAGGGGAAGAGGCCCAGCCCTACGAGATCCCCATTCCAGGCCGGGTCAGGTATCTGGATATGTGGGTTTGGGGTTCCAAACTTAACTATTATCTTGAGGCGTACCTGCGGGACGAAAAGGGAGTGGTTCACAGTATTTATATCGGGAACCTTGGTTTCCAGGGGTGGAAAAACCTCCGGGCGGTGGTACCCAACGGGGTACCCCAGGTCCGGCGTATCATTCCCGATCCGGTTACGGCCAATATGCTCAGTACCGAGGAGCGGAACGCGATTTACCTGAAATTTATCAAATTCCGGATCTGGACAACCCCCCGGGAAGAGGTGGGGAATTTCTATGTGTATTTTGATCATTTCAAAGTCCTGACGGACACCTTTGAATCCCTCTTTGACGGTGATGAGCTGACCGATCCCGAATGGATCCGGGAAAATTGGGAAGGCGGCGGTTCGCAGCAGCAGGGCGCTCAGGGCGCGCAGAATTAAGGAGGCCGCAGATGAAACGATTTATAGTAACCGTCCTGTTTATTGCTTTAGTTTCCGCCGGGCTTTTTGCCCAGGAACAGGAAATCGGGGAAACCAACGCCGCCCAGCTGGGGATTTCCGAGGCCCAGCAAAAACTCAAAGAAATTTCGGTGGATAAATTTGAGTTTGAAGGGTTTTGGCTTTCCACCATGTCCTCCGACGAAGGGTATACCACTTCCAGGCTTTTTGAGGGGGCTCCCGCCGCTAAACAGCCCATTCCAGAAGAAGAGGGCCTTAATATAGCGGATAACTACGTACTCGGTACCAGGATTGATTTTCTTCGCCGGGGGATTAACAGTTTCTTTGTCTATCCCCAGCGTCCCCTTCCCATAGAGGGGATTACCAAAACCGTTTCGGTGTGGGTGGCGGGCCGTAACTTTAACCATAGCCTTAACCTGCTTATCGAAGACGCCTTTGGGCAGTACTTTGAACTTTATGTGGGCAAGTTGAATTTTCAGGGCTGGAAAAAGATGACCGTAGCCATCCCTCCCCAGGCTCCTGACGGGGTCCACGGTATCGTTCAGCGGAACTATCACTACAACAATATGATGGGGATTAGGATCACCGGTTTTCGGATCGACTGTGATCCCATGGAAGCCTACGGTTCCTACTACATCTATTTTGATGATCTGCGGGCGGTAACGGACCTCTTTGCCGAGGATATTAAAGACGCCGATGATATGAGCGACATGTGGTAGACTAAGGCGGTTTTGACCGCGTCAGCCGCTAAACAAAAGGGGAACCGTCCGGTGCGGTTCCCCTTTTGTTTAGTTAACCAGGTACACCCAGCTTCTTCCGTTTTTTCGGATCTTCCTCGCCAAACCAGCCTTTTCCAGCACATAAAGGGCTTTCCTGGCCAGGACCTCGCGTATCCGGGCTGTCTCGGCCAGGGTTTTTACGGTAATTTCTCCCCGAAAGGGCAAAAAGCGCAGCCAGTCGGCCCTTTTCCCCAACAGAACCCGGTCCCGCCATGTCTCAAGGATCCTGTCCTCTATGCTTATGCCCCTCCGCCGCCAGGAACCTTTGCCGTCATCCCGGCGGCGCTCCAGAACATCCACCAGGGCGATCTCCACGGTCAGGTCCCGCTGCAGGATCAGCGACGGAGCATGGATGAGTTCGCCGAAAATATCCCAGGGGCTTCCCTTACGGGGACTCTTTCTCCGGGAAAGAAGATTTCCCCCGGTATCGTAGAGTTCTATGGTTTTATTGACAATAACCGGATAGATAAGCCGCACCGCCCCCTCCGCCGTCAGGGCGGGAATTTTGTTTTTCAGGGCGCCGAAGTGGCCGGTCTGGATTTCAACCGCCTCGCCGCCGGGGCCTATGGCGTCGCAGACGTATCCCCCCCGGGCTTCTTCCGTTCTTCCCGGTCCGGCGTAACGGAATTTAAGGGCCCGGTGGAGGCTGCTTTCGTTTTCCGTGCCGATTCCGCCCCTAGAAACGGTCATCCAAAACAGTCCTTCCGCCCTTGGTATAGGCAAGCAGTTCTTCGGCCCCCATCAGTTCCAAAAAATGGCAGGTTTCGCGGGATCCCTTGTTTTCCTCGGTTTTGATCCGGGCTACCCGGAACACGATCATCCTGTTGGTGGGCAAAGGCAGGGTCAGGACGCGGCCGTTCATGTCTACCAAAGCGTTAATGGGAAGCCGCCCGGGGATCTCTTGAACATCGCCTTCGGGGAAAACGACATAAAATTCCTCGATAAACACCGGTTTACCTTACCAAAGTCTCCGGGCCTTGGCAACCGCCGTTTTCCCCCCAGTCCTAAACGAATGTTAAGGAATTATTAAAGAAATTTTACTGTTTATAATGATTTTTCTTTCCAAGAACCCTTGACCCAGTCTTTTTTAATAAGAATAATGGAAAAAAGTGGGAAAAAGTGGAGAAAAGTAGGAAAAAGTGTTATGGCCTTGTTGAGCGGTGAATATCCGGCGACTCTGGATGAAAAGGGCCGGATAAGCATCCCCTCCCGTTTCAGAGAGGGGATACCCGCAAACGTGCTGGTCCTGACCAAGGGGATATTGGCGGTCCACCACTGTGTGTGGGCCTGCATTCCCGAAAATCTGGAAAGGATGCGGAACAACCTCGGGGCCTCCGCCGCTCCCCTGCCGTTTCTGAAAAATGACATCGTAACCCGGTGGCAGAGGTTTTCCAATTTTGACGTGGACGTTGACAGGGCCGGACGGATCATGGTTCCCCAGAAACTGAGGGATTTTGCCGGTTTGAGTAAAGAATGTATCGTAACCAGTGACGGAATCCGCATAGAGATTTGGGATGCCCGGCGCTATGAAGAGTATGAACGGCATATTGACGAACAAATTTCGGGGGTCCTTGAAGAGATGGGACCTCTAAATCTGTATTAGGATATACGGAGAAAGGGAATTAAACGTTTTAGCCTGACCGCTTAAAACGGCGCCAAGGGAGGAAGGGTATGGAGGCAGTCCATACTCCGGTACTGCTGGAAGAGACAATCCGGTATCTCGCGCCCCGGGAGAGAGGAGAGCTGATGGTGGATGCTACCCTGGGAGAGGGAGGCCACAGCGCCGCCTTTTTAAGGCGCTTCCCGGACTTAAAAATTGCCGGGGTGGACGCGGACGGGGAGATCCTGGAAAGAGCCCGGGAACGGCTGGGGGAATTCAACGGAAGGGTTCGGCTGTACCGCCGCTGGTCGGGGGAATTCTTTTCCGGTTACCCGGCGGATCTGGAAAAGCCAAATACGATTCTTTTTGATTTGGGTATAAGCCTTTACCATTATGAGGGTTCCCGCCGGGGTTTTAGCTTTTTGCGGGATGAATATCTGGATATGAGGATCGACACTTCCCGGGGCAGGTCCGCCGCGGAACTTCTTGCCTCCCTTACGGAGAAGGGACTGGCGGATCTGCTCTACCGTAACGCGGGGGAACGGTATTCCCGGCGTATTGCCGCGGCCCTTGTGGAGGCCAGAAAACGGGGGCCCGTAACCACCAGCGCTGTCCTGGCAGACCTGGTTGCTGCGGCCCTCCCTGCCCCTTGCCGGCGGGGTCCCGTCCATCCGGCCACCCGGACCTTCCAGGCCCTGCGGATGGCGGTAAACGGCGAGGCGGAAAATCTGCCGGTTCTGCTGGAAGAGGCCCTGGGGATTCTGAAAGCGGGGGGCCGCATGGGGGTGATCAGTTTCCATTCCGGAGAGGACCGGGAGGTAAAGGGTTTTTTCCGGGCCAAGAACAGGGCCTGTACCTGTCCTCCCGAAACGCCGATATGTAGATGTGGGGGACTCCGCGCCATACGCATCCTTACCCGCAAACCCGTATTCGCGGGGGAGGAAGAGCGCCGGAAAAACCCTCCCTCCCGGAGCGCCAGGCTCCGGGTGGCGGAAAAAATTTGTTATTCCGGGGTAGAGCCATGAGGCGCCGTTTCCTGTTCTATATGTTCATACTGTCCATCCCTTTCTTTTTGGGTCTGACAACATGGCAGTCTTCCCGGTACGGAAACCTGGAACGGGAAATCCTGGGACTGGAAAAAACCCAGGAAGAGTGGGTGGAAAACAACAAACGGCTTATCGCCGGTATTGCCTTTCTTTCTTCCCCAGACCGGATAGAACACATAGCACGGGAAGAGCTGGGACTGGAAAAAAAAGAGCCCGAAGAGGTACTCCAAATCTCCATAGGCGGCGGAGAAGGGTCCGGTGAATAAGGGTATGTTGATGGATTTCAAAAGCGCCGCCGAAGCTCTTGGGGGAAAACTCCTTTCCGGTATGGCTGATGGGGGCTTTATGTCGGTGGCCGTGGATTCCCGTAAAGTTACCGGGGGAGCCCTTTTTGTCGCCCTCCGGGGTCTCAGTTCCGACGGCCACCGCTACCTGGACAGAGCCTTTGAGGCGGGGGCCGCCGCAGCCATGGTAAGTTCTCGGGGTATGGAAGAGGCGGGGTTTGATCCCGCTTCGGCGGCGGAAAAGGGCCGGATCCTGCTTGTGGTTGAGGATACCTTGAAGGGGTTACAGAACCTTGCGGCTGCCTACCTGGACCGTTTCCCGCGGCTTTTGCGGGTGGGGATCACCGGGTCTTCTGGAAAGACCACCACCAAAGAGATTGCCGCCGCGGTGATAGGCAGGGAAAAAAATGTGGTGATGAATCCGGGGAACCTCAATTCCGAAACAGGGCTTCCCCTGGCGGCTTTCGGCGTCCGGAAGGAACATGAAGTGGGTATTTTTGAGGCGGGGATGAACAGGAAGGGGGAAATCGCCGAACTGGCGGCGGTGCTGAAACCGCACATTGCCCTGATTACCAATATCGGCCCCGCCCACATAGGAATTCTTGGAAGCATGGACGCCATTGCCTCGGAAAAAAAGGCGTTTTTTTCGCGGTTCACCGGCGGGGAAACCGCCCTGATCCCCGATGAGGATCCCTTTAGGGACTATTTGGCCCGGGATATTAAGGGAAAAACCGTTTTTTACGGACAAGAAAAACTTGAGGCGGCAGGAAAACTGACGGCGATTCACAGCCGGGGACTGGAGGGGGCGGATATTGTTTGGGAAGGAATTCCCGCCGCCTTCGGCCTTCCCGGAAGGCACAATGTAAAGAACGCCCTGGCCGCGGTTTCTCTGGCGGAAGAAGCCGGTATAGGGGATGCTGCGATCCGGGAAGGTCTTGCCTCGGTGCGGGGACTCTTTGGCCGGGGCGAGGTACTCCGGGGGCGGACCACGGTGATCCGGGACTGTTATAACGCCAACCCCGATTCAACCGCCGAAGCCCTGGCCTTCTGCGACAGCCTGGACTGGCCGGGCCGCCGGGTCTATGTCATAGGGTCCATGCTGGAACTGGGGGAACATGAAGAGGAGGCCCACAGGAGGCTGGGGGATCTTCTTCTTCGTTCCAGGGCGGACCTGATCTTTCTCTATGGCCGGGAAACCATGCCTGCTGTTTCCGTGTTGAAGGGGCAGGAAAGGATCCCCTGGTTTTATGCCGAATCCATGGAAGAACTTGCCGCCCTGGTGCCGGAGCGTATAAGGGAAGGGGATCTGGTACTCCTTAAGGGTTCCCGGGGCTGTGCCCTGGAAGATCTGACCTCCTCGGTCTTAATCAAGGGGGAAGCGGATGTTTTTTGAATTTGTGTATCCCCTGGTCCGTTATTTTACTCCCCTGAACGTTTTTCAGTATGTAACCTTCCGGGCGGCCTACGCTGCCCTGACCACTCTTCTCTTTTGTTATCTCCTGGGGCCTTCGATAATCGAGGGTCTGCGGACACTTAAGGTGGGCCAGTCCATCAGGGACGACGGCCCTCAGACCCATTTGAAAAAAGGGGGAACCCCGACCATGGGGGGGGTGATGATTCTCCTTTCCATCGCATTGTCAACCTTGCTCTGGCAGGACATGGGCAACGTGAAAATATGGCTTTGTCTGGGTTCCCTGCTGGCCTTTGGCGCCATCGGCTATGTGGATGATTACCTTAAGGTAACCCGCCGGAATTCCAACGGCCTTCCGGGGTGGATCAAATTCGGCGCCCAGATAGCCGTTGCCCTGGGGGTGGCGCTGATCCTTTACTATTCCGGGGAAGAGGGGATCAGCTACCTGTATATCCCCTTCTTTAAAAATCCCATCGTAGATATGGGGCCTCTCTGGATTCCCTTTGCGGTACTCTTGATGGTGGGGGAATCCAACGCGGTAAACTTGACCGACGGCCTTGACGGTCTTGCCACGGGGCTTCTGCTTTCTGTTTTTGTTACCCTGGCCATTTTAACCTACCTTTCGGGCCGGGCGGATTATTCCGCCTACCTGGGGATACCCCACATTGCCGGGGCCGGGGAACTTACCGTTTTTTGTCTTGCCGCGGTGGGCGCCTGTGTCGGTTTTCTCTGGTTTAACGCCCACCCAGCGGAAGTTTTTATGGGAGACGTGGGGAGCCTTTCCCTGGGGGGGATCATAGCCACCATTTCATTGATCATCAAAAAGGAAATTTTGATTTTGGTTATAGGAGGCGTCTTTGTTCTGGAGGCGGCGTCGGTTATTTTACAGGTGCTGTCCTACAAATTGTGGAAGCGGCGGATTTTTAAGATGGCGCCCCTGCATCACCATTTTGAGCTGTCCGGCTGGGTGGAAACCAAGGTGGTGATCCGCTTCTGGATTCTTGGAGGGCTTTTTGCCATTATTGCCCTTTCGACATTGAAGATACAGTAGGAAACGATGAAGCTGCAGTTTGTTATGGAAAAAGCCGGGAGGGGAAATGCGCCGGATTATGTTTTGGTCTCCTCCGTTCTGCTCCTTACCGGTACGGGGCTTGTAACCCTCTACTCTTCTTCCTACGCCTTTGCGAATCGTTTTTTCGGAAACGGCCTCTATTTTATTTCCCGCCAGGCGGTGCTTGCCCTGCTGGGGTTTGCCCTCTTTTTTATCGTTTCCCGGATTAACCTGGAATTTCTGCGGGGCTGGATACTGCCCATTATTGTGGGGACCATGGCGCTTTGCGTATTTACCTTTGTTCCCGGCATCGGGATAATGAAAAACGGAGCTACCCGCTGGATTCGCCTGGGTTCTTCCACCTATCAGCCTTCGGAGCTGGTTAAGCTGGCGCTGCCCCTCTACCTGGCCCATATCTTTGACAAAAAAAACGGCAGCCTGGATTCTTTTTCCGCCGGGATCATGCCCCCCACGATGATTACGGTAATTTTCTGCGCCTTGATTTATCTGCAGAACAATTTTTCCACCGCCTTTTTTATTCTCCTTAACGCTCTGGCGATTTTTTATCTGGCGGGGATCAGACTTAGGTATTTCTTCGGAGCGGCCATGATTTTTTTCCCCCTTTCGGTATTTTTTGTGCTTACCAGGGAACACCGGCTCCGGCGGGTGATCAGTTTTTTTCTGCCCCAGTGGGAACCCCTGGGTTCCGGTTACCAGGTGCGTCTGAGTGCCGCCACCATCGGTTCCGGCGGTTTCTGGGGCAAGGGCATCGGCCAGGGGACCAGGAAGATCGCCAGCGTACCGGAAATTCATTCCGATTTTATCTTTGCATCCTTTGCGGAAGAAACAGGTTTTGCCGGGGTGGCGCTGCTCTTTGTCCTTTTTGCCGTTTTTGCCTTTGCGGTTTACCGCTGCGCCCTAAAAAGCGCAAGTCCCTTCAGGCGGCTTTTAAGTTTTGGACTGGGAACGATGATCCTCTCCCAGATACTGCTTAACATCGCCGTGGTTATCGGGGCCCTGCCCACCACGGGGATACCCCTGCCGTTTTTTTCCGCCGGGGGTTCTTCCCTGGCTACCACGCTGGTAATGTGCGGTTTACTGGTTAACAATTCCCGGGAGGCGGAATATGTCTAGCGGATACGTATACGGAGAAGATCTAGTCTTTGGAGCCTCAAGCCGCTCTTCCTCCCGAATTCCGGGCAGTAAAAAGCTCAAGCGGCTCCTGGCCCTTGTAACGGTCCTGTTGGGGGCGGAACTGATCTGGCTTTTCGGGATAAGTCCCTGTATGCCCCTTTCCAGGGTGGAGATTTCAGGCATCCCCGGTATAGACCGGCATGCCGTCCTTGCCCTGGCGGGAATAGGTACCCATTCTTCCTATATGACGGTGAACGCCCGGGGGGCGGAACAGGCCCTGCTTGAACTTCCTGCGGTACGGGCTGCCCGGGTGGTCAAGGGGTTTCCCAACCGGATCCGGATTGTGCTGGAGCCCCGCCGGGCTGCGGCCATGGCCTTTGTAGAAAGGGGGGGGCGGATCTTTCCCGCCCTGATAGACGGAGACGGCATGGTTTTCAGCGTGGGCCGGGAAGGGTTTCAGGAGGATGAAATGCTGCCGGTAATTTCGGGCCTTTCCCTGGAAGGGGCCTTTCCCGGTATGAAACTTCCCCGGATCTACAGCTCCCTCTTTTTTAAGCTGGAAACCCTTGCCCGGGAATCGCCGGAACTGCTTTCCACCGTTTCGGAGATCAGGATTAACCGGAAAAATTACGACGGTTTTGACTTGACCCTTTTCCCCGCCCACCGGGGCATCAAAGTAAGGGTAGGCCAGGATATTAATGAAGAAACCCTGCGGTACATGCTGCTTATGCTTGACGTGCTTTCGGCGTCGTCCCGTCCCGTTGAAGAAATTGACTTCAGGACCGGAACCGCTTCATACAGAATCAAGGAGGCCTACTCTGGCTAGCGAAGGTTTGGTTGTCGGCCTGGATATAGGTACGACCAAGGTATGCGCCGTGATCGGTGAACGAAACGAAAGGGGCGGCCTGGAAATAACCGGTGTGGGGATCTGTCCTTCCACAGGGCTGCGCAAGGGGGTGGTGGTTAATATTGAGGCCACCCTGCGTTCCGTGGCCGCCGCCATTGAAGCGGCGGAAATGATGAGCGGACGGGAAGTACACAGCGCCTATACGGGAATAGGAGGCAGCCATATCGACGGCATCAATTCCCGGGGGGTGGTGGCGGTAACGGGAAAGAACCGGGAAACCCGGGAAATCGGCGAGGACGACATTGTGCGGGTTCTGGAGGCCGCCCGGGCGGTGGTAATACCCATGGACCGGCAGGTGCTTGAGCTGATACCCCAGAGCTATATCGTCGATGATCAGAAGGGTATTCGGGATCCCTTGGATATGATAGGGGTACGGCTCGAAGCGGAGGTTCACATCATTACCTGTTCCGTTACCAGCGCCCAGAACCTGATTAAGTGTGTTAACCGGGCGGGTTTCCGGGTGGACGGCCTGGTGCTTCAGTCCCTGGCGGCGGGCAGGGCGGTCCTGACCGAGGAAGAAAAGGAACTAGGGGCGGCCTTGATCGACATGGGAGGGGGCACTACGGATATGCTGGTCTATGCAGAGGGGGCTCCCTATTCAACCACCACTATCCCCGCCGGAGGAACCCAGGTAACCAACGATATTTCGATCATCAAAAATATTTCTTTTGAGACCGCGGAAAAGATTAAACTTGAAGCGGGGAGCTGCTGGGAAGGGGCTTTTACCGGGGATGAGGATATTATCGTTCCCGGGGTGGGGGGCAGGCCGCCCCTGCCCATTCCCCGTTCCCAGATTGGGGAAATTATCCGGCCCCGGGTGGAGGAAATCTTCCTCATGGTCAAGGAGAAGCTGGACGTACTTGTCCTTTCCCGTCCCCTGGGCGGAGGAGTGGTGCTTACCGGCGGCGGATCCCAGCTTCCCGGAGCGGCGGAACTGGCGGCGGATATTTTTAGGCTGCCTGTCCGGGTGGGTTCGCCCCTGCCCGTGGGAGGGCTTGTGGAAGAGTACCGGAGCCCGGTATACGCCACCGCGGTGGGATTGGCCCTGGAAGGGGACAGCCGGGAACTGCGGAACGGTTCCGACCGGGGCGGGGAAAAGGGCAGGAGCGAACGGGGGACAGGATCCCTCTTTGGCAGGCTTACAGAATGGTTGAAACGGGAATTCTTTTAGGTTCCTAAAAGTAAAATAGTGGGAGGGAATATGAACATTCAGGTTTTGGACGAAAGGGAACGGTCTTCCGGTCCCAGGTCCACGGTGATCAAGGTGATAGGCGCCGGCGGCGGCGGATCAAACGCCGTTAACCGCATGATCGACTGCGGCCTTGAGGGCGTTGAATTTATCGCCGCCAATACGGATCTTCAGGCACTGAATCAAAGCAGAGCGGAGATAAAACTGCCCATCGGCTCTAAACTTACTGCAGGGCTGGGCGCCGGTGGAAGGCCCGAAGTGGGCGAAAAGGCCGCCGTGGAAGACCGGGACATGATCGCCAATACCCTGAAGGGGGCGGACATGGTCTTTGTTACCGCCGGTATGGGGGGGGGGACCGGTACCGGCGCGGCCCCGGTGATCGCCCAGGTGGCCCGGGAGTGCGGCGCCCTTACGGTGGGGGTGGTAACTAAGCCCTTTGGTTTTGAGGGCCGCTATAAGATGAGGCTCGCCGAAGAGGGGATTGCCAAGATGAGGGAAGCGGTGGATACCCTCATCGTTATCCAGAATCAGCAGCTTATTTCTCTGGTGGAAAAAAGAACCCCCATTAAGGAAGCCTTTCTCAGGGCAGACGACATACTCCGTCAAGGCGTGCAGGGTATTGCTGATTTGATTATTGAAACGGGGCTTATCAACATAGACTTCGCCGATGTAAAAACTACCATGTACGGCCAGGGAGACGCCCTTATGGGGGTTGGTTCGGCCTCCGGGGACAACCGGGCCCAGGAAGCGGCGGTCCGGGCGGTGGAAAATCCCCTGCTGGAAGATACGGCCATAACCGGCGCCCAGCGCATACTGATCAACGTTTCCGGAGGCGAATCATTTGCCCTGTCGGAACTGCAGGATGTGGTAGAGGTTATCACCGAAAAGGCCGATTCCAACGCCCAGATTATTTCCGGGGCGGTGCTTAACCCTGAGCTGGGGGACAGGCTTCAGGTTACGGTGATTGCCACAGGATTCCAGGGTCCGGCGCTGAACATAGACGGAGCGGCGGAAGGGCCGGGGGACGCTGCCAGGGAAAAAGATTTTGTGGCCATTGAAGAATGGAATTCCTTTACCAGCCGCGCTTCCCGAAAACGGACCGAATACCTTTCCCACCGGAATTACCACCAGGAAGATCTGGATGTTCCCACGGTGATGCGTTTTCCCGTTGAACCGGAAGAAAAACCGGCCGTCAAAAAGGAAATTGCCGGTTTATGAAAAATTATCTCTCCCTGTACCGTTCCCGGCTTGCCGCCATAGAACGCCGTTCACCCTTAACGGTAGAAACGTATGTGGGAGAGATCCGCTCGTTCCTCGCTTGGCTTTGTCCGGACGGGGTCTGCGGCATCGCCGAATCCTTGAAAGCCGCGGATATGGCGGTCCTTACCGCCTATCTGACGGAACGGCGGAAGACCATCGGGCCCCGGTCCGCCGCCAAGACCCTTTCGGCGCTTCGTTCCTTTTTTCGCTGCCTGGCCGCCGAAGGCCTGCGGGAGGATAATCCGGCGGCGGTCCTGGAAATGCCCCGCCGTCCCTTCCGGCTTCCGGCGGTACTTTCCCGGCAAAAGATTGAGGACCTCCTTGAAGCGGCGGACAGCACAAAGCCTTTAGGCTTGCGGAACCGGGCAATTTATGAACTAATCTATTCCGCGGGCCTCCGGGTATCGGAGGCGGTATGCCTAGACGAGGGGGATCTTTTTTTGAACGAGGGAATAGCCCGGATCAAGGGTAAGGGGCAAAGGGAACGGATGGCGGTTTTCGGCGGCGAGGCGGTATTCTGGCTTAAGCGTTATCTAGAGGAAGTAAGGCCCCTGCTGGCGGGACACGGACATCCCAGGGCCCTTTTTCTGGGCCGGCGGGGAAAACGTCTGTCCCGCAAGGGGATCTGGAAAAATTATGCCCTTCTGGCGGCCCTGACCGGGACCGGTTCCCATCTTCATACCCTGAGGCACAGTTTCGCCACCGAACTATTGGCAGGAGGGGCGGATCTGCGGCAGGTCCAGGAACTGCTGGGACACGCCGATCTGGCCACCACCCAGATCTATACCCATGTGGACGTTTCCCTCCTTAGGGAGCATCACCGTAAATTCCTGCCCGCACTGGGGGTACACCATGAAGGCTAGGATGGGAAAGGCAAAACAGATCGTTATTTTTCTTGTTTTGGCGGCGGGGGTAATGGGGATCTTTGCCGTAAAAAAAATAGGGTCCCGCAATTCGCTGGCCTCCCAAATCGCGGCCCTGAGTTCCCGGGGGGCGCCCCCCCAAACCATCGAGGATCTCCGCAAGGCCATTGCCCTTTACGAACGGAAACTGGACGAACACGTTAAAGACGCCGCCCAAACTGGAGTGTACTGGAAAATTCTGGGATCCCGGCTGGCGGATAAACAACTCTACGGCGAAGCCCTGGAGGCTCTGGAAAACGCCGTCCGCTACTATCCTGAGGATGAGACAATCCATTATCTTATAGGGGTATCCTCGGGAAGCCTGGCCAAATCGGAATACTTTGCCCCGGAACAGGCGCAGCGTCTTTTCCGGGAATCCGAGGAAGCCTACCTGAGAGCTGTCAATATTGATGAGCGCTACGGCAAGGCCCTTTACGGCCTTTCGGTGCTTTATGTTTTTGAGCTGGGCCGTCCGGCGGAAGCGGTTCCCTATCTGGAGCGTTTTCTGGATATTCACAAAAGCGATACGGAGGGTATGTTTCTTTTGGCGGCGGCCCATTACATGACAGAGAATTATGCCGCCGCCGTGGATCTCTATGACCGGATCATCGGCCTTACCAAGAACAAGGAGACAAAGGCCCAGGCGGAAAGAAACAAACAGCAGGTGATGAATGAGTGGTACGGATAAGATCACAGAGCCGGGGGAAGGAAAGATTCCCGCCGGGATGGGCCGTGCGGAAAGGGATTCCCCCCTGTATCCGCCCCTGCTGGGGGAGATCTACGATCCTCCGGCGGTCCTGTACTACCGGGGGCGCCTTCCCAATCCGGAACTGCCCGCTGTCGCCCTGGTGGGGACCCGGCGTCCCAGTGCCGCCGCCTCGCTTCAGGCCCTAAAGCTTGGCCGTGAATTTGCCTTCCGGGGGATCACCGTTATTTCCGGCTTGGCCCTGGGTATAGATGCCCTGGCCCACCGGGGTTGTCTTGAAGGGGGAGGCCATACCGTGGCGGTTTTGGGTTCCGGCCTGGACGAAGTATACCCCGTCTCTAACCGGATTCTGGCGCGGCGTATTCTGGAAACCGGGGGCGCCCTGGTAAGTGAATACGAAAACGGTGTTAAGCCCAGGAAATGGCACTATCCCCAGCGGAACCGCATCATTTCGGGAATGGCCCGGGGTACGGTGATTGTGGAAGCCCCAGCCTTTTCCGGGGCTCTCCACACCGCCCGGTTTGCCCTGGAACAGGGGCGGGACCTCTTTGTGGCCTCCTCCGGACTTGCCTCGCCCCTGGGGGCGGGAACAAAGAAACTTGCCGACGACGGCTGCCGGGTCGTTTCCCGGGCTGTGGAGGTACTGGAAGAATGGGGGATTGACGTTTCGGCGGTTGAAAAAAACGGAGGAAGCCGGGTTTTTTTGCGGAATGAAAATGCCGGAGACTGGGCTGTCTCACTGGCGGGATCCCTTCGGGAGGAGCTTGGTCTGTAATGGTGAAAACAATGGAAACGGAAAAACCTGAAGCGGTAGAGGAAAGAATCTCCAAGGGTCAGGGCAAACCCGCCGGTAAAACTGCCCCCGGCAGAACAGCCGGGACCGGCAGGACAGGGAAAACCCGGGGGGAACGGAAAATTCTGGTCATCGTGGAATCCCCTGCCAAGGCAAAAACCATAGAGAAATACCTGGGTCCTGATTACAGCGTCAAGGCGTCCATGGGGCATCTTATCGATCTTCCCAAGTCGCGGCTTGCCATTGACGTGGATCATGAATTTGAACCGGAGTATATCACCGTCCGGGGCAGGGCAAAACTCCTCAAGGAACTCCAAGGGGATGCGAAAAAGGCCGGGGAAGTGCTGCTGGCCAGCGATAACGACCGGGAGGGCGAGGCCATCGCCTGGCACCTCCGCAACGCCATCGCCGCCAAAACCGGGCAGGTTCCCATTAAACGGATCAGCTTTAACGAAATCACCCCCCAGGCGATCAAAGAGGCGGTGGATAATCCTTCCGGCATAGACGAGGCCAAGGTAAACGCCCAGAAGGCCCGGCGGGTCCTGGACCGGCTGGTGGGTTACAACCTTTCTCCCCTGCTCTGGAAAAAGGTAAAAAACGGCCTTTCTGCGGGCAGGGTACAGTCGGTGGCCCTCCGGCTTATCTGCGAGCGGGAAAAAGAGGTAGAATCTTTTATTCCCGAAGAATACTGGACCGTGGAGGCGGACTTCAAGGCGGGAACGAAACCGGCCTTTACCGCCCAGCTTGTATCATGGCAGGGAAAAAAACCGGAACTAAAAACCGGAGGGGAAGTTCAAAAACTCATTGAAGCCATAAAAAACGCCGAATATACCGTGGCGGACATACGGGAAACCGATAAAACCGTCAAGCCCCGGCCTCCCTTTACCACTTCCCAGCTTCAGCAGACTGCGGCAAACCGGCTTGGCTTTACCAGCAAAAAAACCATGCAGGTAGCCCAGCAGCTCTATGAGGGGGTCAACATGGGTGAAAGCCGGGTAGGACTTATCACCTATATGCGTACCGATTCCGTCCGTATATCCCGGCTTGCCCTGGACGAAGTCCGGGAATGGATAGGGAAAAATTACCCTGGGGATCTGCCCGTTAAGGCTGTGGAATATTCGGCGGGGAAAAAGGTCCAGGATGCCCATGAGGCGGTAAGGCCCACCTATGTAGGGTATACCCCCGATTCCATTAAGGACATTCTTACCCGGGATCAGGCGCGGCTTTATTCGATTATCTGGGAACGCTTTGTGGCCTGCCAGATGAAGAATGCCAAAACCCGAACGGTGAGTATTGATATTTCCGCCCCCGTTCCCGAAGCGGAGGGGGGCGGCGAAGGGATCTTCCGCATCTCTGGAACCAGAATCGTAGAAAAGGGCTTTTACCAGGTGATGAAGCTCCTGGCTTCTAAAGAAGAAAAGGGGAGTCCTGTTCCGTCGGTAAAAAAGGGCAGCAGAGTTTTGGCAGAAAAATTCCGCAGCGAACAGCACTTTACCCAGGGACCGCCCCGGTATACCGACGCTTCCATCATTAAGATCCTGGAAGAAAAGGGCATAGGCCGTCCTTCAACCTACGCCCCCACCATTTCGGTACTCCTGGACCGTTACTATGTAACCAGGTCAAACAAACAGCTGGTACCCACTCTGCTGGGACGGATGATCAGCGACATGCTCAGTGAATACTTTCCCCATGTGGTGGACGCGGCTTTTACAGCGTCCATGGAATTAAAACTGGATCAGGTTGAAGAAAATAACATCCGCTGGCCCGACATGGTCCGGGAATTTTACGATCCCTTCAAAGACAGGGTGGAGGAGGTGGGCAAAACCCTGGAATCCTGCAAGGGAACCCTGGACGAACCTACCGAGTATGTCTGCGAAAAATGCGGCAGGCCCATGATAAAAAAACTGGGCCGGTTTGGGTTTTTTCTGGCCTGCTCAGGTTTTCCCGAATGCCGGAATACCCGTTCCGTACCTCTGGCGGTCTGTCCCAAATGCGGGGGAGACGTGGTAGCCCGGAAAACCCGGGGAAGGGGCAAGGAATTTTACGGCTGCGCCAATTATCCCGAATGTGATTTTATAAGCCACCACAAGCCCCTTGCCCAGGCATGTCCCCAATGCGGACAGTTTCTGGTGGAAAAGTACGATAAACGGAACGGAAGCCACAAGTCCTGTATTAATCCCGGCTGCGATTATCTTCACAGTGCGGAGGAAAACGATGAATAACAAATTCCCCGGTGAAAAGCAAGGGGCGGTACGGGATTACCTTGCCTACCTTGGGGCGGTACGGGGCATGCAGGAACGTACCCTGGCGGCCTACGGAAGGGATCTTGCCCGTTTTGAGGACTACTGCGCCAACCGGGACGCCAGGGCGGAGACGGCGGATTCCCGGGAGGTCCAGTATTTTATCGCGGATCTTTCGGCGGAGGGGATTTCCCCGGTCAGTGTAAACAGGGCCCTGTCTTCCCTCCGGGGATTTTACCGCTGGCTTATCAGAACGGGAAAGCGGAAGGAGGATCCTTCCGCAGCCATCAGGAACCTAAAAATTCCCAGGACCCTGCCGGTTTTCCTTTGGGAGAGGGAAATGGCCGTCTTCGCGGATCTTCCGGAAAAGGAGGGGATCCTCTGGCCCCTGCGGGACAAGGCTCTGATCCTTTCCATGTATTCCGCGGGGCTCCGCATTTCGGAACTGGTCTCCCTGTCGGTAAAGGACCTGGAAGATGGGTGCCGTACCGCCAGGGTTACCGGCAAGGGCGGCAAGGAACGGTATGTGTTTTTTTCGGATGAAGCCTCCCTGGCGATGGAGGAGTACCTCTCCGCCCGAAAGGTCCGGATCAGGGTGGAGGCGCCCACAGACAGGCTTTTTATCAACCGCCGGGGAGGACCTATTTCGGTTCCCGGTGTCAGGTGGATTATAGGACGTTACGGGGACAGGACCGGACTGGGTAAACATGTGCATCCCCATGCCCTGCGGCACAGCTTTGCTACCCATCTGGTTAATTCAGGCTGCGATGTCCGGCTGGTACAGGAACTGCTCGGGCATGCCAGTATTTCCACCACCCAGCGGTATACCCATGTAGATATGGAGCATCTCAGGCAGGCCTACATGAAGGCCCATCCCCATGCACATGCCGCCGCAGGCGGCGTCGTACAACCCCATACCTTGCGCTCGCGGCCCGAAGGGCCGCATGCACATGCCGCCGTAGGCGGCGCCGGGCAACCCCATACCCCGCGCTCCGGACCTGAAAAAACCCGCGCACGGACACGAACACAAGGAGGAAACCATGCGTGATTTAAATATCCGCTCTACCACCGTACTGGCGGTAAGGCGCGGCGAAACAGTGGCCATGGCGGGGGACGGCCAGGTAACCATGGGCGAAACGGTGGTAAAAAACAACGCCCGTAAGGTCCGCCGGCTCTGGGACGGGAAAGTTCTTTGCGGATTCGCCGGCGCCACCGCCGACGCCTTTACCCTTTTTGACCGTTTTGAAAGTAAGCTCAAGGAATATTCGGGGGATCTGGCCCGGTCGGCGGTGGAACTGGCCAAAGACTGGAGAACCGACAGAACCCTGCGCCGGCTTGAGGCCCTGCTTCTTACGGCGGATCTCCGCAAGACCCTGTTGGTATCCGGCACGGGGGATGTGATTGAGCCGGCGGAGGACGCGCTGGCCATCGGTTCCGGGGGTAACTATGCCCTGGCGGCGGCGCTGGCCTACCTTAACGGCAGTGAACTTTCCGCTTCGGAGATCGCGCAGCGGAGCCTGGAAATTGCGGGCACTATCTGCATTTATACCAACAGCCAGATTACACTGGAGGAATTAAAACCTGATGGAAAAAAACCTTGATCGCCTGACGCCCAGGGAAATTGTGGCGGAACTGGATAAATACATTGTGGGCCAGAAAAAGGCAAAACGGGCGGTGGCGGTGGCCCTGCGTAACCGGATCCGGAGGATTAAGCTTGATCCGGAAATCCGGGAAGACATCGCTCCAAAAAATATCCTAATGATAGGCCCCACCGGGGTGGGTAAAACCGAAATAGCCCGCCGCCTGGCCCGTCTTGCCAACTCGCCCTTTGTTAAGGTGGAAGCCACCAAGTATACCGAGGTAGGCTACGTAGGCCGGGACGTGGAATCCATGATCCGGGATCTGATGGCCGCAGGGATCCAGATGGTCAAGCAGGAAATGCAGCAGTCGGTAAACGCCGAAGCGGAAAAGAGGGCAGAAGAGGCACTGCTGGATCTTCTGGTGCCCAGACAGCGGAAAAAGGGCAGGGAAAAAAAGACCCCTTCGGCTCCGGTGCTTAGGCCCATGGGCGCTTTTTCCTTCAATAACGATGACGGTCCGGGAATTATGGGAACCGCCATACAGGTGGGTATACCCATGGTGCGGGATCTTTCCGGCGAAAAGCCGGAGGGGCCGGATCAGGGGGAAGAAAAAACGGAAGCCCCGGAAATTCCAGGGCAGCCGGAATACAGCCACACCAGGGAAAAATTCCGCGCCTGGCTGCGGGAGGGAAAACTGGAAGAGGGTACTGTGGAAATTACCGTCAGCCAGAATCCCCAGTTTCCCGCCATAGAAATGATGGGCGGCGGCCTGGAGGATCTGGAATCAAGCCTTTCGGGAATCGCCGGTTTCTTTGGGGGGGGTAAAAAGAAAAAAGTTGTCTCCGTTAAGCGGGCCCGGGAAATCCTCATCGCCGAAGAGGCGGAAAAACTTATAGACCGGGACCGGGTAAGCGACGAAGCCCGGAAACGGGTGGAAGAAACGGGCATTGTATTTATAGATGAGATAGACAAGATCGCCGTCCGGGGAGAGCGGGGAGGCGGTCCCGATGTTTCCCGGGAGGGCGTTCAGCGGGACATACTTCCCATTGTGGAGGGGGCCACGGTAAACACCAAGTGGGGCCAGGTGGACACCAGCCACATCCTCTTTATAGCCGCGGGAGCCTTTAATGTAAGCAAACCATCAGACCTCATCCCCGAACTTCAAGGCCGCTTTCCCCTGAGGGTGGAACTGGAGTCCCTGGGGGAAGAAGAATTTCTGCGGATCCTCAAAGAACCCAAGAACGCCCTGACCAGGCAATACAGGGATCTTCTTTCCACGGAACAGGTAGAAATTGATTTTACCGGGGGAGCGATCCGCCGCCTGGCGTCTTTGGCGGCGGAAGTTAACTCCCGGCTGGAAAATATCGGTGCCCGGCGGCTCCATACGATCATGGAAACCCTTCTGGAGGAGCTTTCCTTTGAAGCGCCGGACATAGCCCCCGCGAAAATATCCATCACCGAGGACTATGTCAACGAAAAGCTTGCCGGTTTGGCAATGGATCAGGATTTGGGCCGCTACATTTTGTAGCGGGATTTAAGGATGGAAACAAAATGGCCGATGCTGAAAGAAGAGGCTTACGGGCATGAATAATTTTTCAAGAACCCTGGATCTGCTTAACCGGGCCATGGACGCGGGGATGCTCCGGAATTCGGTTTACGCGGACAACCTGGCAAATAAGGACGTTCCCAACTGGAAAAGGACAGAGGTGAACTTTGAATCGGAACTGAAGAAGGCGGTCCTTTCGGAAAACCATAAACCTTCTTTTGAGATGACCCGGACGGATCCCCGGCATGTTAGCAGCTGGACCCGGCTGGATTACCGGAACGTCCAGCCCCGGCGGACGCTGGATTACCTGAGTTCCTACAACAATAACGGCAACAACGTGGATCCGGAAGTGGAATTTAACAAAATCCTTAAAAACCAGCTCCAGTATACCCTTTACGCCCATGCGGCGGCTTTTGAATACGGCCAGGTAAGCCTGGTATTAAGGTCATAGTATGGGACTTTTTACTTCGATCAATATCGCTTCCACAGGGATGAGCGCCCAGCGGCTGCGCAGCGACGTTATCGCCGACAACATGGCAAACGTCAACACCACCAAGACCAACGAAGGGGGGGCCTTTAGAAGGACAGAGGTGATTATGAGGCCCCGGGTACAACAGCCCTACTGGCGATCCCCCTTCCTGCCCCAGATGCTGGACAACGGCCCCGGCCAGGGAGTGCGGGTGGTGGAACTGAGAAAAGACAACAGTCCTCTCCGCAAGGTCTACGATCCTACCCATCCTGACAGGATCCTGGAGGGGCCCGACAAGGACTATGTATTAATGCCCAACGTAAACGTGGTTACCGAAATGGTAAACATGATAGAGGCTGCCAGAATGTACGAGGCCAATGCCCAGGTAGTGGAAGGCTACAAGTCGATGTTTCAAAGAGCCCTCGAAATAGGGGGAGGGAGGTAAATTAGATGACACTAAAACCGCAGTACTACAGTCCCGTGCCCATGCCCGCCGTTCCTTCATCCCTGCCTGATTTCCGGCCCCGGGTGCTGAACAGTGAATTTTACAATGCCTCAGGCCGGGGCATCGCCGGCCTGGGCAGCGTCATTGGGGCGGAAAATGTAATGAAGGACGGCCTCTTTGACGAAACCATGCTCAAGGCGCTGGACAAGGTAAGCGCCTACCAGAGCCAGGCGGAATATATCCACCAACAGTCGATCCTTGATCCCGAATCGGTGGATGTACACCAGATCGCCGAGGCGGAAGCCATGGCGAGCATGTCGCTTAACATAACCAGAACAATCCTGAACCGCGTTGTTCAGGCATGGAAGGATATAATTAATACACGATAAGCCCAATGTAGAGGGGGGGGACATGGATTTTTTACAGCGCTTACTCGAACAGGGTAAAAGTCTCTGGGGCAAATGGACGCTGATCCAAAAGCTTATATTGGCCGGGATCGCGGTGGTTCTTATGGCGGGATTCATTGCCCTGGTATCGTTTTCTTCTTCACCCAGCATGGTGCCTTTGATTGACGCGCCCATCGCCGACGAAGAGGCCCGGAACCGGATCATCACCCGGATCAACGAAGAAGGTTACAAAAGTTCCGTCAATGCCGCCGGTATCATCATGGTTCCCGATGCGGCCGCGGCCCGGAAACTGCGGGGGATCCTGATCCGGGAGGATCTGATCCCCCGGGGCATCGATCCCTGGGCAATTTTTGACCGGGAACGGTGGACCATCACCGACGTGGAACGGAATGTTAATTTTCAGCGGGCCCAAACCCAGATGGTCAGGGAACACATCAAGGCCCTGGACGGCATTGACGATGCGGTGGTAAGCATCGTATGGCCCAAGGACGAACTCTTTTTGCAGGATCAAAACCCTGCCACCGCCAGCATAACCCTGATTCCCACCCCTGGCAGCGACATTACGGAAAACCGGAAAAAAGTGGAAGGAATTCAGAAACTTCTTAAATTCGCCGTGGAGGGCCTTAAGGACGAGTATATTACCATCACCGATCAAAGCGGCATTACCCTTAACGATTTTGAGGGGATGAAGGCCCTGGACGAACAGACCCTGGTGGAAAGGCAGGCCAAGTGGATCCGGGAGATGGAAGCCAAGTACCGGGCAGATATCCTCACAAGCCTCCAGGGAACTTTTTCCCTGGACCGGGTCAGGGATGTCAACATCAAGATCGACATGGACATGTCCAAAAAATCGATTAATACCACCAAGAATCTTCCCACGGTGCTCAAGCCAAGAACCCCCGGCCTGCCCTATGACGATTCGGAGATTGTGCAGTCCATCCCCCTTTCCGAGGAAAAGTACAGTACCGAATTTAAGGGTACGGGCTTTAACCCCGAAGGGCCCCCGGGGGTGGAACCCAACGTCATGCCTGCCATGCAGGATATGTCCAACGTTGAGGGTACGGTAACCCAGAGGGTGGAAAAAAAGAATTACTCCGTGGGCATTGAAGTAACCGAAGAGGAACGGAAGCCCGGGATAGACCGGGTAACGGTGTCGGTGAACATTGACGGAACCTGGAAACTCAAGCATGATGAAAAAAAGAAACCGGTGCTTGCGGAGGACGGTTCCCTGGAACGGGAATATACCCCCATAGAAGCGGCGGTGCTGGAGGATACCCAAAAACTAGTGCAGGATGCCATTGGTTTCAGCGCTGCCCGGGGAGACTCGGTAACGGTACGGAACATTCCCTTTGACAGGAGGCGGCAGTTTGCCGATGAGGATGCCGCTTACTTTAGGCAGCAGAACATCCAACGGACCGTGGTCATCTCCCTGGCCGGGCTTGTTTTCCTCCTGCTTGCTTTTGTGGTCTTTCGGCTGGTTTCTAAGGCCATTGAACGGCGGCGGCTGGCGGAGGAAGAGCGGCTGGCCCGGGAACGGCAGGCTGCCAGGGAGCGGGCGCTTCTGGAGGCGGAACAGGAAGGGGTGGAAGTATCCATGTCGGTGGAAGAACGGAAACGCATGGAACTGCAGGAAAACGTCATTGGCCTGGCCAAGGATCATCCCGAAGATGCGGCCCAGTTGATCAGAACCTGGCTTTTGGAGGAGTAAGCGATGGCCCAGTCAAACACAGCCGGGGGAGCTTCCGCCGGCGCCGCCAAAAAAAAGGGGGCCAAGGACTTTACAGGCCGGCAGAAGGCGGCCATATTCCTGGTCAGTGTGGGTTCGGAAATCTCCGCGGAAATTTTCAAGTACCTTCGGGAAGATGAGATCGAAACCCTTACTTTTGAAATTGCCCGGCTTGAAACCATAGAGCCGGATCAGAAAGACGCCATCCTTATGGAATTCCAGGAACTGATGATGGCCAACCAGTTTATCACCACCGGGGGTATCGACTACGCCCGGGAACTCCTGGAAAAATCTCTGGGCAGCCAGAAAGCCATCGACATCATTAACCGCCTTACATCGAGCCTGCAGGTAAGGCCCTTCGACTTTATCCGCCGTACCGATCCGGCCCACCTCCTTAACTTTATTCAGCAGGAACACCCCCAGACCATCGCCCTGATCCTGGCCTACCTGGAACCGAACAAGGCTTCGGTTATTCTGCAGAATCTGCCCCACGAGGTGCAGAGCGATGTGGCCCGGCGGATCGCCACCATGGACCGGACAAGCCCGGAGGTGCTGCGGGAAGTAGAACGGGTACTGGAAAAAAAGCTGTCCACCCTTTCCAGCGAAGACTATACCGCCGCCGGCGGCGTGGAAAGCATCGTGGAGATCCTCAACCTGGTGGACCGATCTTCAGAAAAACAGATCATCGAGGCCCTGGAAGACGAAGACCCCGAACTGGCAGAGGAGATCAAGAAACGGATGTTCGTCTTTGAAGATATCGTCATGCTCGACGACCGGGCCATTCAAAAGGTTATGCGGGAAGTGGATTCCCAGGAACTGGCCAAAGCCTTAAAGAGCGTGGATACGGAGGTACAGGACAAGATTTTCCGGAATATGAGCAAGCGGGCTGCGGGGATGCTCAAGGAAGACATGGAATTCATGGGGCCTGTCCGCCTCAAGGATGTGGAAGAAGCCCAGCAGAAGATCGTTTCCATTATTCGACATCTGGAAGACACCGGAGAGATCGTCGTGGCCCGTTCCGGGGAAGACGAATTGGTGGTATAACGAAAGTTACGCCGCCAATTTCCCGGGTTTTGCTCCGCAAAACGCCGTGAATTGGTTGTTTAGCCTTTGATAAAAAAGGTTTGAGGTAGCGCATGGCAAAGGCAGTTTTCAGGCCCGGGGAACTTACCGTGGTAGACGCCAAGGTGATCCTGGATCCCCCCGGCATCTTTTCGGGGGCGGCTCATTTTGCTCCTGTGGAAGAGGCAGAAGAGGACATTGAGGAACTGGGAGAAGAATATACGGGCCCTACCGCCGATGAACTCCGCCGGGAGGCGGAGGCATTCCGGATTCAGTGGGACCAGGAAAAGGAAGCGATGATTCAGTCCGCCAGGGCAGAAGCGGAGGGGATCATCAAGGAGGCAGAGACCGCCGCTTTTGCTGAGGTAAAACGGAAAACGGATCAGGCCCAGGTTCTAAAACAAGAGGCCGGGGAAGAGGCGGAAAAAATCCTTGCCGAAGCCCGGGAAAAGGCCAAACAGCTTGAAACCGAAGCCCGGGGATCCTTTGAAAACCGGCGGAAGGAGGCGGAGGATCAAGGTTTCCAGGCGGGCCGGGAAGCGGGGTTTGCCGAAGGAAAGGACGAAGTCTCCCGGCTGGTGGAACGGACCCGGATCATGCTGGAACGGGCCCAGGAAAAACGGGGGGAGATTCTGGCCGAAACGGAGCAGCAGATCATCGATCTGGTACTCTTGGTTGCCCGGAAGGTGATCAAGGTTATTTCCGAAAATCAGCGCAATGTGGTGGTCTCCAATGTAGTGCAGGCTCTGCGGAAGATAAAGAGCCGGGGCAGCGTTTTGATCCGGGTAAACATGCTGGATCTAAAGCTTACCACGGAACATAAAAAGGGATTCATCGACATGGTGGAAGGGGCAAAGTCCCTGCAAATTATTGAGGATTCCTCCGTTGATCCCGGAGGCTGCGTTATCGAAACCGAATTCGGCGAGGTAGACGCCCGTATCGGGAGTCAACTGGCGGAACTGGAACAGAAGATCCTGGAAATAAGCCCCATCAAAAGCCGGGCAAAGGCCGCCGCAGCGGAGGGGACGTAATATGACCGCCGTGCCTGCGGATACCATCATCGGCAAATACCTGGAAACCGCTTCCCAGGTGGACCCCATCAAGTGCGGGGGCCGTGTGGTAAAGGTCCAGGGACTTTTAATCGAAAGCCGGGGGCCCCAGGCGATCATCGGCGAACAATGCCGCATTGAGGCGCCAAAGGGGGAGGGGATTATCCACGCCGAAGTGGTGGGACTCCGGGAAGATACGGTCCAGCTTATGGCCTACGACGATACCGGGGGTATTGAAGTGGGCTGCCGGGTGATTGCTTCGGGGCAGCGGCTTGAAATCCCCGTGTCGGAACAATTGCTGGGCCGGGTGCTGGACTGCATGGGACGCCCTCTGGACGGCAAGGGGGGCATTGCCTCACCCCTGCGGTACTCCGCCGCCGCCCTGCCCCCGGATCCCCTGACACGGCAGAGGATTACCCGGCGGATCGTTACGGGAGTCAGGGCTATAGACGGCCTTCTTTCCGTGGGCCGGGGCCAGCGGCTGGGGATCTTCGCCGGTTCCGGGGTGGGAAAGTCTACCCTGCTGGGGATGATCGCCCGGAATACCAACGCCGGTGTCAACGTGGTGGCCCTCATCGGTGAGCGGGGCCGGGAGGTAAATGATTTTATCGCCAATGATTTGGGAAGCGGCGGGATGACAAAAACCGTGGTGGTGGTGTCCCCCTCCAATTCTCCTCCCCTGGCCCGGCTCCGGGGGGCCTACACCGCCACCGCCGTGGCGGAGTATTTTCGGGATCAGGGCATGGACGTGATGCTCCTTTTTGATTCGGTTACCCGGTATGCCCGGGCCCAGCGGGAAATAGGACTGGCCATCGGGGAACCCCCCGCTACCCGGGGCTATACCCCCAGCGTCTTCGATTCCATGCCCAAACTGCTGGAACGCTGCGGCGCCAGCGACAGGGGAACCATCACGGGGTTTTATACGATCCTGGTGGACGGGGATGATATGGATGAACCCGTGTCGGACACCGTCCGGGGAATTCTTGACGGCCATATCGTCCTGTCCCGCCGCCTGGCAGAGTCATACCATTACCCTGCCGTGGATGTGCTGGGGAGCATTTCCCGGCTGGCCCCGGCGGTGTCCGGCCCGGTTACCCGGAAGGCCGCCGGGTATATCCGGCATCTTATGGCGGTGTATAACGAGGCGGAGGATCTGATCAATGTGGGCGCCTACCGCCAGGGTTCCAACCCGGCCATCGACGAGGCCATTGCCAAAAAGGCCGCCATCGACGCCTTTTTAATCCAGGCGGTGGATGAAAGATCTTCGATAGGGGATACCTGCCGCCTCATGGGGGAAATTGCGGGCATGGAGATTCCCCCGGAAGAAACGCTGCCCTACAGAAAGGGCCCCCGGGACGGCGCCCCTTGAAACAATTTCGTTTTGGTTTGGAAAAGATCCTCAAGCTCCGGCGGAGCCGGGAGGAGGAGGCAAAACTGGAACTGGGAAAGGCCGTAAGTGTCCTGGGGGAACTGGAAATGAAGATAGAGGCCGCCGCCGAAGAAAAGTTCCGGGCCATGGCCCTGCGTTTTGTCCGGGGGGCCTCGGAAATAGTGCATTATGACCGGTACATACTCCGTTTGGATAAAAACAGGGAAGCCCTGCTCGAGGCGGCGGTCCAGGCGGAACTGGCCGTGGAGGAAGCCCGGGGGGCGTATATGGAGGCTTCCCGGGACCGCCAGGTTATGGACAAACTCCGGGACCGCCGCCTTGGGGAATACCGGCGGCGGTCGGTGCTGGAAGAGATCGCCGCATCCGATGATATTTCCGGAGGCCGGAGGGCCCGGTCGGGGATCGGCGGCTGAAGGAAAGTCCCTGGCTGCCCCGGCCTGCCGGGGAGGGGCGTTCCCTCACCGGCAGTACAAATTCAGGTAAAATGGCCCCTCCCCTTGACAGGGACAGGCGTTTGTGGTATGGTTTTACCGTGCCGGATCGGCGGGTATATCCTTCACGGTCCGGGCACAACAGCCCCAAGGGCTGTGGCATAATGCGGGAATAGCTCAGTGGTAGAGCGCGACCTTGCCAAGGTCGATGTCGCGGGTCCGACTCCCGTTTCCCGCTGTTTTCTGGCCCGGGGAAACTCCGCTGGTGTCCCCGGTTTCAGGCGGCGGCTTCCCTCCCTCCTTCCTCTTTTTTATCCCGGTGGATCCCTTAACTTCATTTTTTTCCTGCCGATACTTAAATATGGAGGCAGGTATGGACTATTCCCGGGATGTTTCGCTGGTGTTACAGAAGGAAGCGGAACTGCTGGAACAGCTTCCTCCCCTGCAGGTTCAGATCCGGGAGGCGGTAATCAAGAGGGAATGGGCGGACTATCAAAAACTGATGGAAGCCGCCGGCAGGGTCGGTTCCGCCGTTGAAGCCCTGGAAGCTGAACGGGAGGTCCTGTTCGCTGCTCTGACGGGGGAATATCCCGGGCCGGAGCCTTTTTACGCCCATGCTGCGGCCCTTCCCCGCCGGGAGCGGGAGGAACTTACCGCCCGCTACCGGAGGGTTAAAATGATCAGCCTCCAGGTCAAGCTGTCCAACGATCTCCTCATGGAGTATCTCCGGGAAGCCCGGGCCGCGGTGGCGGGACTTTTGGAAAGCGCCTACCCGGATCGCAGGGGCAGGCTGTACTCCCGCCGGGGGGTTGAACGGGAAGCGGACATGAGAAGCGTCATGGTGAACCGGATTTTTTAAGGAGCTGCGATGACCTCGACCTTTCAGGGTATAGAAATTGGCAAACGGGCGGTAACGGCCCATCAACAGGCGCTGGTAACCACGGAGCATAACTTGGCGAACATGAATACCGAAGGGTAGTCCCGGCAGCGGGTGGAGCTTTCCGCCTTTGAACCGATCTACCTCCCCGGTTTGGAACGGGAAGAAACCCCCGGCCAGATAGGCCAGGGGGTTTTAATTGAACGGATTGGCCGGCTGCGGGATCAGCTTTTGGACCAGCAGATTGTGGCCCACGCTTCCGTGGAGGGCTACTGGGACGCCCGGGATCCCTATATCAGGCACATGGAACAGATCCTTCACGAGGTGGGAGATACGTCGGTCCGGGGGCGGCTGGACGAATTCTGGGACGCCTGGCAGGAACTGGCCAATAATCCCGCGGACATTCCTCCCCGGCGGGCGGTGGTGGAACGGGGCAAAACCCTGGCGGATGCGGTGGAAAAAACCTATGGGCACCTTAAAGGGCTGCAGGATATGGCGGAACAGGATATCCGTATCACCGTCAACCGGGTCAACGATCTTTCCCGGCAGATTGCGGGTCTTAACCGGGACATCCAGCGTATCCAGGCTCAGGGGGATAATCCCAACGATCTCATGGATCGCCGGGATCTTTTGACGGATCAACTGGCGTCGATCATCGATGTTACCGTGGACCGCCGGGATCCGGATGAATTTATGATCCACACCGCGGGGATGATCCTTGTCCAGGGCGGAATAGGCCGGGAATTTTCCCTCCACCGGAACCAGGGAGAAGAAGGGTACTCCCGGGTATACTGGGAAGAGACGGGGCAGGAAATCAAGTTCCGGGACGGAAGCCTGGCAGCCCTGTTTGAACTGCGGGACGTAACCATAGATAACGAAATCCGTTCCCTGGACAATTTTACCATGAATTTTATGGACTTGGTCAACGAAGTTCACCGGGAAGCCTGGGGACTTAACGGCGCGGTGGGGAACGACTTTTTTGTAGAACGGCCCTACGTGACCAACGTAAATGGAAACTACGACCGGAACGGAGACGGGGAGGATGATTCCACCTATATCTTCAGGATCAACGGGACCAATACGCTGGAGGCCAGGGCCCAGACGGGTTTAGAAGGGATCATCACCCTTTCGGGACCCGAAGGGAACGTGGAGATAGCCTATTATCCCACCGACACGGTGGGGGACATTGTTACTCGAATCAACAATTCCGGCGCGGAAGTAACGGCCAGGCTTAACCGGGAGGGCCGGCTCCAGCTTAAGGGAACCCCCGCCGAGGGCTGGGAGAACCCGGACTTTGTGATTCGCCATGTGGAAGATTCGGGGTACTTTCTGGAGGGCTATGCGGGACTCCTCAACGGACGGGGGATCGAGGGGGCCTACGACTGGGGCGGCCCTGATGCGGTAACGGCCCTGCGGGGGGATGCCTACGATTACGCCGTGGCCCCCACAGCCCACCCTTCGGGGTGGATAGAGATAAACCCCGCCATCCTTAGGGATGTTACCACCGTGGCCGCGGGGTTCGGCGAAAACGGCCGGGCCGCCAATCCCGGCAACGGCGAGGCTGCGGTGGCGGTGGCAAATCTCCGCTACGACCGGGTTATGGTAGGAAAGCACATGACCTTTGACGAATACTTTGCCGATACCGTGGGCCGGGTAGGGGCCCTGGGAGAGCAGAGCGGAAAACAGCGGGAAACCCACAACCAGACCATGAAGGAACTGAAGGAAATGCGCCAGTCCGTGGCGGGGGTGAATATCAACGAGGAACTGGCGGACATGCTGCGATACCAGCACGGCTTTAACGCCGCCGCCCGGTTCATCACCATCGTCAATTCCATGCTGGACACGATCATCAACAGGATGGGGGTCTAGGGGTTCCGGATTTTTTTCGGCCACCGGTACCAAGGAGTAAACCATGAGAAGAATATCGTCGGACATGCCGGTTACGGATATGCAGTACCGCCTGCGCCGGCAGGAAGAAGGACTTGCCTCCGTTCAGTCCAAGATCGCTTCCAATACGCGGATCCGGGAACTGCGGGAGGATCCCCTAGCGGCTTCCCATGCGGTGCGCTACGATTCCTATCTGGCCCGGCTGGAGCGGTACGAAAGGAACACAAAATTCGCCATGGATCATTATGATTTCCAGGACAGTTATCTCCAGGAATTCAACGGCATCCTTCAGCGGATCCGGGAACTGGCGGTTCAGGGAGCCCACGGGACCAACGGCCCGGAAGAAACCGGCTACATCGCCGTGGAGATTAACGAACTCCTCAAAGAACTGGTGGCCATAGCCAACAAAACGGGTCCCGATGGTAAACAGCTCTTTGCCGGGGACAAGGTGTTTACGGAACCCTTCCGGATTGTGGAAGGAACCGTGGAAGGGGGAGGGGAAACCCTGGTGGTGGGGGTGGAGTACCGGGGCGCCGGGGCCAACCGGCGGACGGAGATCAGCGACGGCTCCTATACTACCCTGGACATAGGCGGGGGCGAGGCCTTTTGGGCGGAAAAGATGAACATCATTTCCCGGTTTGACGCCACCAATTACCGGGTAAACAGGGAAAGTGCCTTTTATGTGGACGGGGTGGAAATCACCCTGAGCCCCGGAGATACCCTCCACGCCGTCGCCGCCAAGATAAACGAATCCGGCGCCCCCGTTAAGGCCTATGTGGATCCGGAAACCCATGGCCTGGCCCTGCTGGGGACCAACGCCCACCTGATACGGATGGAAGACCGGCAGGATTCCCAGGTTTTGCAGGACCTGGGGATCATCCGGGCTACCAGCGATCCCTACGCGCCCAACTGGAACGAGACCGCCTTGGTATCGGGGGGATCCGCCTTTGACATGGTGATCCGCCTCCGGGATTCCCTCCTAAGGCACGATCAGGAATTTGCCGGCGGCCAGGGTCTGGGGGGCATAGACCTGGCCCTTTCCAACATCGCCAATCGTTTGACCACCGAGGGAAGCCGGCGGGAACGGTCTGAATTGACCTGGCAGCGGCTTAACGAGGAGATTGTCAATGTAACGGCCAGCCTGGGCAGGGAACAGGCCCTGGATTATACGGACGCCGCCACGGATCTGGCGATGATGGATTTTGCCCACCGGGCGGCGCTGCAAACGGCGGCAAAGATACTTCCTTCCACGCTGCTCGACTTTTTGCGCTGAGATTTATTTTACAGTGAACAAGGAACTGTGAGGAGTTTATTGTGAAGGTACATACCAAGGCATACGGGCCTATTGAAGTGGATGAACGGCAAAGGGTCAGTTTTCCTTCGGGGCTTTTCGGTTTTGAATCTATCCGGGACTATGTGCTGATCGATGCGGAGCGGCAGCCCTTTTATTGGCTCCAGTCCCTGGAGGCCGAACACATCGCCTTTATTATCATTAACCCCTTTCTTTTCAGGCCCGACTACGAACTTGATATGGACGATGAATTCCTCAAGGACATAGGGATTTCTGATCCCGGCAACGCCCTGGTTTTTTCGATTGTTACCATTCCCCCCTCGGGACCCATGACGGCCAACCTGCAGGGGCCTTTGATTGTTAACCGGGAGACCCGGATAGGCCGGCAGGGAATTCTTACGGATTCCCGGTGGAAAACCAAGCACGACATTATGGAGGAGTTAAAGCAGAGCGGTCCGCAAAGGAAGGAATCATAATGCTTATACTCTCAAGGAAACTCAGCGAAAAGATCATGATCGGCGAAGACATTTCCGTTTCGATCATTGAAATCCGGGGAGATCAGGTGCGTATCGGGGTGGACGCCCCCAAATCGGTAAAGGTGTTCAGGGAGGAAGTGTTCGACGCCATCCGGGCAGAAAACAGGGCCGCCGCCCAGTCCGCGCCGGTTTTTCCCGAATTCGATTTTGGGGCAGAACGGGAACCCCTTTAGGCCCTGTCGCTGTGGTTTTCGTAGATGTCCTTGAAATCCCCGGCGATGGCGTAAAAAACGTCGAGCAGGGCCGGATCAAACTGTGTGTTTTTGCCGTCCATGATCTTGTCCACCGTTTTTCCGTGTTCAATGGGGGGCTTGTAGCTTCGGGTCATCCGCAGCGCGTCGTAGACGTCGGCGATTGATACAATCCGCGCCGCCAGGGGAATCATATCCCCTTCAAGCTTAAAGGGGTACCCCGCCCCGTTCCAGCGTTCATGATGGGACAGGGCAATTTCCTTGGCCATGGGATTGGGATAGGTGGAAAGGATAAAAGCGCCGTTTTTGGTATGCTCCTGCATAATTGTCCACTCCCAGTCCGAAAGGGGTCCTTCCTTATTCAGAATGTCGTCGGGGGTGCCGATTTTTCCCACGTCGTGCATGGAAGCCAAAAAACCGATATTGTCGATAAAGTCGGCATCGATCCGCTCATAACCGGTTTTATTGTAAAGTTCCCGGGCAAGGCGTATGGAATAGTGGTTGACCCGGGTAATGTGCTTGCCCGTGTCGTTGTCTTTAAGCTTGGACGCTTCCAAGAGGCTCATAAAGACGCTGCGGAGGAGGTTCCTGTTTTCCTCGGTTACGTCGTCGAACATGACGATAAATTCCCAAGGATCCCGGGCGGCAAGATCCGCCGGAAAAAGGTATATCTTGGTCTGAATGGTGGCCATTTCCCGGCTTTTTATCCTGACTTCTCCCTTCCAGGAATAGCCCTGGGTGCCGTTAAGCACGGTTTCCCGGATTACCCGGATATCCTCGAGATCGAAAAATTTACCGAACACATCGGTGAGGTACTGTCCTCCAAGGTTATTGAAACCGGTAAGCAGATTTTCACAGGCGCCGTTGCTGAAGAGAATCCGTAGTTTTTTATTGATCAAAAGAACGGGGAAAACGCTGTTGATAAAGGGCTTAACGGAGGAAAGCAGCAGACTGGAACTGTTTTCGGTATCTTCCCGGCGTCTTTCTTCGGGAATTTCATCGGTCAGTTCTTCCAGATCTCCGGCTTCTTCCAGTTCTTCGATGTTATCCATAACTTATGTCCCGTTTAGCTCCGCATCGCTTTTTCTTAGATACAGGGGACCGGCCCCGGTTTTGTCCAGTATACCGGTTTTTCCCGCAAGTTTCAACAATTCTCCGGCCCGGGAACGGCTGTGGAAGGGATCCAGGCTTGGCCGGAAGGAGGCCAGCCGGGGAAAAAGCAGGGGGGCGGCGGGACCGGTAAGGAGCAGGGGCGCTTCCCCGTCCCGGAAATATTTCTCCCTTCCCGCAGCGATGAGCCGCGTCAGTTCCTCCGCCCCCTCGTCCAGGAAGGGACTCACCCGTTCTCCCTGAAGGTACAGGGCCGCGAAAAAGGCGTTCTTTTTGGCGTCCATGACGGGCAGCACAAAGCCGGGCCAGAAAGAAAAGGGAAAGGCGGCGCAGTCCAGGGTAGGCACCGGAAGGAGGGGTATTCCCAGGGCCAGGGCCAGCCCTTTGGCGGCGGAAAAACCGATTCTGAGCCCCGTAAAGGATCCGGGTCCTTCCATGCAGGCCGCAGCGTTCAGATCCTTTTTCGCAAGGCCGGCAAGGTCCATCAAGGCACTGGAGGCGTCCATGATAAGCTCCGAATGTTTCCGGCCTCCGTTGATTTCTAGAAAAAATGTTTTCTCCTCCGCCGCCAAGGCCAAGGAAAAAACATCCGAAGAGGTATCAAAGGCTATGATATTCACGGTTCTCTTCCGCAGCGGATCCGGCGTTTTCCGTCTTCCATGATGTCTATGTCAACCCGGAGGATTCCGCCGGGGAGGGGGCCAATCCGGCCAGCCCATTCAATAACGCAGACGCCCTGTCCGTAAAGCATCTCTTCGGCCCCCAGGAGGCCGAATTCCCCCTCCCCGGAGATCCGGTAGGCGTCCATGTGGTAAAGGGGACATATTCCTTCGTACTCGCTGATGATAGTATAGGTGGGGCTGGTTATTTCCTCGCCGATTTCCAGGGCCCGGGCTATGCCTTTGGTAAAAACCGTTTTTCCCGCCCCCAGGCTGCCCCGCAGGGCTACAATGTCTCCGGGCTTGAGCAGCCGTCCTGTCTTTTCACCCAGGGCCAGGGTTTCCTCCGCCGAGGAGGAAATAAAATCTCCCTCAGCCGGGAAGTCCACCCGTCTCGTCCAGAAGGGAGATAAATTTTTTTACTTCCTTATTCAGGGGGAGCAGGGGATAATCCACCTGCTCCATGCTATTGATAATTATTTCGTTTTGTCCCATGGGAGAAGTTTCAACGGTAAAGTCAATACGGCTTTCTACGGTACTATTTACCATCTCAATGACCAGGGTACCGGAAAAGAGGCGGCGGTAGTAGATGGGTACGTCCTTCCGGACAAGATCCTTAATGGCCGTAATTTTCATTTTTCATTGTACCATTTTGAAACAGGACCGGTCAATCATGATCGTACTCAAAAACCAGGGAGTTAATTCGATTCATGGCTTTCCGGGGAACCTTAAGGAATTTGACGTGCAGAACCGTTCCGGACACTCCGTTTCTGTTTATCCTTAGTACCTGTCCCAGGACGGCGGTGAAATCAAATTCGATTTTAAGGCGCGCCCCCGCAGAAACGGAAGCCCTTGTTTTGATGGCACAGCCCCCTATGGAAATATCCGTAAAGATGCCGGACATACGCTGGGGGTTGAGGATCATCCTGGGGGGCAGTTTTTTCTTTTTCTGGGGTTCCAGGCGGATCGTATGAAAATCGCAGGGAAAGTTGGCCGGCTGCCGCCGGAAGCGCCGCTGGGTCAAGGATGTGGCCTCATGGGCGCGGATAAGCTGCAGGGCCGGCCCGAAGGAAGTGGAGGTCATGCCCATGACCCGGCTGTCAAAGGAAAATCCCTTGTTGGTCTTGGTGTAAAACCCCAGGTTTGCCCTGGTTCCTTTGGAAAAACGCAGCATTGTTCCCCTGCCGCCGCGGGGGCAGTCCACCAAAACGGTATCCCCCTTGGAACTGATGACCTTTACCGGATAGGATTCCTGGTTTACGGTAAGGACCGCCGCCATGTTGATGGAGATCTGCTGCGTAGAAGGAGCCGCGGGGCTTGTGTTGTGGCGCATATCTATGGTGTTCCGGGTAGAAAAAAGCATGGACAGTTTTTGCTGGGCCTCTTCTTCAGTACCGGCATTTTCTTCTATCAGTTTGAAGGCGTGCTTGAATTGTTTGTCCAGCGCCGAAGGGTTGGCCACGGTCTGTTCAGGATCGGCGGCGCCGCCGTTTTTTAGGACATATTCCAGCATCTTGGTCTGGCCCCGGTTAAGGCCGTAGTTTCTTGCCGTCCGGCGCAGGGCAAAGGAAGAAAAACGCCGGGGGGCCCTGGCGCTTCTGCCGGTCCTTTTCTTTTCCTTGATCCTGTTTTTGACAAGGCTGCCCGCAAAGAAAGCAATCAGGACCGTCCCAAGTCCCGCCAGAAGGATCATCCCCGCAACGGGATCATCCTCCTTAAAGTACTTAATTTGTTCCTGGAGCGGAAAGAAATTCATCTCCCATTTCCTCCCTGGTTCGGATTACATTTAGGTCCGTTAAGAATTGAAGCCAGGCGAAGCAGCCTGGGAGCCAGTTCGTATTCGGCCAGATCCCCCACAAGAACGGTATCGCCGTTTTCATAGGCGCCGATCAGTTCCCGAAGGGCAGCGCTGAACTCTTCAATATAGTCCTTTAGATTTGCCGCAGGAGAATCTTCTGAAGGAACGGGGATTTTTTCGGGATCCGTTCCGTACTGCCTGAAAAGAAAAATCAGCCGGTATAGTTTTTCTCCCAAAGCGGAAAAGATCGTAACCGTTTCCGCCGCCCTGCCGTCCTTGCCGGTCTGTAAGTCCAGGGGGAGCTCCTCAAGCCTTCGGGCGATTTCATCAATCAAGGGCATGGAGGCGGCCAGCTCTTCCCGGGGTTTTTCGATTTCGCGGATCCTTTCGGCAATGACCGGAAGTACTGCCTCTGCGGACAGGGACCCTGCCAGGCTTTTGGAAGCCATGCCGTAAAGGCCGGCGGCGTTTTTTTCAAGAAAAAGCGCGGCCGGATCCTCCGCCCAGGGGGAGGCCGAGGCGCCTTCCTGATCCGTCAGCCTGCACCGCAGGCTGACGAGGGCCTCCAGCATTAGTTCCGCCCAGCCGGATGTTTTTAAGTCCACGGCGGAGATCCCCTCCAGGGGGAGCGCAAAGGCCTCTTCCATGGAAAGGGCGCCGTAGCTTTTGCCGTCCACCTCAAGGCCGCTCAGGTAAAGGCCGGATCCCTCAAGCCAGTTATGGATCCCCGCGAGGACTTCTCCCAGGGTTTTTTCCTCTTCCAGGGTAATATCCGCTGGTTTTCCGTTTATGCCTATCTCCATAACTACCGGCCATTGTTAATTGAACTGGCCTGACGGCTGAAATTGTCAAGGCTGGTCCCCATTTTTTCCATCCGGTTGTAGGCGCTTTCCATATTTCCGTACTGCCGTTTTAGGGACGCTTCTTTCGCTTCCAGCTGCCTGTCCAGGGTAGCGATACGCCGCTGTTCCTGATCGATCCGGGAATCGAGGGTTCCCGTTTTAAGGGCGACAACCCCTCCGGTTTCCACGTAGGGTTTTGAAAGGGTTTCCACAGCATGGCCAATGCCCGTATCCACAATTAGATCCCCGTCGGTATCGGATCCGAAAAGCTGTTGTATGGCGGGAAGCTTTATCCGCAGAGCCTCGTCCAAAACTTTTTCATCTATTTCAAGGTAACCCCGGAGGCGGGAAGGATCGTAACCGGCGCTGGCCCCGGAACGGCGCACGTCCGTACCGATTCCTATCTGGGCGAGCATGGAAAGTTCCTGTTCCTCTTGGGTCGGATAAGGGCTGGTAACGGCCCGTTGAAGGCCGTTTTTAAACTGATTCAGCATGGAATCCCCCGAAAAGGTTCCCATCCGTTTCAGCATCTCCCCCTGTTCCTCCGCGCTGAGGTAACTAAGTTCCCGGACGACCCGCTCATCGTTCCGGGTAATCACGTTTAGCTCCGCCATCAGCCTGTTATAGTTACCCACCATGGTGATAATCGCTTCCTTGACCGTCTCCCGGTCAGGCTCTACCTTGAGGGATACGGGTTTGTCCGAGGGAGAACGGGCGGTCAGGGTTACTCCGGGGATAAGGTCGCTTATGTCGTTGCCGGGCCGCTTTACCTCAATACCGTCCATCACCACAATGGCGTCCTGGGCGCTGGAAAGGGCATTCTGGGGTTTGAAATCCTGTTCCGGGGGGGTGGAGGGGTTGAGGATCGACACATTGCGGATAAAGAGATCCCGGTGGGTATTGTTGTTTACCAGTTCCATGGAGGCTACGGCTTTTCCTCCGCCGAATTCGTCTAGGCTGATTTGTCCGGGGATAAAACCAGTGGAATCCTGCACCACCGGCAAAGCGGCGGTACTGCCGTCGGTAAAACGGAGGGAAAGCATGGCCGGATCGTCCACCCGGACCGGCCTGGAAGAGGGAACCCATTCGGGAACGGGGACGGAGGAGCTGTCATTTTCAATGGTGATGCCCCCATAGCTGATCGAGCCTGATTGGGGAAGGCCGGGACCCGGGGGACGATCGTCCCCGGCAGCCTCCTGGGGATTTACCCTAGTGGAGGTTTCAAAACGCAGGACCACGCCCTTTTCGGCGCTTAAGGCCCGGGCGTTTTCGTTAAGGCCGATGGATGCCTGTTTTCCCGCCCCTAGAGTCAGAACCTCTTCCCTAAGGACGGCTTTATCAGGCAGGGAAGCCGCCTGGGGAAGCTTCGGAGGTTTTTCTCCTATCCCCAGGGAACGGGCCAGGGGTTCCGCCGCGCCGGAAAAGCCCAGACGGTTTTCCGAACCGGTTAGGAGGGATTCGACCAGCAGGGACTGGGTTCCTTGTTCAACGGTAAGCACGCTGGCCTGGATCTTGCCCCGGCCCCGGCGGCTTAAAATTTCCGCAAAATCCTTAAGGCTTCCACCCCGGTAGTTGATGCTGATCTCGTCGTTTCCAACGGTAAAACCGTAGATCCCCGCCGGGACTTTGTAGGAAGCATCCAGGGGGTTTGAGAGGAAACGGTCCGCCTTGGCGACCTGCTTGACGGTGAACGTCCGTTCCTGCTCTATGGCCTGCCTGGTGGCGATGGCGGTAAGGACAGATTCGTCGGAGGAAAGGGCGACGCGTTCACTGAAAGGGTTCTGGAAGGAGTAGAGGGACCGGGAGCTTTCCCTTAAAGTGGTGATGCGCCGCCCTATTTCCTGCCAGTAGCCCTTTTCGGTCTGCAGGGTTTCTATCTGCTTTTCGGCACGATCCCTGGGTATCCGCTCGACCTTCATCAGGTCTTCTACGATGCCGCCCGTATTGAGTCGGCTCCTTATCCCTGGTACATAGATATCAGACATAAACCCTCCCCTCCATGGGCACGGGGCCCGGCGGCGGCCTTATATCCGCTCGTCGAACAGAAACCCAATGGTCTCCTTAAGCCTGGAATGAAGCCTTTGCAGCTCTTCGGGCGGAAGGACCTTAATCACCTTATCGGTTTGCGGGTCTATAACCTTTATAATAACGTCCCTGGATTGGTGATTTACTTCAAATTTAAGTTTTTTATTAAAGGCAAGACTTACCTTTTCCAGGTCCGCCATTATATCCGCCGGGAGATTTCTGCGGCCTCCAGGCAGGGATTCCCGGATCCTTTCGGCTACCACGGCCCTCAATTCCGAAGACCGGGATTGTACGGTTTTTGCGAAAACCCTTTCCTGGGGGAGTTCCTGTTGCGGAATTCCATTTCCAGCAACGGCAATTTGAATACCCATAGCACTCCACCTCCATGGAGACTCTTCCCGCCCTTAAAAGGCAGGCATCGTCGTCCGGTATAAACATGTCCCCGGGCGGATGCCGCAGGAACAGACACTTCAAAAGAAAGGCGGGGAAGGGCGCGAACTCCCCCGTCCTTCAGCAATTCCCGGTTTTACCCGGTCTGTTTCAAAAGACGACGTCCAGATGTCTCTTGAAACCGTGAAAACGGCCGGCCCCGGTTAGCCGAGCAGCGAAAGCACCGACTGGGTCCGCATATTGGCCTGTGCCAGCATGGCGGTTCCCGACTGGGTCAGAATGCTGCCTCTGGTATAACTTACCATCTCCGAAGCCATGTTGGTATCCCTAATCCGGGATTCGGCGGCCTGAAGATTTTCCGATGCAATGGCGACACCGTTGGCAGCCATTTCAAAGCGGTTCTGGTATGCACCCAGATCGGCCCGTTGTTTGGAAACCAGTTTGAGCGCCGAGTCTACCATCCCAATGGCCTGGTTGGCCTCTTCCGGGGTAGCGATAGACACCGTACCGGTTTCACCCTGAGCGGTCTGTAAGCCTAAGGCTGTGGCGGTCATGGTACCGATAAAGACCCTTTCGTTTTGATCCATATTGGCCCCGACCTGGAACTGCATCACCCTGTTAACGGTAGAATTCTGGGCAAAAGACCCGGTCAGAATGTTCATACCATTAAACTGAGCGTGGCTCGCTATCCGGTTGATTTCATCGACCAGCTGGGAAACTTCCACCTGAATCTGCATGCGGTCTTCATCGGTGTAGACGCCATTGGCGGATTGTACCGACAGTTCCCGCAGACGGTGCAGAATATCCTGGGTTTCCTGAAGATAGCCTTCGGTCGCCTGGATAAAAGACACCCCGTTCTGAATGTTGCGTTCGGCCTGGTTGAGTCCCCGGACCTGGCTCCGCATTTTTTCGGAAACCGCAAGCCCGGAAGCGTCATCCCCCGCCCGGTTGATCCTCATGCCGGAGCTGAGTTTTTCTATACTCTTGGCTACATCGGCATTGGTAACGCCCAACTGGCGGTTGGCGTACATGGCGCTCATGTTGTGATTGATGATCATGATAACCCTCCTTGAGTCGTTAACTCCGGCAATCCATGCCGAAGCCGTTCCATACGGGGGAAGGACGGAACACTCGCGCCGGTTCCGTCCCGAACCCGGACAGAACGAAGCTGATGACACGCTCCTCGGCGAATAACCAGCTTCGTTCCGCCGTACGGAAACCCAAGCGGATCCGTTTTGGCCGGATCCAGGGTGTTTGTCAAAGATCGATAGGAGATTTCACTGCCGGTCAATCCCCTTTTGTTTTCGCTTTCGCGAAAATCCGCATACAGGGGCTGACCCGGACGCCCTTGGACCTCCGGGCTTATATCCCCCTACACTACAATAATATACTATTATTGTAAAAGCTGCAAGACCGAATTTGCCCGCTGGTTTGCCTGGGCCAGCATAGCGGTCCCTGCGTTAACCAGGATTTGATCAGTTACATATTTTACCGTTTGGCTGGCCATGTTGGTATCCCGGATTCGGGATTCGGAGGCCTGCATATTTTCGGCGCCGATGTCCAGGCCCCGGACAGCATGTTCCAGCCGGTTCTGATAGGCTCCCAGATCGGCTCTCTGCTTGTTGATGACCTTGAGCGCCTGGTCCAGGGTCCCGATGGCCCGGTTGGCATCGTCAGGGCTGGCGATGGTAAGAAAAGTACCGTCCCCTGCGCTGCGGAGCCCCAGTCCGGTGGTGGTCATGGTGCCGATGTAGACCTGTTCCCGCTGATCCATATTGGCGCCGATATGGAACCACATGGAACCGGTAACCACGTTGTTTCCCTCGGCCCGGGCAAAACGGCCGGTAAGCATGTTCATGCCGTTAAACTGGGCATGACTGGCGATACGGTCCACTTCATCCACCAGCTGGGACACTTCTACCTGGATGTACAGGCGGTCTTCCTCGGTATAGATCCCGTTGGCGGCCTGAACAGCCAGTTCCCGCATTCTTTGGATGATGTCCTGGGTTTCCTGGAGGTAGCCTTCGCTTACCTGGATAAAGGAAATACCGTTGGAAGCATTCTGGGAAGCCTGATTAAGGCCCCGGATTTGACTCCGCAGTTTTTCCGATACCGCGAGGCCCGAAGCGTCGTCCCCCGCCCTGTTGATACGAAGCCCTGATGAAAGTTTTTCCATATTTTTGGCGATGCTCTCGTTGGTAACCTTGAGGGCCCGGTCAGCGAACATAGCGCTGAGGTTGTGGTTGATGATCATCTCATCCTCCTTGAATTATGTGGGAAGACATCCTTGTCTTCCTTTTGCTCAAGTTCCTTTCCCCGTAAACCGATATT
>JAITHE010000099.1 GCA_031280125.1 Treponema sp.
ACCCAGCGGGACGTATCAAAAATCGCGAAATTATTAAATGAACGCCCTCGAAAAACACTTGACTGGAAAAACCCAAAAGAGGTATTATCTGAATTGCGTTAGGAATTACCGAGTGCCTACTAAAAACGGGTCCTCATTGCACTCTTTTGCCGCCCAGGATGATCCAAGCAAAGAAGCTATTTTTTCATGTTCTTTTTTATAAACTCTTATTGAAGTTATCTTTACATAAGGAATCTCTTTATAGGAATCGACATTGACCGGAAGGCCAATTTTATTGAAAATACTTTGGGCGACATGTCCATGCTGTGCAGGACAATAAGACAAAACACCCGATACTTCGGCGTGACAGCCCCAAAAGTCTTTGTCGAAAAAAACAGGTATGCTTTTTTTTAGTTCCGAGGTGGCCGCCACACCCAGAATGCCTTCCCCCACATAACCATACCTGTTATATAATCCGACCAAGGTTTCACCATTGAGGGATCCGGTTCTAATCGTCTGATCGGATCCGGAATAAAATTCCAGGGTTCTGAACTCTGACGGTGATGCGGCAAGCAGTTTACATTCTTCACCGTAAATTGAATTCCATCGAACGGCGTTTCCATAGGGATCCCGCGGAAATAGCTGTACATAGGGCGATATCAATCCTTCAAATCTCAACCTGTCGCCCTCATGTATGGTTTTACAGCGGATGCCCCTTTGCCAAATATCGAAGGCGCCGGCAAATGTATTGCTCATATAGAACCGGTCTTTTATACGGTGAAATGAATATGAAGCAAGCGCTCCTATAAATGTCTGCGCCGCCGCCTCGAATAAAGATTTTCCAACAACAGTCAAACCTGCGGAAAGCATGTCTAAATCTTCCAAATCCCCTGGTTAACGCGGTGATAATAAACAATTATCCTGCGTCTGTATTGTTTCTCTTATACCACTATTTTCTTACACTGTCAATATCCGGGGATAAACCGGTGATGGTAAACCGGTTCCGGGGGTGTTTTACAGTCAGAATTTGACGCTGTTTTTCTGCCGTAACCTGGGTGTAAATCTGCGTTGTTTGAATGGAACTATGGCCCAGCATGCGCTGTATATAACGGATATCCACGTCCTCTTCGAGCAGCAGCGTTGCGAAGGAATGTCTGAACATATGCGGCGTTATATTTTGCCCAACGTCGGCTTTGGCGCAAAGCCGTCTTAAAAGGAAGCGGACGGATTGTTCGGAAATGCGGGAAGCCAGCCGGTTGACAAAGAAACAGCCCGTCTTGCGTATACGCGCCGCATTTTCCTCGGCATAGCGCCGCAGAATTGAAAGGACTTCCGGGTTTCCAATCTGCAATACCCTTTCTTTTGCTCCCTTTCCCATGATAAGGACGCTGCCGTTGCCCAAATCAATGTATTCCGCGTTCAGGGAGCACAATTCCGATACCCGCAGCCCTGTGGCAAATAAAAGTTCGACTATGGCGGTGTTGCGCAGGGCGGCACTCGCCGCATAAGCAGTCTGCGCCTGCTTAAGTTCCTGGTAGGCGATGCCTAATACACGCTCAATTATTGCCAGGGGAATTATTCTGGGCAGCAGCCGGGGCTCCTGGAATTTTGTCCTGATTTTTTTCATCGGGTTTTCGGGGATAAGCTCCTCAAACTCCAGGTAATTCAGAAAGGCGCGGATGCTTGCGATTTTTCGCTTAACCGTTCTTGGTAAAAAATTCCTGTGGAGATATGCGATATATGCGGAAATATCCGGTTTTCCGAGAATAGACTCAGATGCGGCGTACCGCCTTAGCTGTTCAAGATCGACCGTGTATGCCCTGATTGATTTTGCGTTCAACTTTTTTAGATGCGTACAGCAGGCTAAATAATTATCTATGGCCTGCTTTAATTTGATCATGGGTTACCCTCCGTTAATGCCTCGAATACCCCGCTTATTATGCATCTTTATACAGAGCATGGCAAACCCCGATGACAGGTCTTCGTTCTGCACGGTAACATGGACGGGAACGGCAAGCTTTACCCCGGTAAAATTCCATATCCCTTCTATCTCCGCCTGGACCAGCACATTTGCCGTTTCCTGGGCTTCTCCCGCGGGTACCGTTAAAATCGCCATCTTTATTCCAAGACGGGAGAGCTGAATGTCCATGGTCCTGCCGTTCATGATTTTTACGCCGTGAATCACCGTTCCTATTTTCCGGTGATCGGTGTCAAAGGCGGCAATTATGGTAAGGCCGTGGAGGTTGAATTCCCGGTAGCCCAGCAGGGCGGAACCCAGGTTGCCCACCCCCACAAGAACGGCGTCCCGGGCGGTATCCCAGCCCAGGAAACGCTCGATCGCGGTTAAGAGTTCTTCCACAGGGTAACCCCTCTGGGGCCTGCCAAGGACCCCGGTGATGGCCAAATCCTTGCGGACCTGAATTGCGTCCATGTCCAGTTCTTTGGCTATGGCGGCGCTGGAAATGTATTCGCCCCCTTCCTCCTGAAAAGCCCGGATGATATTGAGGTAGCCGGGCAGCCTGCGAACCGAAGGAGCCGCCGATACCTTTTCGTTAGTCATTGTTTTAATTATGATAAATTTTTATCAATATCAAAGTCAAGATAAAGCGGCGATGCCTTGACATACCGGGGTCTGCCGCCGGTCCGGGGTCATTTTTTTCGATTTTCTTTATTATCCCCTTGACTTTTTGAGAAAAAAAGTCCATAGTAGACACCATGGTATTCACGACTGACACGGTCCTGAAAATAATTTCACTTTTTTCCCTAAAATCGCCTAACTTGGCACGGTTCTTGCTCTCTCTCTCTCTCTCTCTCTAACACTCACCTGAATCTTTTTTCATACACCCGGCGAGATCCGCCCAAAATCAGGCGCAGACAGACACCCGCTTACCGTCATCTTTTAAGGGGTAACTCCGCCCAAAGGGGCGCCCAGGGGCCCCTTTCTTCCCATAACGGCCCCCGCAGGAGCGTTGTATGGCTGTAATAAACGAAATCACCGAAGTTCTGCACAAAATCGAAGCGAAAGTCTACTCCAATTACCTGGGCAGGGGCGAAGGCGCTTACGTGGCCCGGGCACAGGCGGAAGCGTCCCTCTCTATAGAAGACGTATGCGCCGCCGCCAAGAACCGGGGCGGCTTTACGGGACAGTACGAGGATTTAGTGGAACACACCCAGGTGTTTATCAACGAAGTGGTCTACCAGCTTTTGGACGGCTTTTCCGTACAATTGGGCGGCTTCTGCTCCCTCCACACCCGCATTTCCGGTACCTACCACGGGGCCAACGACCACATCGGCGCGGAAAACCTCCACATAGCCTTTAGAACCCTTGGCCGCCTCAAGGACCTGCTGATCAAGGTCAAAATCGAGAACGAAGGCATCGTCGGGGAAAGCGCCCTGACCGTGGCGTGAGCAGGGGCCTGCCCTTGGATTGAAAGAGTAATCCCACAAGGATGGGGAAACCAATCCAATAAGGATTGCAAACATAATCCAATAAGGATGGGAAACCCCATCCAGCAAGGAATCAAAGCTGCTTCCAACAGGGCGGCTATGAAATAGACTTGTGCGGAAACTGAGGGTTCCGGATAAGTCTACCATAAGGCGTATGCCTTATAAAACTTTTTGATAAGGAAGGGTCTGGAAAATGAAGGCAAAAAAGAATGTTTTGGGTATTGGTTTGTTTCTTGTTTTTGGTTTGGCCGCTTATGATAACGGTACAACGCCGGATAATGCAATGTTGACGTATCTCACCACCATCAACACGCGGTCACCATCTGTTTCACCCTTAGCCGTCCTGCCGGCACGTGCCGTTTTGGGCATGGCAAGAAGTGTGGAGTCTTCGGAGTCTTCTATTCCATCTGTGTCAATGGAAGGTGCATTTGGCGGTTCAATAGCAAAGGTTTATCGTCTTAATCGATCCCCTGATCCTTCCTGGCTTATTGAGCCATATCCAATAGAAATCACAGACATTCCTACGGGCGCTCGATATGTCTTTTTTCTTCAGTCCGAGAAGGAAGAAGGTTACGATGGCCAACCCGCCGATCCCGGTGATAACCGCGAAGCGGCATATTACGATTGTTATGAATGGAACTCTGATGACGGTTATTTTAGACATAAAGAAGGTAAGGATTGGTACCTTTTGATTTATGATCAGGTCGAAAAAACTTTTTATGGCAGTCACCGGTCTTTATATGTTACGCCTGATCTGGAGGGTGTCAAGGTTATTTACAATGATTAGTAAAGATGGAGTACGCCGCCACTTCGCATAACAGGTCTGTTTACGCGCCCCAGTTTCGCTGGGGACGCCCGCAGCAGCGGGCCGGCGGTGGAACGCCGCGGCCGTGCGCCTTATCCCAGTTTTACGCTGCCGAATAATGCCAGGGCGGCGCCCTTTAGATCTCCGGCGGTAAACAGGGAAAAGCCCAGGCCCCCGGCGGTTTTTTCCCGCGCCGCCTTTTTTCGTACCGGCAGTACTTCCCCCGCCAGGGACAGTTCCCCCGCAATAGCCGTGGCCGCCGGCAGGGCAATGCCCGTCCGGGCAGAGTAGAGAGCAGCGGCCAGGGCCAGTTCCACCCCCACCTCGTTGATGCGTATGCCTCCGGCCACATTAACATACAGGTCCTGATCCGACAGCCGCAGGCCCAGGTGTTTTTCCAGCGAGGCTGCCACCCGGGACACCCGGTTTGTTTCGATGGAACCGGAAAAAACCCGGCTCACGGAACCCTTGGCGGGGACCGTGAGGGCCTGGAGTTCCACCAGCAGGGACCGGGATCCCTCCATAACCGAGGCGGTGGCGATCCCCGGAGGAACCGCTCCCTCCCGGCGGACCAGAAAGAGCAGGGACGGATCGGCCACCACCTGAAGTCCTCCTTCCCCCATGGTAAAAATGCCGATTTCATCCACCGATCCGAAGCGGTTTTTTACCGCCCGGAGAAACCGGCAGTCCCCATCGTATCCGCCGCCGCCGGGATTTCCCCCCTGTTCAAAGTACAGTACCGTATCGACCATGTGTTCCAGGGTTTTTGGCCCCGAGATAAGGCCGTCTTTGGTTACGTGGGCCGACAAAAACAGGGCGGCGTCGTGGTCCTTGACCCAGGAGATAAGTTCGTAGGCGCAGAATTTCATCTGGTTTATTGTACCCGGAGCGGGTCCGGCTTCGTCGGTATGCAGAGTCTGGGCCGAATCGGCCATGATCAGTACGGGTTTTACCGCCTCCAGGATAACAAGAATATCCTCAAGCCGTCCGGTACAGCACATTTCAATCCGGTCCAGGTTTGCCGTCAGCCCCAGCCGGTCCGCCCGCATCCGTACCTGGCCGGCGGATTCTTCCCCGGAAATATAGAGGATCCGCCCCCTGGTTCCGGCCGCGGCGGCGGTCTGGATGAGCAGGGTGGATTTGCCGATCCCCGGCTCGCCCCCCAGGAGTACCGCGGAACGTTTCATGATGCCGCCCCCCAGCACCCGGTCCAGTTCTTCAATGCCGCTGCCAACCCGTTTTTCCTCCTGAGGATCCACCGCGGAAAGGGGAAGCGACCGGGGGGCCGTACCTCCGGAAAGGGCTCGCCCGGCATGACTTCCGGGAGAAACGGCGGTCTCCGTTAGGGTGTTCCATTCCCCACATTCAGGACAGCGGCCCAGCCACTTGGGTTCTTCGTGCCCGCAGGAACCGCACCTAAAGATCAGCGCCCTTGGTTTTTTCATGGGTATTCCGTACACGTTTTTGATGCCCTCCGCAGCCTGCGGGGGAAAAATCATCCTTCGTCAATATTGATAGAAAGGCATACCGTTTCGTTTTCAAAAATTTTGAAGGGTATGCAGAGCAGCCTGATTCTTTCTTCGGGGATAACCAGCATGTGGGCCATGCCATGGATAACTTTAGGAAGGGAAATGATAATTTTAAACATATCCTCCAAGTTTTTTTTGACATTTCCTGAAATAATGTTAACCAGTTCCCCGATGACGTCGATCACATCCCCCCTGGAGATGGTTCCGTTGGTTCCCAGCAAAATACCGGTAATTCTTGAAGCCGTGGAAGACTTCATAGAGATGGCCACCAGCCCCTTGACTTCCCCCGTCAGGGCGATTATACCGGAAATATCCCATTTAAGAAAAGCCTCTTTGCCGACAAAATATGCCCGGTCAGGGGTAATTTCACAGCGTACCAAGGTCTTAAAAACCGAGGTTGTAACCTGTACAAACGGCTGTATATACTGCTCCATACTACTCCAGTGTGATAAATGCCCTCAACATACAAAGTATACACCCCTCAGGACAATTTGACAATGGAGTTGTCCGGAAACTGCAGTTTCTGGACAAATTCCGCTAAAAAACAGCACAATGCAGGGTGAGGAAAAGACCGGGCCGCGGTATATCAAGAACGGCAGGGACTATAGGGGCGGATCCCCATACCGGCCGCCGGGCTGACTAACGGTTCCGCCATTTCCCGGGGTAGTTCCATCTTTAGTTTACCGTACCGCCATAGGCCGGCGTGTTACCGTCCAGAGAACTATTGATCATTGTATCCGCTGCGGGCTGGATCGTGTCAAGCCCTCGCGTTGCCTCATGAAAAATGGTACCGGAAAAGGGAAATGTCTCACATTGAAAATGTTACCCATATTACACTAAGGGCACCTGAAGGAGGGTGTCCGAATGGGGTTAACTATGCGCGAGAAACAGGCGGTAACGAGGGAATATAAGCCCCGGTGCCAAAAAGCGACGAAAAAAGGCAAGCGGGACTGCACCGATGAGGTTATCCGCCGCCTCCGTCTCGTTTGGACTTTCTTCTGATATAAATGCGGGAAAATTCTCGCCCCGCTCATGCGGCAGCAAATGCCCTTCATCGCCTCCTGGCCGGCCTTCGGCATCACTCCCGAAATCGCTGAACAACGCTGCCTGATAAGCCCCTCCTCCATCGACCGGTATCTCAAAAAAGACAAGGCGGCCCTCAAACTGAAGGGGAAAAGCCTCACCAAACCGCTGGATTCCCTCAAAAGCCGTATCCCCATCCGTACCTTTTACTCCGGAGAGGAGCGGAAAACCCCCGGTTTCCGGCACATCGACACCGTCCACCACTGCGGACAGTCCACGGGAGGCCAGTATCTCCATACCTTGACCGCCACCGATGTCGCCTCAGGGTGGATCGCCCTCTCTTCCCTCCTCAATAACGCCACCGAAATCTCCCGCCGCTGGGAATCTCTCCCCTTTACCCGCAGCCGCCATAAAACGACAACTGTTTCGTTGAGCAGAAAAACGGAGCGGTTGTCTGTGAATACTTAGGCTACGACCGCTTCTGTAGCCGCGGCGGAATAGCCCTGTATCTTCATGGCCGCCCGGATCTTGTCGTGGGTCTTGAAGGCTTTCAGGACCATGGGGGCGGCGATCTTGTTTCCTCCGGTTTCTCTATCGAAAGGATTGCCGCGTGTTATGGGCGCCTTTAGACTTTCCGGAATACCAGGGGCCTTTGCTCCTGGGGATCCTCAGCTTGTTTTTCCAGAGAAGATTCCCCATCTTTTCGAGTTTTCCTTCCAGGATAAGCCTTTCCAGAGCCTGCCGGGCTTCTTCCCCGGACCACCGGACCTGTCCGGCCTGAGTCAGGACGGGCAGCGCCTCATTCAGGGTAAAACAGCGGCCATTTCTGCGGAAAAAATCCAGGAGGCTTGCCTCTTCCCGCATCGCCGCGGAAGCCTGTCCTTCACAGACATCGCAGCAGGACGATTCGGGACTGCCGCCGTTCCCTTCATAGTCAAGGAGTTCCAGCAGCGCCTCCCGTCTGCAACGCCCTGCGTTCCTGGCATAGTCGAGCAGTTTTCCCAGGCGGTTCCGGGCGGATTCTGTCCGCGCCCGGTGCAGGGCCGCCTCGTCCTCCGGGCCAAAGAGCAGTACCGCTCCGGATTGTGCACCGTCCCGGCCGGCCCTTCCCGCTTCCTGCAGATAGGCCTCCACCGAGGGCGGGCAGTCCCTGTGTATCACCATGCGGATGTTGGGTTTGTCTATGCCCATGCCAAAGGCGCAGGTTGAAACCAAAACCCCGCCAGGATGGGGGAGGAACCAAGCTTCCAGATCCGCCTTTTCTTCCCGGCTTAGGCCGGCGTGGTAAAAACGGATCTCCCCGCTCCAGTCCAGTCCTAGATCGCGGATTTCATTTCGTAGATACAGGGCGAGTTTTTCCGTCCCCGGCCGGGAGGAACAAAACACAATGGCGGGGCGGGGAGTTGCCAGCAGTATGTCCCGAACCGCCACATCCCGGAGTATACAGCCCCGGGCAGCATAACGGATATTGTCCCTGCCGGGGTTTCCGGTTATCCGGCGCGCCCCGGCACCGCCAAAGATATGGCTTTCTATTTTTTCCAGTACCGGCTTTCCGGCGGTGGCGGTAAAGGCCGTTACCAGAGGGGCCCTGGCGGCTTCAATGATTCGGCTTATCTCAAGGTAGGCGGGCCTGAAGCTTTCCCCCCATTCACTAACGCAGTGGGCTTCGTCGATCACCACATGAACAATCCCCAGGCTCCCTATGGTTTCCATTACCTGCGGGGCAAGGAGTACTTCCGGGTTGGCGATGATGCATTTACTCCGTCCCCGGCGCAGGGCTTCCCACAGGGCTCGCCGTTCTTCCCCGCTTTGGCCTCCCCGGATCAGAACCGGCGGAAATCCCCGGTTCCGCAGCCGCCGCTCTTGATCCGCCATCAGCCCCAGGAGGGGGTATATAACCAGGGTAGGCCCTTCCATCAGCATCGCCGGAAGCTGAAAACAGAGCGATTTTCCCGCCCCTGTGGGGAGTATGACAATTTGCCGGCCCATACTGTCCCTGTCGGAAGGGGCGGTGCAGGACTCCTCCCCAACATGTCCTTGGGTATTTTCACGGCTGCCTTCACAGGCATCTTCACGGAAACCGCCTCCGGCTGAAAAGCGCCCGGACATTCCTCCACCGCCGCTGTCCCCGGGCCAGTACAGGGGGATCCCCGCCGCCTGGGCCGCTTCCAGGATATTGGCAATCACCAGGCGCTGGTAGGGAAACAGGTAAGCAATGCCAAAGAAGCTCCGGGCGGCTTCGTTCAGGGGATCCGCCCCGTCTGGGTTGGCGCATAAATGGTCCGTCATAGGTTTTCCTCCGGCCTGTATATGGCCGGAAGCAGAACGCCGCTTTAACCGGAACGCCGGGAACCCTTAGATTCCGGGCGTTCCGTGAGGGGGGGCAAAGGCGCCAACCGCAGACCAGCTGTTCAGACCGGCAGGCTGAACTGGATCCCGGCCAGATCCTGGGCATAGAGCATAACCGTATTGACTGATCACGGCGTCTATTGTTCCGGCTGTTTACGACGTTTGGGCGGCACAATAAAGCAAACCATAGGTTTGCGTGCCGCCCAAATGTGCCGGAATGAGGCGTGGGAAGGAGCGTAGCGACTGACCTGGCCGAATGGAGGCCAAGCCGCCTACCGGCGGCGTAGCGTAAACAGTCCTGTTATATGCCGTTTGTCCGCATTCCATTATTTATTTTTCATTTTTTTAACTGATAGCCCATTTTAATATTCTTCTTCATCTTCAAATGGAGAACCCGTATTCCAATCTTTCACGTTTATAAACCTCACTCCTTCAGGATTAACTGTCATTATAGCCTCTACTACTGATTTATGGAATAATTGCTCTACTCCATTTTCCGCCAAATAAAAAACTAAACGTTCTTCCAATGGAATTGTTCTTAAATATTCTTCATTTAAAACAACTTTTTCCAATGGTGAAGCAACTTTAATAAAATCATCCCATTCATAAATAGATTTTTCCCGATCTAATGCCGGATACCGATTTATAATATGAATATACCAGTAATTTTCGTATATTTTATTGTTTTTACCGGTAATAACAGATGGAATTAACTGAATGCCTTTAATTTTCATTTTATCCAATACATCAAATATCTTTTTTGAAA
>JAITHE010000123.1 GCA_031280125.1 Treponema sp.
GCGGAAATCACGGCGGTTTTTAGCCATAACGAAGAAAAGGTTAAAGCCTTTGCGAAGGCCCACGGCATCCCCCGGTGGTACACGGATATGGATGCCCTGCTCCGGGAAGCCCCCGTGGATGTGGCGGATATCGGCCTTCCCAACTACCTTCACCACAGCGCCGTGATGAAAGCACTGAATGCGGGAAAGCATGTAATTATCGAAAAGCCCCTGGCCCTGACCCTGGAAGAGGCGGACGAAATGATAGGCGCGGCCAAACAGAAGAACCTCAAGCTGATGTACGCCGAGGAGCTGTGCTTTGCCCCCAAGTACGAGCGGGTCCGTGCCCTGGTTGAACGGGGAGCCGTGGGCAAGGTGTATATGCTGAAGCAGGCGGAAAAACATTCCGGCCCCCACAGCGCATGGTTCTACAAAAAGGAAACCGCCGGGGGCGGGGTGATGATGGACATGGGCTGCCACGCCCTGGCATGGTTCCGGTGGATGATGGGCAATGCCCCCGCCGCAAGCGTCTACGCCGACATAAAGACCGTGATGCACGACACCGGCTGCGACGACAACACCCTGACCATCGTGGAATTTGAAAACGGCGTTACCGCCCTGGCGGAGGACAGTTGGGCCAAACAGGGCGGTATGGACGACCGCATCGAAGTCTATGGCGACAAGGGGGTAAGCTACGCGGACCTCTTCCGGGGGAATTCGGCCTTAACCTACAGTCTGGACGGCTACGATTATGCCGGCGAAAAGGCCGGCAGCAGCAAGGGCTGGACCTTTACCGTTTTTGAGGAAGCCTTTAACCAGGGCTATCCCCAGGAACTGGCCCACTTTATCGGCTGCGTCCAGGGAGACGGCAAACCCCTGGTGGACGGCGAAGACGGCCGGGCCGTACTGGAACTGATCTACGCCGCCTATGCCTCGGCAAAGTCAGGCAGCCGGGTGTCCCTGCCCTTCAGCGCCAAAGTCAAATATCCCATCGAGCTTTTACTCGGCCAGGGGTGATTCATGAAGGTGTGCCGTTTTGACAGTGAAGCGCTTGCTGCCGCCCATGCGGCGGATATCGTGGAAGGGGTGCTCCGCAAAAAGCCAAACGCTGTTTTTTGTTTTGCCGCGGGCCATAGTTCCCTGCCGGTGTTCAACGCCTTGGTGGAGCGAGGAACGGACTTTTCCGCCGCCCGGTTCATCGAACTGGACGAATGGCTGGGCCTTTCTCCGGACACCGGGGGAAGCTGCGCCTTTTTCCTCAAGCGGAACTTCTTTTCCCGGATTGCCGCCGCCCCGGACAGGATCGCCCTTTTTAATGGCATGACGGCGGACTGTGAAGCGGAATGCCGGCGCATGGAAGAACGGATCGTTTTGTGGGGCGGCATCGACTGCCTGCTCCTTGGGGCGGGGATGAACGGCCACCTCGCGCTGAACGAACCGGGCAGCGGCTTTGACGAAGGTATCCGCCGCACCGCTCTGTCGCGGACCACCCTGGAGGTGGCCCCCAAATACTTTCCCCGGGGCATGCCCCCCATTACGGAAGGCATAACCCTGGGACTCAAAAATATCCTCGCCTGCCGGCGGATCCAGCTTATCGTCCTGGGAACCCACAAAGCGGAAATAGTCCGGCGGCTGCTCTCCCTTTCCGCCCCAGACCGGGATTTTCCCGCCTCGGCCCTGCTCGCCGTCCCGGAGGCGGAACTGCTCCTGGATGCGGAGGCCGCCGGGAGATAGAGCCCCCTACAGCGCCGCGAACGCCTCGTCAGCCACGGCAACCGTCGTGGCAATATCTTCATCGCTTAACGCCGCGTTGATAAAGTGGTTGTGGTGGTTGGTAAGATACACCCCCCGCTTGACCATTTCGGCAATCCAGCGCTGATGCAGCATGAGAGACGGCGCGCCGCCGTGGTCGTCATCGGCAAGGCGCAGGTAAAAAAGCGCGCTCTCCCCCGTTACCCGCAGATCGTGGCCGTGCTTCTTCGCCGTGTCAATAAGGCCCTCCCGCAGTTTGCTTCCCTTTTCCCGCAGCAGGCGTGGCAGATCAAGGCGCTTCATCTTGTTAATGCAGGCAAGCCCCGCGGCAAAGGGCACCGCGGAAAGCCAGTAGCTCCCTGTGTAGGTAAGGCCGCTCACGGTGTTGCGGAGGAATTCCTGGCCGCACAGGGCGCTCACGTTGTAGCCGTTGGCCAGCGCCTTGCAAAAGCAGATCAGATCCGCCTTGAAGCCGAAATAGTGATCGCTCCCCGCCAAGTCCAGCCGAAACCCCGCGCGCACATCGTCGATAATCAACACCGAGCCGGCATCATCGCAGAGCGCGCGCACCTTTTGCCAAAACCCCTCGGCGGGCAGCACATTGTCGGCAAAGTTGCCGTGCAGGTAGGGCTGGGAAATCACCGCCGCAATCTCACCCTTGTTGTGGGCAAATACCTCGGCAAGTTTGTCGTAATCGTTCCAGGGGACGTAGATGTTATTCGCCACGTCCTCTTCCAGAATTCCCGGATAGTCGATTTTCTGCGTCCAGGGGGCAACGCCGTGATAGTAGCCCTTAAAGAATACGATTTTTTTGCGCCGCGTATGCGCGCGCGCCGCGATAACCGCAAGCGTCGTAACATCGCCGCCGTTCTTGGCAAAAAACGCCCAGTCCGCGCACGCCACCGTGTCAACCAAAAGATCCGCAAAGTCAATCATCGCCGAAGACGGCGCCGTAACACAGTCCCCCTTGGCGCGCTGCTGTGCCGCCGCCTCGTCAACCTCATCGTCATTGTAGCCCAGCACATTCGGACCGTAAGCGCACATATAGTCGACAAACCGGTTGCCGTCAACGTCCCAAAAATACGCTCCCTTTGCCCGCTCCGAAAAAAACGGAAACGCCGCCACCGGCACAAAACAACCCTCAGCCGGACCCTGATGCCCGTAAATGCCGGACGGAATCACCTTGAGCGCCCGCTTAAACGCCGCGGCGCTTTTTTCGTAATTGTAAACAGGAAAACTCATATTCGCTCCTTATGGAAGCAATGATTAAATCCAATCGAGGATTTAATCATTGCATCTTACCCGTTTTTGCGTAATGGAATGAGCAAAAACAATAAGGCAGCGCTGATTAGCGTCAAGTTAATCGGCGCTGCCTTATGCCAGATACACCGCCACGCGGTCAAGGATGCGGTTGATATTGTCCAGCATCCCCAGATTGCCCCGCATAGAAATAAGCCCCTGGCCCACACAGCCCAGGGCGCTGACCTTGCCGTCAAAGAGGTCGCGGGCAAGGCGGAGGCCTGAAAATTCCATAATCGCGTGATACTGCTCAGGTATGAGGCGCGACATGGAAAGCACGTGATCCTTTACGGTGATTGCCGCCTGCAAGGGCTTTGCCCCCGCGATGGAAAGCACCACCGTGCCGTCCACGATGTTCGATGCTGTAAAGCGCCCAATCTTATCGTGATTGCCTATTTGCGCCACTGCCTGGGCGATCAGGAAAAACATAACCCTTGTGCTGGCGGTAAAAAACGCTTCGTCCTTGAGCGCGTCCGGTTCAGGGCGCAGACAGCCTTCCAGTATTTTGGTCAGGCGGATAAAATTCCCCGTGAGGAATGTGAGCTTGGTAAAGCCCTTGCTGGGAAAAGGCGTTACCGTGCCGTCAAGCAGGCCGTTGAATTTTCCGCAGTCCCCAAAGGGCAGCTTAATATCGCACCGTTCCGCGCCGTCTTCCATAAAGCAGTTCCCGCCCCCAAAGGCCAGGGTCATGGCCGGCCCGTTCTTTACCGCAAAGCCCACGCGCACCGGCTTCCGCCCCGGCAGGCTCTCGTCAGCGGCAAGGGCCTTCGCCTCCGGGGAAAGTTCACAGAGGTCGCAGAGTGCGCCGAGTATCCCGTACATATTGATATACGCCAGTGTTACCGGATCTTTCATAGCTTTCAGTATAAAACGTTTTATCCCGAAGGACAATAAAATTCGTCAAGTTTAACGACGAATTTGACAAAAATCAGTTTTTTTTCAAAAAGAATTTGACTTATTCCCCCCGGTGAGGTATTCTAATCACTACGCTAAATCGCGGAGGAGTGTATATGCCCTGTACAGAAGCGGAAATTCGGGATCTTTCGGGGATTGCCCGGGAATTACGGCTCACCATTGTGGATGTGATGGCCTGGTCCGGGGGTTCCCACATCGGCGGCTCCCTCAGTATTGTGGACATCCTTACGATACTGTATTTCAAGTACCTGAACGTCAAGACGGATGATCCCGCCTGGGACAGCCGGGACCGGTTTATTCTTTCCAAGGGCCACGCGGCGGCGGGCTTTATCCCCGTGCTGGCAAAAAAGGGGTATTTCCCGGAGGAGGAACTAAAATCTTTCAATCACTTTGGCTCCCCCTTCGCCATGCACCCGGACAGCAACAAGGTCAGGGGCTGTGACGCTTCGACGGGTTCTTTGGGGCACGGCCTCTCCATGGCGCTTGGCATGGGGCTTGGCGCCCGGTACCAGAAAAAAACCTTCAAGACCGTCTGCCTTATGGGAGACGGCGAATGCTGCGAGGGCAGCATCTGGGAAGCGGCCATGGCCTTGGCCCACTTTAAGCTGGGCAGCGTAATCACCATTGTGGACCGTAACCGGCTGATGATCGACGGCGCCACTGAGGAAATTATGAACCTCGAGCCATTCGCCGATAAATGGCGATCCTTTGGTTTTGAGGTGATTGAAGTTGACGGCCACGATTTTTCCGCGTTGGCGGGCGCCCTGGACAGGGGCTGGGCCGCTGCGGACAAACCGGTGCTGATCCTGGCAAATACCGTCAAGGGCAAGGGAGTCGATTTTATGGAAAACAATGTTAAGTGGCATTACGCTTCGGGAGATTCGGATCTCTGCGAAAAGGCCAAGGCTTCTATCATAAAAGGAGGCGTATAATGGCTGCCGTTACCACCGGAACCACCTGGAACTGTTACGATTCGGCCACCATGACTGCCCGTGAAATTTACGGCCGGACCCTGGTAGAAATGGGCAAGCAGAACAGCCGTATCGTGGGGCTCACCGCGGACCTGGCAAAAACCACCGCCATCGTACACTTTGCCGAAGCCTTTCCGGACCGTTTTTTTAACGTGGGCATCGCCGAACAAAACATGATGGGCATCGCCGCAGGGCTGGCAAAAACCGGGCTCATCCCCTTTGCCTCCACCATGGCGGTATTCGCCTGCCTCCGGGCGGGGGAACAGGTCCGCACCGACATCGCCTACCAGAACCTGCCGGTCAAGATCATCGCCACCCACGGGGGAATCTCCTT
>JAITHE010000148.1 GCA_031280125.1 Treponema sp.
ATTATTTTTGCTGTAAACACAGGCGGCGGCAAGATTAATCGCCGTCATGAAAAAAGGAAGAACGTTCAGGCGCAGGGTTCCTGTTTGAATGATGCCGTCAGGAGATCCAAGATCCCGGATAAATAAAAAGGATTCGCCCCTTAACGCCCCATACCGTGAAAGAAAATGATATGCCGCTATAAAGAACGGCGCCTGTACCAAAAGTCCCAGGGAACTTCTAAGCGCCATCAGGGGATGATAATGATTTTCCCGGTAGTACATCGCCAAGACCATGTGCTTTTCGTCGCCGCGGAAATTCTTTTTTATGCTGGCCGTTCGTTTCAGCATTTTCTTTTTGATCCGTCCTTCTTCGTTCTGGACAAATTCCGCCTTCGCGTAAAGCGGAAGGCAAATCAGGGTAACCAGCGCGCTGATCCCCAAAATGGATACGGCATGGTTTTGTTTGAACACAACGATAAGCAAAGCGTAAAAAGACTCGATGATCATTTCCACGGGGAATATAATTATTTGATACAGGATATTCATGGAGGCGGCAAATGATCCTGAAGGAAAGATTCATAGCGGGCGGCCCAGTCAAAATAATAGTGGGAGGCCCGCTCCGCACACAGGGATCGTACCCTTTGGTAAAAGTCTCCGTCCGTCAGGCAGCGTTCTATTCTGTCCGCGATTTCAGCATAGTTTCCCGGCTTGAAAAGCAGTTCGGGGTACCGGAGTATTTCCAGCGGACCCGCTGCGGAGGAGGCGATTACGGGACAGCCCGCGTGAAGAGCTTCGGTGATAACCTTGCCGAAGGAGTCGTAGAGGGTTGGGTACACGAACAAAGCGCACCTTACAAGATATGGAAAAGGATTTTGGTAGCCCTCGAAGGCAAGCTGATCCGCTATATCCAGTTTTCGTACAAGCTCCATGGTGGGCCCGGTATTTTCAAGTCTCCCCAGCAGATAGTAACGCAGATCACCGTGTCCTCTGGATTTTAAAAGGGCGGCGGCCCTCAGCAGATCCCAAAGGCCCTTGCTGGAAGAAACGGTTCCTGCATACAAGATCTGTTTCAAAGATACCGGACGGTTTTTATTTTTGTATTCGTCAGGACAGCCTGGGGGTCCTATGTGATTGGGAATAACGGCGGTTTTTGCCCCGTAGCAGCGGGTGCGCCTTAAAAAAGACTCCCTGTCGGACTGGTTAAGAAAGGTAAGACAGCGGGCGTGTTTTGCGGCCTGCTTTTCCCGGCTCCGGTTGATTCCCTCAAACAAAAAAGACAGGGCGTATTCCCCAGGGCGCATATCACCGGCTTTTCGTAAAATACGCCCCCGGTCTACATCGCCGGCGCGAAAACCGTGCAGTAAAGCGGCCCCCGTTTTCTTTTTCAAATACAGGGCCGCCTTAAGATGGGTGTCCCCAAAATTAACGATATAATCGATCCGGCCGCCGTAAAAAGCAGCCAGCTTGCCGCTGATAGATGTAAAATGTTTTTTCAGGCCTTTTTTGAAAAGGCAGGAAAGGGGCATGAATTTCCACCGGCGGCGGATTGGAAGATCGAGCCGTGAAAAAAAAGAGGCCCTGTAATCAAAGGCGGCGCTGCAAAGAACCAGAACCTTTATTCCCCGCGAAGAAAGGCCCTCAAGGATGTCAATGTAGTCTTTGTTTCCGCCGGTTCTGACACCGCCAAGAAGGTAAAGGCCAAGGACGTTCACTTGATGCCGGCAGCAGAATGTGAAGGGTGGGTCATAAAAAGCTCCTCATGTATCTTGTCTTTATATCCCTCAGCAGAAAGGAAGAACAATAATTAAAGGTATGGGTGCAGACGGCGTGGAGATTTTTTTCGGGCCTGATAATGCGTACCGTTTTTTCGGCATAGGTTTCCGGGGAAAGGGATGTTACCGCATTGATTCTGATGTTTTCCCCATAATTGCGCCGGCAGTCCTGGGCCGGCCTGTATAAAACTCCGTCCTCTAAAAAAAAGGAACCCGCCATGCGGCTGTTCGAAGAATCCGAAGACAGGGGATTGAGGGGATGCGCCTTCCATGAATTTGAAGGAAAAGACTTTGAATAAAAGGCCAATAAATTAGAATTAAATTCTGCCATAGTATTGCCGGTGCTGGTAAAGATCCACCAAAGGCCCTGGTAAAACAAAAGGGTGCTGTCGTTTGCGGTAATATTTTTTATCAGCGTAGTTTCATGGACCCACCGGCGGGGAAATTCCTCCGCGGCGTAGAGATCGATGGTGTTGTTTTTATGGCTTTCGGGCACCATGTACCAGCGGCTGCTTCCCTGCCCGGCAGCAGAAAAAACCTGGGGATACGAGAGGTGGTAGGGTTTTTCCAGAACCGGAACAAACGAAGAATGTTCCATGCCGGGATACAGTTCGATAAAGCCCAATGTACCATTGCCGCCGGCTATTTGTTCTTCAAGAAAAATATAAAACCGCCCTTCGTGTTCAACGGGAAAAGGATCCGACCAAATACGATCTTTGGGAGGGCTAATTTGTTTTAGGGGTTTCCCGTCTCTTTCACAAACAAGAAGAGACCACTGTTCCTTAAAGATGGTGCGGATCACTTTATTTTTTATTCTGCGAATCATCCCCGCCCCCTTTTTTGTCTTTTGTTCTCCCGGCAGGCCGGCTTCCTTTTGTAAGCCAGGAATTTTAGTTTTTGTTTCAGGTCCTTTTTGAAAAATATAAAAGGTGTTTTCCAGAAGGCCCGTTTAAGGCTGCCAAATAGCTCCAGGTATTTTTTATACTCCGGTAGCAGGTGATCATACCTGCCGGCGCCGTTTTTTATTTTATCTATGTTGAACAGAATAACACCGTATAACCATTCTATTTCTTCATTAAACAGTTCTATGTCAATGCTGTGTACCGCCTCTTCTATAATTAGAATCCATGAACGCAGGCTTTCGGTTCTGTCCGGCGCTGTCATGATTGAATTGGGCGTAATATGGTGGATATAGCAGCAGTCTTTTGTAAAGGCGATGCTGCTTATGCACTTGGCCGCAAAATATTCCCAGTGATCATCCTCGTGGATGATGCCCTCTTTGAAATACAGCCCGTTCTTTGCTATAAAATCTGTGCGGATCAGTTTGTTCCAGGCGGTGGTTGGTATCGTTGGTTCCGCGTAATAATGCTGCCTGATCCACCTGGAATCGCCGCTGTATTCGGGAAAATGGCGATCCGTAATATCATAGGTATTTTTTTGGCGCGGGGAGAGCGGGGACTGGCGGGCGTTTCCCTGGACCAGATCAACCCCCGGATACTTTACGGCAAGCGATGCCAGCGACTGCATGCAGGTTCCGGTTATTTCATCGTCCGCGTCCAGGAAATATACATAGTCTCCGCCGGCGCGCATAATACCGGTATTCCGTGCGGCGGAAAGCCCTCTGTTTTTTTCGTGCCGTACAAGGGTAAAGGCCGTTTCGCCTGAATACTCGGAAATTAACGCGGCAAGTTTTTGGCATGAATTATCGGTTGATCCGTCGTCAATAAAAATACATTCCAGATTTTTGCAGGACTGTTTAACAATAGAACCGAAACATCTGTCCAGGTACTTTTCTACATTGTACACCGGTGTGATGATGGAGATCCGTATCTTTTCCATAATATCCTGCTGAAAACGGACGGTTCCGGAAAACTAAATCCTAAAAAAGAAAATCCGCCCTGCCTGGGGGGGGTTAAAAGAGACCCCTTAGGGCTTTTCTTGCGGCCCTTGCCAAAGGACCGTAGAGCAGGCAAAAAACAAACAGGGGGAGTTTTAGGAAGAGCCTGTCCCGGATATTTTTTACATCCCTGCCGTCCAGGGCGGTAAAATCTTTCCTGTGGCCGGCAAAGAAATTCCGCAGTTTCTTCCGGTACGCCCCCCTTATGGCGAAGGGATGGCCGCTGTAAAGATCCGCCGCGGAATGAAGAACCCTAAGAAAAAGGGTTTTCCGGTCCAGGGCGTCGTCGTCCTTTAATTCCTCGAAACGGGAATAGAAGGCGTCAAATTCCTCAACAGCGGTTTTTATGTTCCGGGTTGTGGTTATGGATCCTTCCCTTTGGTAATAGTAGTACTTGAACAGGGCGGCGGCGGAAACGGTTCCGGCCCTGCGAAAAATTTTATGCATGATGAAGCCGTCTTCATACAGCCTGCCCGGGGGAAACTCCAGGTCCTCAAACAGTTTTTTAGCGTAGATCTTGTTCCAGAGATAGCTTTTTATAAGCCCGTCTTCAGCCAGCAGATTCAGGGCCTCTTCACCGGAAAGCAGGGTGTCGCTGTCAAAGAAGGGCTCTTTTTCAAAGGTTTCCGGCCTTGAGGGATCCCTGACCCGGTAAAATCCAAAAAGGACAATATCGGCGGAAGATGCCGTAAAGTTGGCAATCAGGGGAGAATAGGCGCCGGGATCGATCCAGTCGTCGGAATCAACAAAGGAAACGATGGTTCCCAAGGCGGCGGCCAGCCCGAAATTCCGGGCGACGGAAACGCCGCCATGGCTTTTATGGATAACCCTGATCCGGCTGTCCCTTTCCCGGTAGCGGTCGCAGATATCTGCGCTGCCATCGCTTGAACCATCGTCCACAAGGATTATGTCCAGGTTTGTATACGTCTGGTTTACCACGCTTTCAAGACAGCGTTCAAGGTAAGGCCGGGTATTAAAAACCGTAATAATAACGCTTAAAAGGGGGGTATCCACTACCTTCCCACGCCCTGGTAGTAAAAACCCGCTTTCTCCGTTTCTTCCCGCCCGTAAATGTTGCGCAGGTCAAAAAACCATGGTTTGAACCGGGGATCCATTTCTCCTTTAATCCTGCCCAGGTCCATATTACGGAACTGGTTCCATTCGGTAACGATCACCAGGGCGGCGGCCCCCCTGGCAGCGTCGTATTCGTCGGAGGCAAAGTAGATGGAATCTTTGATGTCTTCAAGCCGCCAGGAGGCTTCCGCCATGGCCGCTGGGTCGTAAACCCGGAGTTTTGCCCCGCCCCCGGCAAGTCCCCGGCAGATTGCAATGGCCGGGGCTTCCCGCATGTCGCCGGTATTTGCCTTAAAGGCCAGGCCCAGCAGGGCAATGGTTTTATCCGCCGCCGTGCCAAGGCCGGCTTCTATCTTGTCCACCATCAGTTTCTTCTGCCGGTCGTTGGCTTGTATGGCGGCTTCCACTAGTGAAAGGGGAGATCCCCGGTCCCGGCCTGTTTTGGCAACAGCCAGGGTATCCTTGGGAAAACAGGATCCCCCATAACCGGGCCCGGGGTGAAGGAATTTCCGTCCTATCCGTCCGTCCCTGCCCATGGCGGCGGCCACGGCCTGAACGTCGGCCCCTACCTTTTCGCAGAGGCCGGCGATTTCATTGATATAACTAATCTTGACAGCCAGAAAGGCGTTACTGGCGTACTTGATCATCTCCGCCGATTCCAGTCCGGTTTCTATATAGGGAGTTTCGTTAAGGTAGAGGGACCGGTACACTTCCTTCATCAGATTCCGGGCTTTTTCGCTTTCACCGCCGATTACCACCCGGTCCGGGTGGGTAAAATCGTATACCGCCGTTCCCTCCCGGAGAAATTCCGGGTTGGATACTACGTCAAAGGGGAGGTCCTTGCCCCGGTTTTCCAGTTCTTCCTCGATCCACCGCCGCACCTTCCGGGCGGTACCGATGGGGACGGTGCTTTTGTCTACCACCACGGTGTAGCTTTCCATGGCCCGGCCAATACTCCGGGCAGCCCCTTCCACATGCTTAAGATCGGCGCCGCCATCCTCCGCCGGGGGGGTGCCGACGGCTATAAATACGGCCCTGGTTCCCCGGACGGCCCCTGCGAAATCCGCGGTAAACGAAAGCCGTCTTTCCCGGACGTTTCGTTTTACCACGGCTTCCAGTCCCGGTTCATAGATGGGGATCCCCCCCCTTTGTAGCAGCTCGATTTTTTCCGTATCCCTGTCTACGCAGGTAACAAAATTGCCAAAATCGGCGAGGCATGCGCCTGAAACAAGCCCCACATATCCTGTTCCTATAACCGCTATATGGGCCATTTAATTATCCAAGATGAATTTGTGATTGAAACTGCCGCTCAGACTTGCCGCAAGCACTATGCTGAAGGGCCTGTTTTCCGTGTCCATGTTATGACGGTAGTAGCCGCTTTCACGGCTGCCCAGGACCATGGGTACGGTCAAACTAAAGGTTAAAAGATTCCCCGGTTTTAAGCTTATCCCCGGAGCAAGCTGGACCGAGTTTGCATCCAAGGCGTAAAGGCATCTGCAGAAGATCCGCATCCCCAAAACACCGGGCCTTATGATTACGTTGGCCGCTGCGTTCCATCCTTCAATAAACGGGCTTGCTTCCGCGTCCCTGATATCGGCTTTTGCCCGCCAATACCACATAAGACCCTTTTCCCCGTTGTAAAAAATCTCGCCGTTCAAGGTTATTTTACTGCCAAAAAAATCACGGAGAAAACCGGCGCTGCCGGAAAAACTAAGCTCCTCCGGGGCCTTGTAGGGGGCGGCGGCCAGGGCTTCGGCATAAAGTTCCGTATCCCCTATGGTGGTTTTAAGGGAAGTAAAAAACCGCATGGGCATGTTCCAGAAGTAAAAAAAACCCATGTCAATATCCGCCCTTTGAAGGGCCAGGTTGTATTTAGCCCCGTAGGCAAATTCATCAATTTTGGGACTTGCCTGATCTTCCATAAAGCCTTGACGGGTCATGATAAGAAACTGTAGCCCCCCTATTCCGATGGGCAGATCCGCCTTGGCAATGTAGGAATTTCCCCTGGCGGATTCCGCGGGAATTCGGGCGGGCAGATTGGTATAGGGATAATTGGTGGATATGCCCCAGTTAATCTCGTACTGGCCGGCCCGCAGAAAGAAGACGCTGGAGATGTCGTAGTCAAAGTAAAATTCCTTGATGGAAAAAACAGAACTGTCGGGAATGGAAAAATAAAAGGCGTTCCAGACCCGCAGGTGTTCGGTTATCTGAAAGTCAAGACTCAAGAGGGCTTCCATTTTGGCCCCCAAGATATAGTTGAACTTCCCGTCGCTGTACCAGGGCGGCTCCGTCCAGCCTGGTGAAAAGCCCCCAAAAAAGTTGTATTCGGCAGCCAAAGTTACCCGGCTTTGTTTTACCGTTCCGCCGAGGATATCATCCTTTCCGTCAGGATCCTCTCCGGTTTCACCGCCCCCTTCAAAGATCCAGTCAATGTTTTCCCCGGTTCCTGCCGGGGCGGTTCTTCCCTGGGCTGGGAGGAAACAGCCCAGGCTCACAAGCACAATAAAAAGAACCCCGCGTTTCACCGGTTAACGTTTTCCAGAAAGGTTTTTGAAAAGACCGAGTCGGCTATTTTTTTAAACGACGGCTTGGCAATGGTTATCTGGGTTTTCTCGTTGAAAAATCTTCCGTCAATCACCGCCCCCCGCAGGGCGTCTACAAAGAGAATCTGTTTGGGAATATAGCGGCTGCCGACGCGCCAGTAATCGGCAATTGCCGAAGTTCGCAGAAGCTGCCCCGACAGGCTGTAATCCTCGGTCTTCCTGACCAGTCCATCGTCGCTGATCCATATTTTCATTTTGGGGTAGGTGATGTCTCCAGTTACCGCTTCCAGGGAAAGGACCCTGCACTTAAAACGGCCCAGCACCGCATCGGTTCCGGAAACTATCCGGTAATCATCCGCCATGGTGGACCTGGTAAAGTCGGAATTGCGGGCGTTGGTATTTTGAAACCGTTCCTGGCTTGAGGTGGAGTTAAAGCGTTTACTGGAGGGATCGTAGATCCACAGGGTTTTACCCTGTTTAAGATAACCCTGGCCCCGGCTGATTGCCGGCTGCATGATTACGATCACATAGGTTTCCCTGGAATCCCGGCGAAAAACGCCTGCCACCGTCCGGGAAGGGCTTTGTCCCGGCTTGTCCTGGACAATCGTGTATTCGGCAGAAAAATCCGTATCCAGATAGCTTGCCAGGCTGTCCGCCCGGCGGAGCAGTTCCAGATCGCTGATACCCCACAGGGGAAAGGCCGGGGAGATCAGAACAAATAAACCAGCCAACCAACGAAGGATTTTCAAGGAGCGCCTCCGGAAAGCATCTGGGGCAGGGGAGACCGGGAATTACGGAATACGGGAACCCAGATTGCCAAGGCCAGTATACCAAAAACGGCAATAATGTTCAGCCCCAGGGTTTTGGGAAGGTACAGGGCGCTGAGCCGTCCGTCCTGCATGAATACCTCAAAACCGGGAAACCAGCGGAATGACGTAAAGGAAAGGAACCAGTTAACCGCCAGGGCTATGATAAATCCCGCCGCAAGGGAAAGGATGGCCGCCCCGAAAATCTCGATTTTAAAGATAAGGCGAATGTCGGATTCATAGAAACCTATGGCCCGCATGGTCCCGGTTTCCCGGATACGCTCGTGGAGGATCAGCCGGCAGGTAACGGCGGCGCTGACCAGGATGATCACCATCATCATCCCCTGGAGTACATAGGAAGCCAGATCGATGGCGTTCATTAACTGGGCTACCTCCGAAAGGTATACCTGCAGGGTAATTAAAAGGGTATGGATCCCCTCTCCCAAATTGTCGATTTCATTATCAAAGGCTTCCCGGTCGTAGACCAGGGGGTGGGTGGGTATCCGGAAGCTTAGTTCCCGCTGGAAAGCCTCCCGCCGGGTTTCAATTTTTGTCCGGTCCGGCAGAAAGAAGCCTATTATGGAACAGTCTTCCGCCGGGAAACCAACCAGATCATTCAGGGCGGTCCTGGATATGTATGCCTTATAATAGGAAAAAAAGCTGGCGTCCTCTACTATTCCCCCTATTACAAAGGTCCCCGTATTTTTCTGGCCCAAAACGGTCGCCGTCTCCAGGGTTATGCTGTCCCCCTGCCGGGCCCCCAGTTCCCGGGCCGCCGGGGCGGAAATGAGGATCGAATCCTCCCCCAGAAGGCCGGGCTCTCCGGTGTAGGCGAGTTTTTTGAAAAATCCCCTTTCCTGCTCCCAGTCTGCCCCCACAATATACTTCAAGATTGCCGAAGCGCCGTTAAAATAAACGGAACCTTCGTTTCGTCCGATCACCGTGGTGCGCAGCACCGCGGAAGAAACGTCCAGGCCCGCCGTTTCCGCCGCGTCCAGAATGGCCTTTATTTCCGCCGGTGTAAGGTGATGGTTTATCTTTCCGCTCCGTTCGTAACCCATGGCGATAATATCCCCCGCATAGTGGGACTGGGCGGAAAGGTAGAGATTTTCCTTCATCCCGTCCTTGAGGGAGCTAACCACCGTTACCACCCCAAAGCCGAAACCCAGGGCAAGAAAGAGAAAGAGGTAGCGGCGGCGGTAACGCCAGAGGTATTGCAGGGCAATCCGGAAAAACACGCCCAGCTTCTTCATCGCCTCAGCCCTGCCGTACCGCGGTGATGGGATCGATCCGTACCGCCGTTTCCACGGGGTAGATTGACGCAGCGGCCCCCAGGAAGAGGGCGATGAGGAAAGACGCCAGGGCCGTGGAGGGCAGAAATCCAATATGGAGAATTTTGGCCCCCAGCAGGGACGCCACCAGATCGTTGGGGATTTCCAGGGCTAGGGAATTGATCAGCCTAAGAAAACCTGCTCCCCCGGCAACTCCGGCCAGTCCCGCCAGGAGGGCCAGCAGACAGTTTTCTCCCATAATCAGGAACCTGATATAGGCGCCGGAGGCACCGATGGCCCGGAGGGTGCCTATCTCCCTGGTCCGGCGGAAAACGGAGATCAGCAGAATGTTTACCGCCACAATGATCCCGGCAACGCTGACCAGGAATCCTCCCAGATTAAAAAAGCCCTGCAAAAGGAGGATCATAATGGCGGAGGTGCCCGCCGCCGTTCTCCACCCCGCGGCATATACCCCCAGGGGGGCAAGTTTTTTGTTTAACCCCTTGATGAACATGGCAGGGGAGATCCCCCGCTTGAGCCGCAGGAGGATAAAATTCCAGTCCCCCCCGGCAAGCTCCGTCTCCGCCTTTTCCGGGGAACCCAGAAACTCCCTAAGATCTTCCTCGGAAAAACCCTCCCCCGTATAATCGTCTTCGGAACCGGTTTCCCCAAAAAGTTCCTCCGGATTATCCGGAATAATCTCTCCCCCCTCTTCAACGGAGACGGAGGCGACTTGAACCGCCGAAAGTACCCGGACCGTCTGGGGATCAGCGATGACGATTTCGCCCATGAACTGCCCGGGGTTTCTATAACGGAAGATCCCCACCAGGGGCGCCTCCCGTATTTTAAAGCCCGAGGTTCCCCCCGCGGTAAGGAGTACCGGCATACCCGGGAGGGGGCGTCTGCCTGTTTCCTTTTCCAGCCTGTCCGCCCTTTCGGAGGTGATCATCGCCCCGTATTCTTCCCGCCGGAGAAAACGTCCCGCTTCGATTTCTATGCCGGGGAAACAGTCAAAATAGGTCCCGGGATCCACGCCGCAGAGCAGGGCCCCTTCGTCGCGTCCGCTCAGATCGGGCATTTCCAGGAGGGCCCTGCTGGAAATCTGACTGGTAAGGTGTTCTATCCCTTCTTCGGCGGCGATCAGTTCCGCTATATGTTCATAGGCGGGCAGTACGGGAATCGTTACGTAGGCGTCGATAACCGGAGAATTCGCGCCGAAAAGGTTCATGCTCATGTCGCCGCTTTTCTGGATCACCACGTCCGCGGTAAGGCTGTCTATGTAGGTCTTTTTAAGGCCCTCGTTGGTTTGGCCGATAAGGCTGTTTCCAATAAAAAAAAGAGAAGTGATCAAGGCGATGAGCAGAAAAATAACCATGCTGTTTTTTTTGTTCCGGATGATGCTGCGAAGGATCATCTGCCAGATCACTTTTTTTCCTCCGACTCCACCATGCCGTCCCGAAGGAACAGGATGTGTCCTGCGATTTTCCAAATGTCGGGATTATGGGTGGAAAAGAGAAAGGTGGTGGCTTCTTCCCGGTTTACCTTTTTCATCAGTTCCAGAATCCTTTCTCCGTTGGCGGAATCCAGATTCGCCGTAGGTTCGTCCGCAATGACCAGCTTGGGTCTGGCCACCATGGCCCTGGCGATGGCGGCCCGCTGCTGCTGGCCTCCGGAAAGTTCCTGGGGCCGGTGGTTTCTCCGGTCCGCCAGGCCCACCTCTTCCAGAAGATACTCAACCCGTTCTCTCCGTTCCGCCCTGGAAAGGCGCTTTCCACCAATCAGCAGGGGCAGCTCCACATTTTCAAAAACAGTTAGAACCGGCAAAAGGTTAAAAGATTGGAACACAAAGCCTATAAATTCCCGCCGCATCCGGGTAAGTTCCCGGGAATTCAGGGATTCGGCTTTCCTGCCCCCCACATGGAGGGTCCCGCCGGAGGGACGGTCGATGAGGCCGATGATGTTCATCATGGTGGTCTTGCCCGACCCGGAGGGTCCCGCCACGGCGATAAAATCACCCTCGGCCAGTTCTACGGAAATTCCCTTGAGGGCCTCCACGGTAAGATCCCCCATGGGGTAGCTTTTTCGTATGTCCTCAAGGATCACAATGGATTTATGTTGTGTCTTTGTCATGATTAATACAAATGCCCCATGCCCACAAAAAACTCGCGGTGGATTCCCCCGGGAGGGCTTCCTGTCCGCAGCCATTCCCTGATATTCCAGCCGGCGCTTGCCCGCAGGAAAACGCTGCGCCATTTCAGGGGAAAGACGATAATCTCCAGGCCCGCGGCGGCAAGAAGATCCTCCGGAATAAAGCTGTAATCCGGCGCGTTCCGGTCCTTGCCTTCAGCATCGGCCAGGAGCAGATCGACAAAGGCGGACAGGTGCATTTCAAAATCAAGGAAGCCGGTTTTTTCATTGCGCCGGGACGGCAGAAACCGGATAAGCCGGACGGGAAAATCCATGTTTAGGGAAAGCCGTTGGGTTGCATCCAGTTGGTTGTCCTTGTACCCCCGGATCACATCCCCCGCCATATCGTGGGAATCCTTAATCCAGCGGGTATAGAGGAGCCTTCCGGAAAGGCCAAAAAACCGTGAAAGGACCAGATGTCCCTCGGCTAAAAATCCCGCGGTGTTTTTCCAGCGGCGGTGAAAAAAATTGTAGTCGTTGCCGTTGAATACCTGTGCTTTAAGGCCCTGGCGGAAATTTTCCCGCCAGTCGATCCTCCCGAAACCTAGGTTATGCATGAACCCGGCATTCGGTCCCCGGCGGTAATCCCCCAGATCGCCGCCGGGCCGATAGTTTAGGTTTCCGTATATTCCCGGGGTATAACGCAGCGGGCCGAAATTTCCCGCCTCGATCCCTGTGGGTATTTCCCAGTCTGCGTAGAGTTTGCTGTAGGCGTAGCCGCTATGATATCCGCCGTCATTTTTAGCATCCCGGTCCTTTTCATGAATAACCAGCCCCTGTTCAAAACCAAAGGTAAAGACCGTGGACCGGACGGGAAGATCCACGGAGAGCCCCGTAACATTTTTGTAGTACACCGGGGCGTCGAAGTAGTACCTAAAATCGTGATCAAAATCAAAATTCCAGTCCAAACCCAGGGCCCGGAAGGGGATATCCGAATTGACAAGAAACCCCGCCATGGATTCCCCCTCTTCGTCGCCCCCCCAGATAAGATCCAGTTTGAGGGGAGAGAGGGTTCCCAGAAAATTGTAATCCCGGGCTTTCAGGCTCAAGGTAAACCCCGAATTAGAATCGTACTTGGGTTCGGGCAGGATCAGAAGGTTCCGGGTATCGGTAACAACAAGCTCGATATAAACGGGAATTTCCGGCGGATTTTCCCCGGCCTTTTCTTCGGCCCCCAGGGTATAGACGATTTCGCTTGCGGAGACATCCAAAGTCCGCATATTGGAAAGTTCCCGTCTTTTTTCATCCACATATTTTTCCAGGGCCTGCAAACCGGCAAACCGTTCCCCCCGGCGGATCTTTAATTCCCGGTCCAGGGCGGTAACGGTGGTTCTGCCGTTTATCCGGTATTTCACGGCCTGGACGACGTAGGTCCTGTCAGCCTCCTCCTGGGGAAAAAGAGCCGCCGGAACATAGATCGCCGATATAAGAATCAGCCAGGGCATTCTTCGTAACGGCCTGGGCCCCTTCGGCGGCGGGTACCACAAAACGAAGGACGCTCGTTTCTTTTTTCTTGTCATTGAACAATGCCTCCTTAAACGCCCGCCAAAAACCCCGCCCTTCCGGTTCCGTTTTTCCGGAAAAAAGTGTCAAGGGATAGGAAAGGGAGGTTTCGTAGTTCCAGGCTTTAAGGGTTGCCTGGATCTCCCTTCCCCGTTCTGGGGGGGTAATCCCCAGCTTTTGCCCCAGTTCGCAGGAACGGGCCAGCCCCCAGGCCACTGCCTGGCCGTGGCTTACCGTTCCCAGTCCCAGCGCCGATTCCAGGGCATGGCCGAAGGTATGGCCCAGGTTCAGCAGAATCCGCCCGCCGCCGGTTTCCCGGGGATCCGCCTCCACAATACTTCCCTTGACCCGGACAGCCTTTTCTATTAAGGCCAGAATCTTCCCCCCGTCTTGGGAAGGAGTTTCAAAAGGCTCCTGGAGCATCGAAAAGAAGGAGGGATCCCTTTCCAGCAGAGCGGTTTTGATCAGCTCCGCCATACCGGACTTCCATTCCCGTCCGGGAAGGCTGTGCAGGGCTTCGGCCGCTATAAAAACAAGGGCGGCGGGATAAAAGGTCCCCGCCAGGTTTTTTATGCCCCCCAGATCGAAGCCGGTCTTGCCCCCCAGGGAAGCGTCCACCATGCCCAGAAGGCTGGTTGGGCAGAGTATAAGCCCGGTTCCCCGCATGTACACCGACGCCGCGAAAGCGGCAAGATCGCAGACCGCCCCTCCGCCCACCCCGATAAAAAAGCCATCCCTCCCCAGACCCTGCCGCCGGGCGCTTAAGAGGATCTTTTCCACCGCCTCCCAGCGCTTGTTTTCTTCCCCCGGCTCCAGAACCGCCATGGGGAGTTCCCCGCCCATACTCCGGGCCAGGGGGAGGGTGTTTTTATCACACACCAGGAGGGCCCCAAAGGCGGAATTTCCCGTTTCAAGGAAACGCCGTAATTCCTCGGGACGGGGGAGGGCTTCCTGGATGATAACTGAGCTGGAGACCTCTCCAAATTGGAAACAAAAGTGCCGGGACAAAGATACACCTTCCGGGTCCGCCGTCTTGTTCAATGTGGCCCGGTACTAAACGAAAAATGAACGGCCAGACCAGCCGCGGGCGGCCGTAACACGCTCCGTGGAAAGAAAAGCCCTATGACTAATGAAAATAGCAAAAATAACAAAAATATTCAATCCGGGCGGTTCCAAAACATTAGATTGTGGAGCCGTCCGGATAGCTTCCGGTCCTTCCCGAACTTTTAGTTCGACAGTTCCAGAAGCCCCGTTTCTATGACGTTAACAATTTTGGCCCGGAGCAGGGGATCCGGTCTTCCCAGTCCCCGGAGGTAACTGTTCCACTGTTCACCGTAGTGGATCGCATCCCTGCGATCCAGGGGAAGGGCCTTTCCTTCCAGAAAACGCTCGCTGTCCTTGTCCATGAAGAGGCCGGAACCGCTTTCCCCGCCGGAAACCGGGGAGGGGATGAAAACAACCTGGATCCGGGTAAGGATATCCTTCTGGTTCTGTACCAGGATGATCAGCACCCCCCCCTCGCCGCCGGAACCGCCGGGCACAAATTTACGGCACACCGTATAGTTCCATGGTTCCAGGGGAATCCTAATGCGGGTAAGGAGCTCCCGGTTTTTCTGTTTTTCCCCCGGTGAAAGCATGGAAAACCGAAACGCGGAGATCCAGCGGCTTCCTGAGGCGCTCCGCAGTTCATACCGGGCGTCCAGGGCGGCCATGGGGGCCGCCGCGTCCCCGGAGATGTAGAGATTACCCCCTATGGTGGCCAGGTTTCGCACCTGGGGCCCGCCAATTCCCCGCAGGGCGCCGGTAAAGGCATCGGGAACGGTTTTTCCCAGGGCGATGATCTCCCCAAGCCGTACCATGGTCCCTATTTCCAGATACCGCTCGGTCCGGGTAATCCGCCGGAGGTCTTCGATTTTTTCCAGAGACAGGATATTGCCGGGAAGCTCCGGCAGCATCCTGTCCTGAAAACGGATCAACGCTGTTCCCCCCGCAAAGGGCACAGCATCGGGAAAACGCCCCCAGAAGGAAAACAGTTCGGAAAAATTTCCGGGCCGGAGTACCTGGTTATGCGGAACGGCCATAGATCCTCTTTTGCCGTTCCTCCCCGGCGGATAGTACGCCTTGGTAGAGAGTCTCCGTATCGGTGCAGCCGCAGCGTATTCCCCTAAAGGAGGCGGTAAATTCCTCCCGGGAGGGCCGCAGATCTTCTTCCAGCAGCATCTCCGCCGCCAGGATCTTTCCCGCGTCGCAGAAACCGCAGCTGTCCACCCCGGCCCTGGCAAACCCCGCGGCGATGTCCTGATATTCCATGGTTTGGGAAAATCCTTCCAGGGTGATAATTTCGCTTCCCTGGATACGGAAGGCGGGGATAAGGCATGCGGGGGATACGGATCCATTGTAGATCACCGCGCAGGCCCCGCAGCTTCCCTTAAGGCAGCCCTCCTTGGCGGCGGTCAAACTGAACTGATCCCGCAGAATATTGATCAGCCGCTGATTCGCCTCGGCGTCTATTTCCATATCCTCACCGTTTAAAATAAACCGTATGGTCATCCTTCTGTTGTTTCCTCCTCCGGGATTATTTCGGCGGATTCACTTTCCTGGATGCCGGAAAACCGCCGCACCGCCTCCCAGATATCCCCGGATTTAACGGGATATTTTTCAAAGGGGTAATCCAGGGCCTGGGAAAGAGCCTGGATATAGGCGGCGGGAACGGTATTGATCGCCAGTTCTCCGATACCCTTGATATTTCCCTGGGACCAGAGAAAATCAATCACCGGAGGAGGTACTTCTTCCGGCCGGTGGGTGGGCGCCAGGGCTTCAAGAACACCCAGGACAGTACTTTTTCTGGCCCGGTCTTCCGCCAGGATCTGGCCTCCGTCCAGGGCCATCCATATTCCCCGGATTCGGGGGACGTACTCCACCGGATCGATCTCCGTTTCCACCACGGCGCTTCCCCAGCTTAGGGGAGAAAGGGCGTTTTCGTTACAGATCTGGCCGGACCAGGCAGGGGTCTTCAGGATCTGGCAGTACCGCCTCGCCGTAATGGGCAGGGGATCCCGAAAACGCTGCCGCCGGATAGCGGTACAGGCCTTTTCAATAAGCCTGGTAAGCAGGATCCCCCGGGAAAGGCAGGCCGGTCCTGATTCGGGGATGGTCCTGTCCGCATCCCGGGAGGATATACGCAGTTCCTCCACCCCCAAGATCCGGGCCGCCAGAACCTTCCAGGCGTGGATTTGATTGTCCCCCAGGGGAAAGTCGGTCCTGATTTCCAGGGAACCGTCCTTTTCCAGGGTCAGTTCCACCCCCTCCCTGGCGTCGGCGGGGCTGTAGAGAAAGCCGCTGCCCTGGTAGGCCAGGGCGATTCCTATTCCCCGGAGGGGTTCCCTGGGTTTTTCCCGTCGGGGGCGTTCCCGGCGGCTTTTTCGAAGAAGCTCATTGGCGGCCCATTTACGGCAGTAATCACCCATGGCGGCAACGGCGTCCAGCAGTTCCTCCAGGGGCGGTTCTTCCCGGATTTCGACGCCGATGGACAGTCTATTTCCCTTACGGAGAAAGAATTTTTTCCTCCATTCAGAAGGATCTTCCCCCAGAACGTCGGCAATCCGGGAAGCCTGACGTTCGGCGGCAAAAAAGCCCTGGGCCAGGCCAAAACCGCCTATAACCGGAGGATTTGTATAACCCCGGGCCCTTAGGCTTACACTTCCATGGCTGTAAGCCCCCAGGGCTCCCAGGGCGATACGGTCTAGAATTTCACCGGCGAAAAGCCCGAAAGAACCGGGACGGGCGCTTATGTTCACCCGGCTTCCCAGTACCTCTCCCTGTTCGTTCAGGGCGCTTTGTATCCGTATGTCCGCGCCGGCGCTCTCAAAGAAAAAATCCTCCCGTTTAAGGACGATCTTAACCGGACGGTTTCTGACTCTGGCGGCAACCGCGGCCAGGGCCGCCAAAAAAGAGGGAAACCAGAGCTTTTCATCGCAGCGGATTCTGCACCGTGTACCGTGGACTTCCACAGATCCGGCCTTGATATTAAGGACCCGGGCCACGGAGTTCCGGATATGACCGGGCCACTGGGTTGGGGCATGGATGATCATTTCTCCGCCGGGACCAGGCAGGGCTATGGCCCCCGGCGCTTCGCCGGCCCGGGCCTTGTACAAATCGGCCCTGTAACGGCCTTCCACCACCCGGGCCGCCCTTTCAAAGGCCCCCTCCGTATCGCCGTTATGATAGGTCCTTTCCAGCATGATTTCTTGCTCTTCCCCCTCTTGCACCAGGACGGTACATTGCCCCGCCAGTTCCCTGAGTTTTGCCGGATCCGGCCCCAGGAGCAGCCCTGCCGGCTGGCCCCGGTGGAGCAGTTTTTTTTCCGCCAGCAGGGGGATTTTCCGGGATCCCCCGCAAGATCTCTGCGGCCCGGAATACACAAAAAAACCGTTCACCCCGGGAATATCGGCGGCGGTGATTAGGGAGGTATTTGAAGGAAGCCGGGGAGTCCGTATATCCTCCAAAAGACCCGCCGAGGGGGCGCGGAGGAGGATTCCCGTCAGGCAGTGTTTTATGCTGATGTCATCCACAAAGGGGGGCTTTTCCACGGAACCTCCGGCGCTTATTCATTCTGGAGGGTTTCGATCACCCCCCGGATCACCCGGTCTACCTGGCCGCTTGTCATGCCGGGCCAGATGGGGAGGGACACGGTTTCCCGGAACCGGGCCAGGGATTGGGGAAGGTCCTCCGCCTTGAGGCCGTACCTGTCTCTATAATAGGGCATAAGGTGAAGGGGAATAAAGTGGACTGAGGTCCCTATGCCCCGGCGGGCCAGGGCCTCGATAAAGGGATCCCGCTTTTCCGGTTCCCGGAGGCGCAGGGTATAAAGGTGCCTGGCGCCGCCCGGGGGCGAAAGTACGCAGCCCTCCAGGGGGGCAAAGGCGGCGTCGTACCGGGCGGCGATGGCTTCCCGCATGGCCAGGAGTTCCCCGGCCCGGCTTAACTGGACCCGGCCCAGGGCCGCCAGGAGGTCCGGCAGGTTGTATTTGAATCCGGGGGCTTGTACCTCGTAGTACCATGAAGCGCCGGGGGCGGTATAGCGGTTCCAGATCGTCCGGTCTATGCCGTGGCAACGCATGAGGGCGATTCGCTCCGCCATATCCTTCCGGGACGTAACCACCATGCCTCCCTCCCCGGTGGTGATCGTCTTGGTGGCGTAAAACGAAAAAACCCCGGCGTCTCCGGCGGTTCCCGCCCAGGGCGCTGCGGGGCCCGCATTGCCCCGAGCCGCCGCGTTTAATTTGGCTGGCCCTTCGGCATTTTCTATGGCGGCGGCTTGTGCCGGGCCTACGCCGTGCGGCGTTTGTTGATCAACATGCTCACCGGTTCGCATGCATATCCGGGCGGGAAAGGCGTGGGCCGCGTCCTCAATGACGGCGAGGCCCCGGCGGCGGGCGATGGCGAGGATCCCCTCCATGTCGCAGGGAAAGCCCCCAATGTGGACGGGGATCACCGCCCTGGGCCGGAGGGGGCCCGTACCCGGGCCGCCCAGGGTTTTGCCCGCCGCCACGGCGTCCACCGCCGCCTCCAGTGCCCGGGGGTCCATGTTGTACGAGTCCGGGGCGATGTCCACAAAGACCGCCTCGGCCCCCAGATAGCGGACCACTTCGGCGGTAGAGGTAAAGGTGTAGGAGGGGAGAAACACCGCCTGTCTGGGGCCGATCCTCGCCGCTTCCAGGGCCAGGTGCAGCCCCGAGGTGGCGGAGTTCACCGCCAGACAGAACCGTTCCCCCGGCGGGCCGTCCTGGAGGAAGCGGCGGAATTCCTCCTCGAAGGCCAGGGCTTCCTTTCCCGTGGTAAGCCAGCCGGAACGGAGCACCCGGAGAACCGCCGCTTCTTCTTCCGGGCCTATGAAGGGTTTGGCAAAGGGAATATGTTCCCCGCCGCTTTCCAAACAAGATGCTATTGCGGGATCTCCCGGCTTTTGCGGGGACGGTTCGTTTGTTCCGGCCATTATCAACGGATCAATGAGGGGCGTTTAATACGGATCACTTGACCCGGCCCTGTGGCTTCCGCCGCGGCGGTCCCGGTTCCGGCGGAAGGGGCAGCGGATTTTCGTGCGAGCCCCGGCGCGGCCTCTTCCAGCAGTTTCCGGAGGAGGACGGCGTTCCGGTAATCCCCGGGACGGCGGGGATCTCTGCGGACCACGGAGGAGAGCCGTTCCAGGAGGACCTCCACATCAAGGCACGCCGCCCCGGGACGGCGCTGGACCTTAAGGATACGGCTGAACTCCGTGGGGAGCGGTTCCTCCCCGGCGGACCAGAGTTTTTCGTCCAGCCGTTCTCCCTGCCGGGTACCGGTGTATTCAATTTTAATGTCCCGGCCCGGCTCGAAACCGTAAAAACGGATCATCTGCTCCGCCAGATCCCGGATCAGCACAGGCTCCCCCATGTCCAGGAGGTAGAGCCGGCCGTTTTCACCCACCCCCCCGGCCTTGAGGACCAGGGAACATGCCTCCGGTATGGTCATGAACCAGCGCCGCATGTCCGGGTGGGTTACCGTTACGGGGCCGCCCTTTTCAATCTGTTTCTGGAAAAGGAGCATAATCGAGCCCCGGGATCCCAGGACATTACCGAAGCGGACCACTATGAAACGGTTTTCTTCCGATGCGGCAGCGAGGACCAGCTTTTCGCAGAGGAACTTGGAAACGCCATAGACCGACACGGGATCCACCGCCTTGTCGGTGGTGATGTGGACAAAACGCTTGACCGCTGCGGCCCTGGCGGCGTCCACCAGGTTTTTAGTTCCAAACAGGTTGTTTTCAACCGCCGCCACAGGATTTTCTTCCATCATGGGGACGTGCTTGTAGGCCGCGGTGTGGAAGATCACATCCGCCTTAAGGCGGTCCAGGATATAATGCATGTAATCCCGGTCCTTCAGATCCCCTATGACGGGGACGATCGTGGCTTTTTCACCCACCCCCTCTTCCTGAAGAAGCCGGAGTTCCCGGTCGATGAGGTAGATCGAATTTTCCCCGTGGCCAAAGAGGTAGAGCCGGGAAGCGCCGCCGGAGAGGAGTTGGCGGCAGAGTTCGCTCCCAATGGAGCCTCCCGCGCCGGTTACAAGGACCCGCTTGTCCCTAAGGTAGGCCAGGCTTTCCTTAAGGTTTACCGCCACCGGGGTCCGGCCCAGAAGATCCTGGGGATCAATGGACCGGGTCTGGATAAGGTGGGCTTCCCCCTCAATGATCTGGGAGATCCCCGGCAGTATCCTGATCCGTTGGAACCCGGCGTTTTTGAGGATGCCGTAGAGTTCCGAAAGGTATTCCCTGGAGGCGCTGGGGATGGCGATGATCGCCTCGTCGGCGCTTTTCATTCGTAAAAGAGGCGCCGCGTCCCTGATGGGACCCAGTACGGGTACACCTCCGATTTTTTTGCCGATCTTGGCCGGATCGTCGTCCAAAAAGGCTACCACCGTACCAAAGATCGCCTTGGCCCGGATCTCCGCCGCCAGGGTGCGGCCGGCAAATCCGGCTCCGATGATATACAGTTTTGAAGCTCTGCCGGTTTTTTTCATTATTTTCCCCTCCCCAGGTTCCCGCAAATCCGCTACAATCGCAGCCTTCGTCCCGCCACGGGTTCCAAGAGCTCAAATCCCAAGTCTATAGTAAACGAATCGTCGTAAAGATCAAGTTTTATTTTAGCCCTTCCCTTTCTTTTATCGACCTTGAGGATATTTCCCTCAAGCCCTGCCAGGGGACCGTCCACCACCACGATCCGGGAATTTTCATCGAAGTAGACCCGGGAAATCCCCGCCAGGGGTCCCGCTTTTTTGATAAAGTGGAGTACCGTTTCCAGATCCCGCCCCCCCAGGGGCTGGATGTTCTGGTTGGATTTAAGAAAGCGGTAAAAACCTTCGGTTCTGCGGAACTGCCACTGGTGGCTAAAAATTGAATCTTCCGGGTCCAGTTCAAGAAAAATATAACCGGGAAAAACCGCCAGGGCGTTTTGAACCATGATTCCCTTCCGGCGGATAGAAAGAGTCCGCTGGGGAAAGTATATCCGTACCGTACAGTCAGGGTACAGGGCGCGGAAAAGACGGACGTACCGTTCTTCTCCTTGGGTTTTTACATGGACCGCATAGTAATTCATATTGAATATAATTGTAACATGGGGAAATAAAAAAGCCGATAGTTAAGTAGAGGAGTACCATGAAAAAGCGGTGTATCGTTTTATTCCTTTTGGCGGGTATTCTGATCCCCCTTCCGGCTGCGACCATTTCCGTGCTGGTGATTGAAACAGGTCTGCCCCCAGGAATGGGAGCCACCGAATCCGCTTCGGTCTGGGAAAGCGGTTTGATGGACGCTTTTTTTGATGCGGGCCACATTGTCTCCAATGCTCCTATTCTGCGCCTGGAGGAAACCCCCGGTTCCGAATTCCCTCCGGAGGTACGCCGTGATTTTGACGCCGCCAGGATCGGTGGATCGGATTTTTTTGTGATGGTACTTATTAAATACCGGGGTGTTCCGCCCGAAACGGAACAGGAAGAGCCCCGGGAAATAACCATAAAACTGTTCAGCGTTTCCTCGGGGAAGCTGATTTATGAAATGTCGGCCGCCGCCAAAGCCTGGGGAAGCTCCCAGGAGGCGTTTCTTGACGCCAAGCGGAACGCGGGATACCTTATTCCCCGCCTGTCTAGAAGGGGCTAGAATGTGAAAAAGATCCTTTTCTGCCTGCTGACGCCGGCGCTGGTTATCCTTTTTACCGGAGCGTCCGTCTGGGAGGGGGCGGCGGCGGTTTCCGGCGACTTTCCTGATGCAGGGCTCTACGTGGCCACCAATTCCTTTCCCCGGAATACGGTGGTGGATTTGACCAATTTGGAAACCGGCAAAACCGTCCGGGTCATCGTTACCGCAGGGCTTGAATCGCCGGGGCTGCTGGCCCTTGTTTCCCGGGAAGCCGCCGCCGCGGTGGGGCTCCAGAGCAGAACCATTGGCCGGATCAGGATGATCCAGCCTTCCGATCCGGTGGCCTTTTCCCGTTTTACCGAGGATTATTTCCGTTCCGGCGATCCCGACTACGATCCCCGGGCGGCGGTGGAAGAAGCGGGCCGTGTTCCCGGTGTTACCGCCGCCCCCGGAACGCCTCCGTCCGGAAAAGAACCTGACAAACCCGCCGCCCAGGAACATTCCGCTGCTTCCAGGGAAAGGGAAAAGGATCCCGAAAGCGCCTGGATCGCTTCTTCCCCGGCTGTTCCCCCGGCGGATACGGGCGGTACGGATCCCTATGGTCCGGTCTATGAAATGCTGCCCTATCCTCCTGTATCTTCCCTTCCCGCGCAGCCGCCCGTGTCCGTACCGGAAACGATTCCGCCGCCGGCGGCTGTACCTGAAGCGCCCCCGCCGCCTGTGTCCATACCAGCGGCGCCTCAAGACGTTCCTGCCGCCGGGGCGGATCCGGGGTATGTCTATATGCTGATCCCTGCCGAAGAAAGACCGCCCATTAGCTGGGATACCAGCCCTATTCCGCCGCCGGTTAAACCGGACCCAAAGCCGGAACCGCCTCCGAAGCCGGTTCAGCGGGAACCTGAAAGGATCATCCTTATCCCCGGCGCTGTGCCCGGGACATTCAGCGTTCCTTCGGTGGTTGAACTTGAAACGGGAAAATACTATCTCCAGATCGGGGCCTATGGGAGGGTGGAACTGGTGGAAAAGGAACTGGCCAGGATTGAAAAAACATACCCCTTGGCGGTGCAGTGTACGAAAAGCAATGAAAAACCAGTCTACCGCATACTCATAGGCCCCGTCAACCAGGGGGAATCGGGGGCTTTGCTCCGTTCCTTCAAAATCAAAGGATACGACGACGCTTTTGTCAGAAGGGGAGAGTAGTTAACCGATCCTCTCCGGGCAGGGTTAGGGCGTACACAATGTTTAAGCCCTGTCCGGCGGACTTGCCCGCGCCCGCCGTCATAATTGGTCTCCGCCCCTGGAATGACAGCGTTTTTAGCGCCCATGGCAGTGTTTATACTTTTTCCCCGAACCACAGGGGCAGGGGTCGTTGCGGCCTACCTTGGGATTCGCCCGGACCACCGTGGCGTTAAGTCCCGCCCCGGACCGGCCGCCCTGATTCTGGCTCCGGACCGGAGGAATCCGGTTCGGAGCGGGACCGGCGGAACCAAAGGCGGTAACCGTACCGTGGTTGGCAGACTGGACCCGCGGAGCCGGACGATCCCTGGTTTCCCGGTCCCCCGCGGCCTGAATTCTGACCAGGTGTACCCGGGAGGCAATTTCCCTGCGGATCGTGTCGATCATCGCATCGAAAATTTGAAAGCCCTCCAGCTTGTACTCCGTTAAGGGATTTTTTTGGGCATAGCCCCGGAGGTACACCGCCTCCCGCAGGGCCTCCATATTTTCCAGATGATCCAGCCACTGGCGGTCGATAAACTGCAGGTACTGGGCGCGGATAAAGGCGTTAATCGCTTCGGGCCCCAGGATCGCTTCCTTGCGGTCAATATCCGCTTCCAGTTCCTTCATAAGCTGTTCTTCCAGCGCCTCGGGACTTTTTACCGTTCCTCCGGAGCCGATGGCCGAATCTTCGCCCATAGCGGGGACATGGTTAAATTTTTCTTTGAGGAAAACCAGCAGCCCCTTGAGGGCTTCCTGGGAATTTTGTTTTCCCAAAGCACAGAAATCCGCCACCGCCCGGTTTACCATGCCGGCGGTGGCGTCGTTGACCCGCTCTTTTAGCCGGACGTCCCGCAGTATGGCGTCCCGCTGTTCGTAGATAAATTTCCGCTGCTGGTTAAGCACGTCGTCGTATTCCAGAAGATGCTTGCGAATTTCAAAATTCCGCTCCTCCACCTTTTTTTGGGCCTTTTCGATGCTCTTGTTAAGCCAGGGATGGTAGATGGGTTCCCCCCCCTCCATACCCATTTTGGCCATGATCCCCTTGATATTTTCTCCGCCAAAGAGCCGCATCAGGTCATCGTCCATGGAGATGAAAAACTTGCTCCGCCCCGGATCCCCCTGGCGGCCCGACCGTCCCCGGAGCTGGTTGTCGATCCGGCGGCTTTCGTGGCGTTCCGTGCCGATCACATAAAGACCCCCTAAAGATTTTACCTCCCCATAGTCGGCTTTCCATTTTTCGTACTCCGCATCGTAGGCCGCCCGGTACACTTCGGGGGCCGCCTCCGTCCCGGCCCGTTTACGGGCCCGGTGTTCGGGGCTCCCCCCCAGTTTGATGTCCGTCCCCCGGCCGGCCATATTGGTGGCGATGGTTACCGCCCCCTTCGAGCCGGCCTCGGCGATGATCGCCGCTTCCCGGGCGTGGTTTTTGGCGTTAAGAACCTCGTGGCGGATCCCCCGGCGGGTAAGGAGGGCCGAGACCTTTTCGGATTTTTCGATGGACACGGTTCCCACCAGCATGGGCTGGCCCTTTTTCCAGGCCCCCTCGATTTCATCGCAGAGGGCACGGAACTTGTCCTCCTCGTTGAGGTACACCACGTCGTTTTCATCGGCACGGATCGCCTGAACATTGGTGGGGATCACCACCACATCCAGGTTGTAGATCTTGTTGAATTCCACCGCCTCCGTGTCGGCGGTGCCGGTCATGCCGGAAATTTTTTCGTAGAGCCGGAAATAGTTCTGGAAGGTGATCATCGCCAGGGTCCGGTTCCGCTGGGCAATCTTGATCCGTTCCTTGGCTTCGATAGCCTGGTGGAGGCCGTCGGAATAGCGCCGGCCGTGGAGGATCCGCCCGGTAAACTCATCCACAATCTGGACCTGGCCGTCCTGGACCACATAATCCACGTCGATATGGAAAAGCTTGTGGGCCCGCAGGGCCTGGGTAAAGTAGTGGAGGTATTCAAAGTTTTCCTCCTCCACGATGGCGCCCTTTATCACATGTCGCTTTTGAAGGATCTCCTCGATTTTGGCAAGCCCGGCGTTGGTAAAGGAAATGTTTTTGTTTTTTTCGTTAAGCTTGTAATCCCCGGTTACTTCCTCCCCCTGGGCTTCGTCGGGGTAGTCGCCGTTTTCTTTTTTGCGGACCTCCTCCAGGGTGGAAAGGAGCTTGTCCACCTCGGCGTACTTGAAGGTGTCGTCCTCGGCGGCGCCGGAAATAATGAGGGGGGTCCGGGCCTCGTCGATGAGGATCGAGTCAATCTCGTCCACGATGCAAAAGGGGTGCCCCCGCTGAACCCGGCGTTCCAGATCCCAGAGCATGTTGTCCCTGAGGTAGTCAAAGCCCAATTCGTTGTTGGTGCCGTAGGTAATGTCGCAGGCGTAGCCGGCCTTCCGCCGTTCATTGTCCATATCGGAAAGGATGGTCCCCACGGTGATCCCCAGGGCGTTGTAAACCCGGCCCATCCACCCGGCGTCCCGGCCCGCCAGGTAATCGTTCACCGTAACGATGTGCACCCCCCGGCCGGGGATGGCGTTAAGGTACGCCGCGGCAACACTCATCAGGGTTTTCCCCTCGCCGGTCTTCATCTCCACGATCTTTCCCTGGTGAAGGACCACAGCCCCCATGATCTGTACGTCGTAGGGCCGTTCCCCCAGAACCCGGCGGCTCGCCTCCCGGGCCAGGGCAAAGGCTTCGGGGAGGAGGGCGTCCAGGGTTTCCCCCTCTTCGTAGCGGCGGCGGAACTGTCCGGTGATGTCCGGAAAGGCTTCGGAGGAAAGGGCGGCGGCCCAGCTTTCTTTGTCGTTAACCTGCCGTACCACGGGGAGAAGACGCTTCACATCCCGTTCATGCTGGGACCCAAAAAGGGCCTTTACCACTGTATCAAGCATGATATCACTGTAACCCGTAGTGCCCCGGACGGCAAGCAGTTCCCGTTAGTTTCCCTGGCGGCTTCCGGCGTAAACCCACATCAGACCGGCCTCTTCTTGCTCAGAAACAGGTTATTCTTACTCAGAACTAACCCGTTTCTGATCAAAAACACCTTGTTCTTAATCAGAACTAACCCATTCTTGATCAGAAACACCTTGTTCTTGATCAAAAACAACCCGTTTGTAGTCAAGAAGGGGAGGGGCTTCACCGGAAAACCCCGGTTTGTCATCACCAAGGGGCTGTTTTGAGGGAAAAACGCCCGGCGTCTTGTGAGCAAGGCGCTGCCTCCAGGAAACCTGGAGGTGTTCAAGCTCACGCCGGCGCGGGCCCCGCTTTTTCCCCGCTCCCCGGCGATAAAAAGGACATCCAGGGGCCCTGGGTTACCATTGACTTTTTATGCCAAACAGTATTAAATCACGGTATGGCTAAAATGTGGATCGGCGCCGCCGCCGGCACTGTACTGAATAGGCGCATTGTGCGGTGGGCCGCGGCTGTTTTTCTGTGTGCCGGGGCGGCGGTCCTCTGTATGGTTCTCTTCAGGGCAAAAACCAGGGAACTGCAGACAAAAAGGGAACTGCTGGATTTGTGGGAAGCGAAAAACTACAACGATGCCTATAAAAAAAGCCGGGAAGGGCTCTCCCGCAGGCCCCTGGACAGCCTCTTCCTGACCGTCAACGGTTTTACTTCCTATCAGGCGGCTGTTTCCCAGATCGATCAGGCCGGGGCCTTTGCCTATGTGGAAGAGTGTATCTGGTCCCTAAGAAAGGCTCTTTTGGGCAGAAATTCCGATAGGAACGGCAGAATCCGCTATGTTTTGGGCAAAGCATACTATATTAAAGGGCCGGAATACGCCGATCTGGCGGTAAAATACCTGGAAGAGGCAAAGGCCGCTTCCTGTGAAGCGGGGGATCTCAACGAATACCTGGGCCTGGCTTACGCCGCCCTCAAGGATTACCCCAGGAGCGTAGAAGCCCTTACCGGATCCTTGAGTTCCGGAGAGGAGGGATCGGATCTGCTCCTTCTCTCGATAGCCCAGTCCTATATGGGTATGGAAGACTGGGATTCGGCCCGGACCTACCTTATACGCTGCGCCGAAGTGTCCAGGGACGAGGACGTGGTCATAAAATCAAGGCTGCTGTTGAGCAGGGCGCTCCGCGGCGCCGGGGATACCGGAGGGGCCGAAACCGCCCTTGGGTGGATTCTGGAAAACGTTGAAAACGCCGAGGCGGCCTATGAACTGGGGGAAATCTACGCGGAACGGGGAGAAACTATCCGGGCCAGGGCCGCATGGCGGAGGGCCTACAGGGCCGATCGCAATTACGGACCGGCGCAGATCCGGCTCAATACTATGTAACGTTTAACCGCATACCGGTAAACGGCCTTTGGAGGAATTATGTTTGGGGTAAAATCTTCTGATATAGGGATTGATTTGGGAACCTGTAATACCCTTATCTATATCCGCGGCAAGGGAATTGTAATCAACGAGCCTTCCGTGGTGGCGGTAGAGCGGGGAACCAAGAAGGTCATGGCTGTGGGAGAAGACGCCAAGCGGATGCTCTACAAAACCCCGGGGAATATCATCGCCATCCGGCCCATGCGGGACGGGGTTATCGCCGACCTGGAATCTACGGAAAAGATGATCCGTTATTTTATCACCAAGATCCTTCCCCGGTACCGGTTTATCAAGCCCCGGATGGTCATCGGGATCCCCTCCTGCATTACCGAGGTGGAACGCCGGGCGGTGGAAGAAAGCGCCTACAAGGCCGGAGCCCGGGATGTCCAGGTTATCGAAGAAAGCCTCGCCGCCGCCATCGGGGCGGACATTCCCATCTTTGAGCCCGCGGGCCACATGGTCTGCGACATCGGCGGGGGAACCACGGAAATTTCCGTCATATCCCTGGGGGGCATGGTGGTAACCAACGCCATACGCCTGGGGGGGGATGAATTTGACGAGGCGATCATCAAGCACGTCCGCAGCGTCCACAACCTTATCATCGGGGAACAGACCGCGGAACGGCTTAAAATCGAAATCGGCAACGCTTCGCCGGACAAGACCATCGAGAAGGTGGAGATCAAGGGAACCGATGCCATCACGGGACTTCCCCGGCGGCTGGAGATCGACTCGGTAGAAGTCCGGGAGGCCCTGAAGGACCCCATCACCCAGATCATCGACGAGATCAAGGCGACCCTGGGCCAGACCCCGCCGGAATTGGCGGCGGATATTGTGGAACGGGGAATTGTGATGACCGGCGGAGGATCCCTCCTCAAGGGGCTGCCCAAGCTTATCTCCAAGGAGACCGGAGTGCCGGTGATCCTGGCGGAACAGCCCCTGGACTGCGTGGCCCTGGGGGCGGGTAAGTACTTTGAATATGCCAAGGGCTTTGACAATACCCGGAGCATTTACGACAGCCTTAACGGATAGGCGGTGGAAGGGACCGGGCGGAGTTTACCTGGCATGATTGGGGAAGGTCAAAAAAAAAGAAGGCGCGCCAGCGCAGAGGCCTATGTTTTTGTGGTCCTGAGCCTGGTTTCATTTTCCGTACTGCTCTTTTCCGCCCGAAGTTTTGTGGTCGATTTCAAAGACATGGGCCTGAGCATGTACTCGGGGTTGAGGGGCAGCCTCTTTAAGCTTACCTCCTTTGTGTCTAGGACCGTACTCTCCGTTCAGGAACTGACCTCACTTAAGGAAGACTACGATGAATTAAGGGCCCGCATGACCAGGTACGAACAGCTTGAAAGGACGGCGGCGGATATACGGCAGGAAAACAACCGCCTGCGGGAGCAGCTTGATTTTTCCCGGACCATCCGGTACCGCCACGTCCCGGCAGAAATTATCGCCAGCGACCCGGACAACCTCTTTTCGGCCTTTGTGATAAACAAGGGAAAAAACGCCGGCCTCACCGGCAACATGCCGGTTATCGCCTACCAAAACGGCGTAGAACTCCTGGTGGGCAAGGTGATCCAGGCCGCCAATCTGGAAAGCCTCATCATGCCCCTCTATGATTCCAGCTCCTTTATTTCCGCCAGGCTCGCCGAATCCAGAATAGAAGGAATCGTAGAGGGCCAGGGCAGTCCCGAAGAGTCCCTGCTGATGCGTTTTGTCCGGGGGCGGACCAAGGGAGAGATAAGCGTCGGGGAACCGGTGGTTTCCAGCGGGCTGGGGGGAGTGTTTCCGCCGGGGATAAACCTGGGCAGGGTAAGCAGGGTCATCTATCAGGATAACGATACCTCCATAGAAATAGAACTGGAGAGCAGCGCCGATTTTTCCCGGCTGGAATATGTCTTTGTCATCGACGCCCGGCAGCCGGCGGGAGGTTCCTGATGGTTAAAAATATCGTCTGGGCCGTGGTTTTTTCCACCATGGCGGCCCTGCTGGAGTCGGTCCTTTTTTCACGGATCAAATTTTACGGGGCGGTTCCGGATCTTTCCCTGGGAATAGTGGTGTTCAGCGCCTATGTAAATGGAACTATGACGGGCCAGATCACGGGTTTTTTTTCGGGGGCCTTCTACGATTTTCTTTCCGCCTCTCCCATGGGACTTTTTACGTTTATCAGAACTATCACCGGGGCCCTTACGGGGCTTCTCCGGGGAACCTTTTTCCTGGATACGGTAATACTCCCCATGGCTCTCAGCGCCTTGGCCACCCTCTTTAAGGCGCTGATGCTGCTGGGGCTGCACCTGCTTTTTGCCGGTTCCATACCGGCTTATCAACCCCTGACCAGTACCGTCTTTTGGATTGAACTCCTCCTTAATACCCTTACGGCCCCCTTTCTTTTCGGCCTCCTGCGGCTCTTTAAGCCCCTGCTTGTTTCAGGGAGAGAAAACTGATGCCGTCATTTTTCGGACGTTCCTTTGATGCCTCTCCCGGCGGCATCGCCGATGAACGGCCCTTGGGAAGGATACGGGTGCTGCAGGTCCTGTTCATCGTTATTTTTATTCTCTATGCCTTCCGCCTTTTTAACATGCAGATCGTCGGCGGAGACCAGTACCGCAAGCGCTCTCTGGACATCGCCAGAAGAACCACCGTACTCCCCGCCAGGCGGGGAGAAATATACGACCGGACCTTTACCGATCCCGTGGTGGTTAACAACGACACCTTCGCCATTGCCGTTACCCCCGCGGAAGTGCCCGAAGGAAAACTGCCGGACCTGATCACCCGGGTGGCGGAGCTGATCAATGTGCCCCGCCGGGCGGTGGATGAAAAAATCCCCCCCCAGTACTATTCCTTGTACCAGCCTTTGGAGGTGGCCTCCAGCGTTTCCTTCGATACCGTGGCGGTCCTGGCGGAAAACGCCGACTCCCTGCCCGGTTTAAGCTGGCAGCCCAAACCCATCAGAAATTACGGGGAAATCGGGAGTCTGTCCCATATAGTTGGTTATGTGGGGAATATTACCCGGGATGAGCTTATCCAGCTCTATAATCAGGGCTACCAGCAGGGCGACGTGATTGGAAAATTAGGCATAGAACGGCAGTACGACAGCATACTCCGCGGCCGGGAGGGAATGGAAACCAGAACCGTGGATGTCCGGGGCCGGCGCATCGCCGGGGATCCCAACAATATCCGGGTACCCCCGGCGATGGGGAAAAACCTGGTTCTAACCATAGATAGATCCATACAACTTTTGGCCGAAAAAGCCCTGGGATCGAGGATGGGGGCCGTGGTGGCCATGAAGCCTAACGGGGAAATTCTGGCCATGGTTTCCTATCCCTGGTACGATCCAAATCTGTTCAACCGCAGCAGTATGGCCGAGGAATACACGAGGATCATCAACGATCCCAACAAGCCCTTTTTGAACCGGGCCATCCAGTCCAGTTATCCCCCGGCCTCGACCTTCAAGATTCTCATGTCCACGGGGCTTCTGGCGGAAAATCTGATCAACCCGGAACTGCGGATCAACTGTACCGGCGGTATGGACTACGGCCAGCGGCTGTGGAGGTGCTGGGCCCGGGGAGGCCACGGATGGGTAAACCTCCAGCAGGGGCTGGCGGTTTCCTGCGACATCTACTTTTGGGTGGCGGGCCGGGACAATATGGGGGTGGATCGGATCATCAAGTACGCCAGGGATTTCGGTTACGGCGAACTTACCGGCATAGACCTTCCCGGCGAAATCGAAGGATTTATTCCCACCCCCCAGTGGAAGGACAGAACCTTCCATGAACGGTGGCTGGCGGGGGATACGATGAACATGTCCATAGGCCAGGGGTATACCCTGGTTACCCCCCTGCAGATTACCAACCTGGTGGCGACGGTGATCAACGACGGCGCCGGCTACCGGCCCCACATACTCAAGGAAATACGGGATCCCGTTTCGGGGGCTGTGGAAAAAACCGTAACCCCGGAAATAATCCACGACATGAGGAACAGCGTCCCCGCCCGGGTGTTTGAAACGGTACGGAATAACATGCGGACCGTGGTAACCCAGGGATCCGCCCGGGTGGACAATATCCGGGTGGTAGAACTGGCGGGTAAAACCGGAACCGCCGAAGTCGGCCTGCCCGACCGCTGGCACTGCTGGTTTACCGCCTATGGACCCTACAACTCCTCCAACCCCGACGAGCAGGTTATCGTTACGGTCCTGGTGGAAGCATCCAACCCCTGGGACTGGTGGTCTCCCTTTGCTACGGCGATCATTTTTCAGGGGATCTTCGCCGGCCAGACCTACGAAGAGGCCGTTACCGCCCTGGGATGGCAGTACCTAAACCCCATACAAGGACGCCGTGAATGAAACTGCGGGACGTGCTGGAAATAGATTTTCCCCTCTTCTTTGCCGCCCTTCTTTTAACCCTTTTCGGTATTCTCTTTATCTATTCCTCCGGCCTGGGTTCTTCGGGGCTGGTGGTATCCAGTGAATATGTCAGGCAGATAGTCTGGGCCGCTGCGGGGGTCATCATGGCCCTGGTGATTTCCTTTGTTAATTTCAGGCGGATCTACGACATTTCCTTCTACCTCTACGGGGGAACCATCCTGTTGCTTATCTATACCTGTTTTTTTGGGCGGCTGGTCAATGGCGCCAGGGCCTGGATCGGGATAGGCAGTTTCGGGATTCAGCCTGCGGAATTCGCCAAGATTACCACCATACTTTTTCTGGCCCGGCATCTGGATTCCACAAAGTACAGCCAAAACGCCGTAAGCCGTTTTGTTCTTTCCTGCGTCATTGTTGTTATCCCCATGGGTATTGTGCTTATGCAGCCTGATTTCGGAACGTCCCTGGTATTTATTCCGATCCTCCTGGCCATGACTTTTATCGGCGGAATTGCCATGCGCTATGTGGCTTTCCTGGGGGGGTGTATCGTTATTATGGGGCTGATGATGGTCGGTCCTCTCTGGCAGGAAACGATCCTTAAGGGCGCTCTTCCCGCTTTGACGGTGCTGACCAACTTCCGCTTTATCCTGGTCAGCATTGGGGTGCTGGGAATCATCAGCCTTATCGCTTTTTTTGGATATTTCCGTTTTAAAAAACGGCGCTTTTACTGGATATGCTATGCCGCCGTCATGCTGATCGTTTCCCTCTTCGGGTCCTACGCTGCCCACAGGGTGCTTAAAGAATACCAGATCATGCGGCTTATTGTCTTTCTCGATCCCAACGTAGATCCCCGGGGTTCCGGGTGGCATATCATACAGTCCATGACCGCCATCGGATCCGGAGGATTTATGGGCAAGGGTTTTCTCCAGGGCACCCAAAGCCATTACCGCTTTCTTCCCCAGCAAAGTACAGATTTTATCTTTTCGATCTTTACCGAGGAATGGGGGTTTTTGGGTGGCATCCTAGTGTTCGCCCTGTTCCTCCTCATCTGCCTGCGCCTCATCCGGCTTATGAAGACCACTTCGGATACCTTCGACTCCTATATAGCGGGAGGTCTGGCGGTGATGTACGCCTTTCATTTTCTTATCAATGTGGGCATGACCATGGGGGTAATGCCCATCACGGGGATCCCCCTTCTCTTTATGTCCTACGGCGGTTCGGCCCTTATTTCCGCCATGATCGGAATAGGCCTTGCCATGAATATCCACATTAGAAGGTTCCGGCGCTAGGCGCCTTCCGGATTTTAGAAAACAACCCCATACGCCGCTGGGAGGCGGCCGGCAGGATGATCCGTTTTATCGATCCCCTGAATCGCCTGGGTTCCAGGCTTTTGGAGGTGGAAAAACCCGCCCGCTATACCGGCGGCGAATACGGCGCATTGGCCGGCAAGGAGGCGGCGCTCCGGGCCGCGGTGGTGTTTCCTGATCTCTATGAACTGGGCATGTCCAACCAGGCCTTCCGGATAATCTACAACGGCCTTAACCGGATTCCGGGAATTTCCTGCGACCGGGCCTTTGCCCCGGCCCCGGATTTTGAAGGGCTTCTGGAAGAGGAGGGGATTCCCCTCTACGGTCTTGACACGGGCATAGCCCTGGCTGATACGGACCTTCTCCTCTTTAGCTTGGGCTATGAGCTGGGCATGGGCGGCGTACTTTCCGTGCTGGATCATGCCCAGATCCCCCTGCACGCCCGGGACCGCCGCCCGCGGGATCCCGTTGTTATTATGGGCGGTCCCTGTGTATCCAACCCGCTGCCCTACAGCCTTTTTATAGACGCCTTTTGGATAGGTGAGGCGGAGGCGGGGTTTTTTGAGCTCTGCGGGAAACTACTGGAACTAAAACGGGCCGGCGCTCCCCGGAGGGAACTCCTGGCCCTGACATCTTCCCATCCCCATGTGTGGGTTCCCGGTAAGCCGGGGGTTGTCCGGGCGGTCTGGAACGGTTTTGGCAGGACCCGGGCGGAGGCCGCCGTTTTTCCCCTGCCCAACATCAAAATTGTCCAGCACCACGGAGCCGTGGAAATTATGCGGGGCTGCCCCAACGGCTGCCGTTTCTGCCATGCGGGATTCTGGTACAGGCCCATGAGGCAAAAACCGGCGGCGGCCATTATCAGGGAGGCGGAAGAATGTATCCGCCTGGGGGGCTGGAGGGAGGTGAGCCTTTCTTCCCTTTCCAGCGGGGACTATTGCGGCGTGGATGATCTTGTTTCCACCCTGAACCGCCGTTGGGGGGAGGAACACGTTTCCTTCCAGCTTCCTTCCCTGAAGGTCTCCGGTTTTTCCCTCTCCCTGCTGTCAAAGATTTCTGAAGTCAGGAAAAGCGGCCTTACCTTTGCGGTGGAAACCCCGGGGGATATGGAGCAGTTGTCCCTGAACAAAAGGGCAGCCCTGGATGAGACGGTTTCGATTATCCGGACGGCAAAACAATCAGGCTGGCGGGGGGTCAAGTTTTACTTCATGGTTGGCCTTCCTTTAACTGCGCCAGGATTATCCCCGGATCAGGCGGGGCCGCCGGGAATGCTTGAGGAAGAAAAAATTGTTTCGTTTATCATGGAGGCGGCGGAACGGACCAGTTCCCGTTTTCACATCAACGCTGGAACCTTTGTCCCCAAACCCCATACCCCCTATCAGCGGGCGGCCCAGCTGGACGAAGAGGGGGCCTGGAAAAAACTCCACCATATCCAGGATGCCCTAAAATCCCGGGGACATAAGGTCGGCGTCCACAATCCCTTTGTCAGTCTGTTGGAGGGGATCATTGCCAGGGGGGATGAAAGGGTAGGGCCGGTTTTGGAAAAGGCCTACCGCCGGGGCTGCCGCCTTGACGCCTGGTCCGAACATATCAATACCGGCGTCTGGAGGGATCTTGCCGGGGAAGAAGCCCTCCTGGTGAGGGAACTCACCGGGGCGAGGGCTGCCGGGGAAGGACTTCCGTGGTCGGTGATTGAAAGCGGGGTAGGGGAGGCATATCTGATTCAGGAAGCGGAATATTCGGAAAAATCCAAGCTCACTTCACCCTGTATGAAAAAATGTACACACCCCTGCGGTGTGTGCGGAGGAGGCGCCGGGATTGTACAAAATATCATACAGAACGAGGTGGAAGATCCTGCCGTAGAAAGGGCTGCCCCGGCCCCGGAAAAACCGGCGGGCGGGGCTCCAGTATCCGCCGGGCAAACCTTCAGGATGCTCTTTTCTTTTTTTAAGAGGGAGACCGCCGTTTTTGTTTCCCACCTAGGGGTAATTGAGGTGTTTGCCGCTTCCGCCCGGCGGGCCGGAATCCGGGGATCGTATACCCAGGGCTTTAACCCCCTGCTGCGGCTTGATTTTGCTTCTCCCGCTGCGCTGGGTCTTGGCTGTGAGGCCGACATCGCTGCCATGGATCTGGAGGTCCCCCTGGATCCGGAAGATTTTATCCGGCTCATGAACGGTGCCCTGCCGCCGGGTTTTGGGATAAACGCAGCGGAACTCTTTACCGTTCCTTTGGGCAGAAAAAAATATTCTCCGGCGTCACTGCTCTGGGGTTTTAGGTATGCGGACAGCCTGGTTCCGGCAAAAGAAGAAAAAAACTGGCGTATAAAAAAGGCGGCGGGAAACCTTTTTGGCTTAACCCGGAGGGCGGTTCTTGCATCAGAAAAAGACGCCCCCCCGGAGGATTATTTTTCCATTTTCAGGCGGTTTTATAAAACCCCCGGCCCGGGTTAAAAGGGTTCGGAATGTCCGGCTTTATCCTTTCATTCGCAGTGGGGTTTGATACCCATAAGCGTTTACTTAGCAAAACATAGAAACACTGATAAGCTGAAGGGATGGGAAGGGAAGAAGCAGGATTTAAGCGGCTGCTGTCAGTGATGCCCGCCGGCTGGGAAGACAAGG
>JAITHE010000003.1 GCA_031280125.1 Treponema sp.
GGTGGGCATGGTCTGGGTCAGGACAAGGAGGGGGCCAAGGCTTTCCCGGAGGAGGCGGTTCCAGTCCATGAGGATCGCCAGCGCCACCGACGCCCCCAGGGCCAGGCCGAGCCCCGCCGCCGCTTCCCCCAGGGTCCGGAGGATGTGCCCCGGGAGGAGGGAGAGATCCCCCCAGGCCGCCAGAGCCACCTGGACCGGGCCGGGGAGCATATAGGCCGGCACGAGCCCCGCGGAGCAGACACTCTGCCAGAGAACGAGGAGGGCCGCCCCCAACACCAGGGGACCGCTCTTCACCCTACCCACGGTGCTTGGCGGTCTTTTGTTCGATGGACCAGACACCCCCCTGGGGATTGTAGGCCCACTTCATGTAGGTGGACACCGCCCCGGCCCCTTCCCGGATACAGATAAGCTGGGCCTCCCGGGCGATCTCGCAGAGCCGGTCGAAGCTCCCCTCCACGGTGGTTTCGAAGGGCCCCACAAAGGCGGTAAGCCCCGTACCCTTGATGTAGGCAATCACCGCGTCCACGATACGGAGCAGTTCCTCGCCGCCGGAGGTTTGGGGCAGCACCTGGATCGCCAGGCTGGCTTCTGGGTTGTTCATGGGGGCAGGGTAGCGTATTAGGAAGGAATGATCAAGGGATGAAGGGGGGCCCGAACACCCCGGCCCAGGGTACAGAAGGGATGCGCTTGTATCTTCTCCACCGGCGGGGTATACTCCCTTAGCCTGTAGAGGAGCGGCTGATGCGTCTGTTCACATCCCTAAAATTCCGCTTTGTTTTGTTGTTTTCCCTGTTTATTGTTGCCCTGTGTATCACCACTTCCGTTCTGGGTCTCAGGCAGATGATACGGGTTGCTTCCGGCATATTCGCCGGCCAGGGGGTTTTTGTGGCGGAAACCGCCGCCGCCATGATCGACGGAGATGCCTTTGAAAAGCTGGCGGATTCCCTGGACGGGGAGGATCCCTTTTACGAGGAAACCAGGGTTAAGCTGGCGGAATTTAAAAAGCTGACCAACTGTCTGTACCTGTATACCATGGCCCCCGCGGAGGGCATGAACTGGAAATTTATCATCGACGGCAGCGCCCCGCCGGATTCCGAAGATTTTTCCGCTCTGGGGGAGGAAGAGGACACCACCCCCTATGACGAGGCGTTCCACCGGGTCTGGGCGACCGGACAGACGGGGCACGGTTCCCTGGAATATCTGGACGAATACGGCTGGATAGTGTCGATTTACGCTCCCATCGTTACTTCCGCCGGCGTTCCGGTGGGGATGGTGGGCTGCGATTTTGGGGCGGAATATCTGTACCATTCCATCAAAGAACATATTATCCGGCAGGTTGGTATGACCCTGGTTTCCATCGCCGTAGGTCTTGGGTTGATGTTCCTTGTGTTACGGATGATCTTTGGCCGGCTAAATAACATCAACCTGATTCTTAAGGAAATTTCCACCGGCGAAGGGGATTTAACCAAGCGGATCAGGGTCCGCAGGCACGATGAGATTGGAGAACTGGCTACCCACTTTAATCTGTCCCTGGATAAAATCAGCAACCTGGTGGTGGCCATCAAAAAACAGGCGGCCAGTCTGTTTGGGGTGGGGAGCGAACTGGCTTCCAACATGGAACAGACCGCCGGGGCCGCTGGCCGGATTACCGGCACGATCCAGGGGGTGAACGAAAAAGTAACCCGCCAGTCCGCATCGGTGGACGGGGCCAACGCCGCGCTGGAACAGGTAACCCTCAATATAGACAAGCTCAACCGGAATGTGGAAATCCAGACCAAAAGCGTTTCCCATTCCTCTGCGGCCATAGAAGAAATGCTGGCCAGTATCCAAGGGGTTACCCAGACCCTAATCCGGAACGGGGAAAACGTGGAGGAGCTGATCCGTGTGGCGGAGATGGGCCGCAGCGGTCTTGAGGGGATTTCCGGGGAGATTCAGGAGATTGCCCGGGAGTCGGAGGGACTTTTGCAGATCAACGGGGTGATGCAGGCCATTTCCGGCCAGACCAACCTGCTTTCCATGAATGCCGCCATTGAGGCCGCCCACGCGGGGGAGGCGGGCAGGGGTTTTGCCGTGGTGGCCGGGGAGATCCGCAAGCTGGCGGAAAACGCCGGGCAGCAGTCAAAGTCCATTTCCTCGGTGTTGAAAAAGATCAAGACCGCCATCGACGCCATCACCGTATCCGCCAATGCGGTGCTGGAACAGTTTCAATCCATCGGCGTCCACGTTAGAACCGTATCGGAACAGGAAGCGCATATCCGCGGCGCCATGGAAGAACAGGATCAGGGGAGCCGGCGGATTCTGGAAGCCGTGGGACGGCTGAATGAGATCACCCGGCTGGTCAAACAAAGCTCCGGGGAAATGCTCGGCGGCAGCCGGAACGTGATGACGGAAAGCGAAAACCTCCAAAGGGCCGCCGGAGAAATCGCCCGGGGGATGGGGGAAATAGCCGGGGGAGCGGAACAGATCAACGCCGCGATGGTCCGGGTAAGCGATATTTGCAATACCAATAAGGAACATATCAATACCCTCTTTGCGGAGGTATCGAAGTTTAAGGTAGAATAGGGTTGGCCGGGGATCGCAGCTTTGGAATGACTTGGGCGTTACCGGGGTCCTTTAAGCGTCCGCAGGAGGTTCCTGACCGCCTCCGGGTCAAGCATGTTGGCGGCGTAGGATTTGGCCAGGAGTTCCGGCGGTAAAAGGTAATCGTACTTGTCCGTGTAGGGAGGGTCCTGCCCGCCAAAAGATGGGGGGTCCTTTCCGGGGATTCCCCGGCCTCCCAGGAGGGCGAGGGTTTTTTCGGATGCCTCCGCCAGGGCGGAACGGAAGTTTTCGGGGTCCAGTTTGGTAACAAGGCGGAAATATACGCCGTATTCCGCTCCCCATGAAAGGAGCTTGAGGGCTTTTTTATGTTCGCTGTTCCCGCAGAGGAATTCCACTGTCCTCATCCCGGCGCTTCCAGTCCAGGGAAAAAGGTATACGGTCCTGGCCGCTCCCGGGGCCGTTTCCGTCTTTTCCCCGCCGCCCCCGGATGGTTCCCCCTCCAGGAGAGGCCCTCCGGTGAGGCCCAGAGAGCCGGCGGTACGGCGGCTTTCCTCCAGTGCCCGGCGGGCTTCCCTGCTTAGGTAGGGGTAGGCCGCGTCCGCGGTGTTTTCGGTGAGGATCCGCCGCATGGTTTCTGCAACGCGCCGGTGGATTCCGCCTCCCCGGCCCCGCCAGATCCGCTCCCCCCCCTCGTCACCGGTTTCCCCCACCCAGATTTCCCGCCTCCGTCCGTCCACGCTTCGTACCGCCCAGCGCCGTCCTCCCACGGCCAGTACCGAGCCCGGATCCGGCGCAAAGTGGACCGTACCGATTTCCCGGCCCTCCAGCAGCACCCGGAAGGTTTCTTCCCCGGGAAAAACCGAATAAAATCCATGACGGCCGGTGATCCTCGCCCCCTCCAGACCCAAAATATACGTTCCCTCTTCGGTCTTTTCGGCGAGGGCGCAGTCCTCGAACCACACCAGAAGGGTCCTATACTCTTCCGGCGGAATTCCCGCAAAGGGCGGCAGGGAAAGGACCCGCCGGGAAAGGGTTTGCGGATTCTGTTCCCCCAGGGAGGCAAGGACGCTTAAGGTTTCGTGGACGAGGAGACTGTAGGGGAGGGGCTTTATTTCGCAGGGTTCTATCCATCGTTCTTCCAGGTAAAGCTGAATCACCGCCATGGTCCGGAGGAGATCCCAGGCAATAGCGGCAGGGCCGGCGTTTTTTCCGGGGGTCCGCGGCGGCGGATCGCCGGCGGCGATGCTGAAAAACATTTCCGCCTCACCGCCCCGCCGGCCGGATCTGCCCAGGCGCTGTACAAAGGCCGACACCGACCATGGCGGCCCAAGCTGGATAATCCTGTCTAGGCTGCCGATGTCGATCCCCAGTTCCAGGGTGGCGGTGGCGCAGGCTGCGGAGGGGCCTTCCCCCGACTTAAGGGATTCCTCCGCTTCTCCCCGGAGCAGGGCGGAAACGCTGCCGTGGTGGACGAAAAAGACGTCAGGTTCTCCCAGAGACCGGGCTGTTTTTCCCAGGGAAGCGGCGGATTCCTCCGCCTCCAGGCGGCTGTTGGTAAAGATGATCACCCGCTTGTTCCGGCACTGGCCATAAATGGAACGGTAAAAGGCGTCGTCCCGCTTCCGGTGGTAATCCAGGCCGATGCTTATCCGGCGGCTTCCACCGGCGCCTCCGGCGACCGCCGTGGGAAGATCGCTCCCCATGGAAAGCCAGCGCTGGGCTCCCCCGTAATCCGCCAGGGTCGCCGAAAGACCAATGCGCCGCGGCGGCAGGCCGTTATGGCCGGCGGTTTCGGCCAAGGCCGTCTCGATCCGGAGAAGCTGGCAGATAAGCTGGGAACCCCGGTCGCTCCCCATAAAAACGTGGACCTCGTCGATCACCACAAAGAGCAGGCCGCCGAAGATCCGGGCCAGTTCCCGGCCCCGGTGAAGCAAAAGGGATTCCAGCGATTCCGGGGTAATAAGGAGTACCCCGCCGGGATCCGCCAAAAAGCGGCGCTTGCTGGTTTCAGGCGCGTCTCCGTGCCAGCGCCAGAGAGGGATTCGCCCTGCATCCCCTGAATCCTTTCCGGACCGGATGATCCGTTCCAGCCGCCGGGACTGATCGTTGATGAGCGCCTTGAGAGGGCTGACGCAGAGTACCAGAGGCCGGGGCGGTTCCGGTATCCTGGGGTCCGCCGGTCCGGCGGATCCATCTACATCCGCGTCCGGACGGGAAAGCCGGTCCAGTACCGACAACAGGGGGAAAAAGGCCGCCTCGGTTTTTCCCGCCGCGGTTCCCGCGGCGATAAGAAGATGATTCCGGCGGTCAAAAATTTCGCCGATGGCCTCTTCCTGGATTTTTCGCAGTTTCGTCCATTTTTCCCGGTAGACATATTCGCGGATAAAGGGGGCAAGCCGGGAATAGGGGCCGGGGTTTACCATGGGGGTCTGGTTGTACAGAGTTGAGATACCCGGGAATTCGCTCCCGGTTTTTTTAGGGTACTCTTTTTTTGATATACCGGTGTACCGGTCCTTGCCAAGGGATCCTCACACTTCAAAAGCCGCATAGAGTTCTTCAGGGCTTACGGCACGGACCCGGCGGTCTTCCCGGCGGATAAGTTCGTAAAAGTCCACGTCCCCCTTTTCCCGGAGGATGTCAAGGAGGGCCAGATAATCCCGGGTGATTTCCCGGGGGGTAATAAACTCTTCCGCCCCGGGGGAGGAGAGGGCCAGTTCCAGAAAAGCGGTGATTTCATCCTTACCGAGACGCGTCTGGCAGCCGTGGTGGAGGGCGTGGATCTCCGTGAGCCGTTCCAGAAGGATGTAGATTTCTTCGTTGGAAAGCCGGGAAAGACGGATCACCGGCCCGGCGAAGACGGCGTAGCCGGAACGGATAAAGCGGCTTTCTTCCAGCCTGCTCTTAAACGCCGGATAGCTTGCCAGACCCCGGCGCTCGTCTTCCATAAATTGGGGAGTGCCGCCCATGTAAAAACCCAGGCGTTCCGCCTTACCCTGCATAATGTCGTTAAAAATCGAAAGAAGTTTTTCATAGTTGTTTTCCCGGGAACGGCGGTGGGCGATCTTGTAGAGGTTTACCCCTTCGTCGATAAAACAGAGGAGGCCCCGGTAACCGGCCCTGGCGCAAAAGACGGCAAAAAGCTTAAGAAAATCGTACCAGTTGTCCCCCGTTACGATTTCTCCCACAGGAAGGCGGTGTTTGGCTTCGCTGCGGGTGGCGTATTCCCCCCGGATCCACCGGAGGGCGGCGGCTTTTCCCTCGTCCTCTCCGGACATGAAGGCCCTGAAGTACACCCCCAGAACGGAGGCGAAGTCAAAGCCGTGGGCGTATGCTTCCATTCCGCCCAGGGTTTCGCGGATCTTCCACTCCACCCGGGAAAGAAAGGCCGGATCCTCCTGGGGATAGCCGTCCCGGATCACACCGGCCTGGACGGCGTTGATCCATTTCTGGAGAAGCCCCTCCAGGGCGCCGCCATCGGGCCTGACCCTGGTGGAAAGACGCCGGAGGAGTTCCCGGTAGGTGGTTAGGGCCGCGCCGGGTCCTCCGTGGCCAGCGGATCCGGCGAGTTTTTTGTCCGGCGAAAGGTCCGCATCGGCGCAGACATAGTCCCTGTCCAAGGCATAGTTGCGCAGGGCCTGAAGAAAAAAGGTCTTCCCGCTGCCGTAGCGTCCGGTGATAAACCGGAAGGAAGCGGCCCCTTCGGCGATATGTTCCAGATCCTCCAGGACCGTTTCAATTTCCCGTTTTCGCCCCACGGCGATATATTCCAGTCCTATCCGGGGTACCACTCCGGCGGTCAGGGAATTGAGGATCGCCTGGCTGACCCGTTTGGGGACGTTTATTCCCATTCTCCCAGTATAGCCGCATATTCGGCGGAGATCGAGGGTCCGTTAGGGCCGGTTTCAATGAGTAAATCCCCGAAATATCCGTTGAAGGCTTCGTTGACGGCGTCGATGACGCTGTCGGAAACTGCCTTCCCTTCCGGCGTTCCGCCGCCGCCGATGATGGAGAGGGCCCGCCGCTCTTTTTCCGTCAGGGAGGCGATGAATTTTTTCAGGGCGGCCGTATCGGGCGCTGTGAAGGGCGGCGCTGAGGAGGCCGGTACGGCGGAGGATCCCCCAGACAGGACGCGGAGCGGCCATTCTCCGGGCCGGATCGGCTTTGCCCCGTCGCCGCCGGTTTTGCAGGGTCCCGCCCCTTCTTGCGGCGGATCTGAAGCAAGGAGTTTCCGCACCGCGTCGGATTCCCTGCGGAGGCTTTCCACCAGTTCCCCCTCCAGGCTGAGGGGCCGCCGCCGTCCTTCCACGCCGGGCAGGGGATTGCCCCCCAGGGCCAGAACGGAAAGGGCTTCGATCAAGGGTTCATGGGACGAAAAGGGGGGCCGGTACAGGATGTAGGCGGACTCCCCCAGGTCCAAACCCCGGAAAGCGGTGAGTTCCGTTTTTGCCGTCCGGGGCGGATAGAAGAGGCCGAAGAAACCCCGGCCCCAATCCCGGCGAAGACGGGCGTCCAGTCCCCGAAGGTCCCGGCAGTATTCGGCCTGGAAGGTCCCTGCGGCAAGTCCTTCTCCCTTTCTGCGCAGGATCTTTTCCGGAATCAGGGCCTCGGCCAGGGACCAAAGCCGCCTTCCGCCGTTGTTTTCCTCTTTCGTATCCAAAGGCCGGTCTGTACAAAAACGGCGGATCGCAAGATCCAGGAGGATCGCCGCGGTTTCTTCCTGGCCGTTTTCCCGCAGTATGGCAAAGGGTTTTTCCTCTTCCGCCAGTTCTTCCAGCAGCAGGGGGAGGGCTTCCCCCGCAACGCCGTGGATCGCCGCGAAATCCAGGAGCCATCGGCAGAGAAGCGCCCCCGTTTCGGGAAAGGTGTCCCGGTAGGCGCGGCGGAGATCCCGCAGGGCCAGGAAGTGTTCCAGGGGTCCTTCCCGGCCCATGTGGAGGACCAGTTCCCCCCCGTAGAGACGGATATAGCTTTCGGCGTGGATCGATCCCAGTACCGGCGGCACGCCCCGGCGGCATTCGCCGCGCCAGTACATAAAAAAAGACCGCTGGTATTCGTTCAGGTCTGCAAAGGCCGCTCCTGGCCGGGCCGCTCCTGGCCGGATCGGCGGCGGTTCCGGAGGGCCGTACCGGTTTCCGCCGGATGGCCGGGGAGCATCCCGGTAAAAGAAAGCCTGTTCCTCCTTTAGCTCCACCGCCGGAAGTCCGGCAAATTTGGCGATGACCACGAAGAGGCCGCCCTCCGCTGCCTCCACCCGGCCCGCTTCCCACTGGGGCAGGAGGCCCAGGGCCGCGGCTTCTTGGGAGGAAAGGAGCCGGTTCCCCGGAGGGTTCTGATAAAACAACTGGTCCATTCCCTCCGCTGATCCCGGATTTTTAGCGCTCCCCGTTCCACCGCCGGGGTGAATTACCGGAGGATCCGGTTTCCGGGATCTGCGGCGGCAGGAGGAAGGCGCCGCCGGAAAGGAGAGGGGCGACAGGCCGCGGAAGAGGTATTTTCTTAGGGGGATCTTGTCCGCCGGGGAGGGGTCCTTGCCACGGTCCGCCCCTTTCCGGAGGGGAGTAATGCTAAGACGGAGCCGGGCCTCGATTCCCGGGGCGGCCTGGCCTGGCCCGTCCTCCAGGGTGATAAGAATATCGCAGAGGGCCTTCCGGGCCGGAAGGTTTGGCGGCAGATCCTCCCTGAGGACCGCTCCCAGACCGTGGAATGTGGATCCCCATACCGGTTCCCCCCCGGCGGCAATGTTTAGGGGGATTTCCCCCGCCCCGGGATCGCCCGAAGACCGGAGGGATATGCCCGTTCCGGCCAGGAGAGGTTCCAGCCGGGTTTCGGTCCAATGCTTAGATCCTAGGAAGATGATCTTTCCGCCCTGCCTGGTTTCCTGGAGATCCTTTTGTAAAAAGCGGAGATAGGACGTGAAGAGTGCCGGCAGTCTTTCCGCTTCCGCCTCGATGCCGCCGGAAAAACCCCAGGTCCGCAGAAATTCCAGGTGTCCCCGGAAGACGTCTTCCTCCGCTCCCCCCTCGACCCACCGGGGGCCGCCATATTCCAGTCCTCCGAAGGGGGGCAGTCCCGGGGATCCGGCGGTTTCTGCGAAGCCGAAAAATTCTGCGGGACCCAGGGGAATGGGCCGCATCGGCTCCCCCCCAAGGTAGCGCCCCAGAGGTCCCACACCGCAGGCTTCCAGCCGCATCAACCGTTCCGCCGCCAGATTCCCCGCCGTCAAAGACGGGCCCTTCCCACGGGGGATATCCCCCTCCGGTGAATCCGCCGCCAAGATCCGGCAGGCCCGTCCCGGCGGTTCAAGCTGTTCCGATACGGCCAGGGCGGAAATGTTCCGGGAACCCTCTTTAATAACCGGGAGCCCCCAAGCGGAACCTACGTTCCGTTCCATAAAGGGCATACAGTAGAGTATCAGCCGCCGATTCCCCCTAGTTTCCCGGCCCATGAAAAATCCTACCACGGGGCAGGATCCTTCCGCCAGAGGTTTAGGACGCTGCCCGGCCCCTGCCTGGACGGCGCGGATCACCCTTCACCAGTTTCCCTTAATTCATTATACTTGGGGTTCAATGAATCTTGAAGCCTTTATACTCGGCTGCGGAGGGATGATGCCCCTGCCGAACCGGCATTTGACTTCGGTACTGCTAAGGCGGGAGGGGGAGCTTTTTTTATTCGACGGAGGGGAGGGGACCCAGGTGAGTCTCCGCCGGCTCAACCTGCGCTGGAAAAAAATATCCGCCATCTTTGTAAGCCATACCCATGCGGATCATGTAACGGGGATTCCCGGCCTCCTGATGCTGTCTTCCCAGGTAGATCGGGACGATCCCCTCTATATTTACGGTCCTCCCCGGATTGCCGAATACATAGAAACAAGCCGCCGGGTGCTGGATATGTACATCAATTATGAGATCCTGGTGAAGGAGGTTACCGCCCCCGGGGTAGTCCACCAGGGAGAAGGTTTCCGGATCCGGGCCTTTTCCCTGCGCCATACCAAACCCTGCCTGGGATATACCCTGGAGGAAGAGGGGAGGCCGGGGATCTTTTACCCCGAAAAGGCCGAAGCAGCGGGGGTTCCCCGGGGGCCCCTCTGGGCGGCCCTGCAGGCGGGAAACAATGTTGAAAGCCCCGGCGGGCGGCTTGTCCATCCCCGGGAAGTGCTGGGTCCCCCGCGGCCGGGAAGAAAATTCAGCTTTGTTACCGATTCTCTGGCCTTTCCGGAGATTGCCCGGGAGGTGGCGGGATCGGATCTCTTTGTCTGTGAGGGGATGTTTGAGAAAGATCTGGAAGCAAACGCTGCGGAAAAAAAACACATGACCGCTTCCCAGGCCGCCCGGATTGCCGCCTCCGCCGGAGGAATCCGCCGCCTGGCCTTGATCCACTACAGCCCCCGGTACAACGAACAGAACCTCAAGGGCCTCCTGGCGGAGGCCAGGGAGATTTTTCCCGAAACGGTTCTGACCCGGGACCGGATGGTGTTTCCCATCGATTTTACCGGTTGAGGCTTTATGGCAGGGCTTATTGCGTGAGGGTCCGCCGGCGCCTGCCCCCGGCGACCAAATGCAGGGGTATTGTTGATATGCCGCGGGATCGTTACAATCTACCCCATAATGATTGAAGTAGAGAACATCAGCAAAAGCTATGGTTCCCTTCAGGCGGTAAAGGACCTTTCTTTTACTGTGGCCAAGGATCAGGTCCTGGGTTTTCTGGGTCCCAACGGGGCGGGAAAAACCACGATCATGAAGATTCTTACGGGCTACCATTTTCCCTCCGGCGGAACGGCCAGGGTAGAAGGGTATTCGGTGGAGGATGATCCGGTGGAAGTAAAAAAACGTACCGGCTACCTGCCGGAAAGCGTTCCCCTCTACGCCGACATGACGGTGGAGGAGTACCTTTCCTTTATGGCCGCTGCCAGGCTGGTTCCGGCGGACCGGCAGAAGGATGCCCTGGAAAGAAGCGTTGCTGGCTGCGGCCTAAGGGGGGTGCGTTCAAAGCCGATTGAAACCCTCTCCAAGGGGTACAAACAGCGGGTGGGCCTGGCCCAGGCGATCATCCACGATCCTCCTGTGTTAATTTTGGACGAACCCACTTCGGGGCTGGATCCCAACCAGATCATTGAAATCCGTTCCCTGATTAAGGAACTGGGCCGGAGTAAAACGGTGATCCTTTCTACCCATATTTTGCAGGAGGTGGAGGCGGTCTGTTCCAGAGTGTTGATCCTCAACGAAGGCCGCGTCGCCGCCCAGGGAACGCCGGAAGAAATCGCCGGGACCCTCAAAGGGGGCGACACCTGGGAGATTGTACTCAAGGCCCCCGGAGGAACCGGAAATGCCGTCATGGCCGAAAAATGCTCCCGTCTGGCCTCCCTGGCCGGAAGGGAGCGGACGGCCGGAATCGGCTCGCCGCATGAGGACGGCGAGGTTGCCCCCGTGTTGGCGGAAAAAGACGGTCTTTGGGAACTGCGCTTTTTTCTGCCTGCGGGCCGGGACACAAAAACCGGCCCGCAGGCGGGGGAAGGGATCTTTAACTGGGCTGTGGCGGAGGGCCTTAAGATCCTCGGCATGAACCGCCGTAAACTCAGCCTGGAAGATATCTTTGTAAAACTAACCAGCGAGCAGGCCGGCCCTTCCGGCACTCCACTCCCCTAAGGAGGAACCCCCCCGATGGATCTCCGTAAAACGATCATCCTTGCAAAAAAAGAACTTCACAGCCTGTCTAATTCACCGGCCTTTTACGGTATATGCCTTTTCTTTACCCTTTTTTGTTCGGTCTGGCTCTACTACCTCCAGCGTTACTTCACCATGAACATGGCCAGCCTTAGACCCTACTTCGCCGCCTTCCCCGCGGCGCTGATCCTGGTAATCCCCATGCTTACCATGAAATCCTGGGCGGAGGAACGGAAGCTGGGGAGCATGGAGCTTCTTTTGACCATGCCCTTTTCCGAATGGGAACTGGTGCTGGGAAAATTCTTTGCCGCCCTGATGGTGGTGGTCCTCCTTCTGACCCTGAGCCTGCCCGTGCCCCTGAGCGTGCTTCCCCTGGGCCGCTTCGACCTGGGGGTGCTGGCGGGAGAATACGCCGGAGCCCTGCTCATGGGGGCCTGTGCTTCGGCCCTGGGGCTGCTGTTTTCAAGCCTTTCCAAAAACCAGGCGGGGGCCTTTTTGGGAAGTGCCGCGGCGCTCCTCTTTAGCATGCTGATCAACCAGTTTACCCTAACCCTGTCCCTTCCGTCCTTTGTGGCGGCGGGGATTAACTTCCTGTCCCTGTCCTTCCATTTCGACAGTTTTTCCAAGGGAATCATAGATACCAGGGACCTGTCCTTTTTTGTAATCGCCACGGCGCTTTTTTTGTTCCTCAATACCAGGGTGATCCTCTTCAGGAAGTGGAGGTAACATGAAGAAGAAACAGCAGTCCCTGGTAACGGCGCTCAGCATAATCATCATGATCCTCCTGGTTCTCCTTAGCCGCCGCTTTGCCCTGCGCCTGGATCTGACCGCCAACAAGGCCCATACCCTTTCTTCCGCCTCAAGAAACCTCCGCGGCGAAATCGAGGAGGATCTGCGGATTACCTACTACCTTTCCAACAAGCTGCTTTCCATCAACCCGGCCCCTTCGGAGGTGGCGGATCTCCTCCGGGAATACGAGGCCCGTTCCGGCGGAAAGATCCGGGTAACCGTGAGGGATCCCGGGCGGAACGCCGGAGAGGCCGAACGGTTCGGCCTCCTGCCTCAGCAGCTTCAGAACGTAGAGCAGGACGAGGCAAGTTTTTCCGTGGTCTATTCGGGGATAGTGATCGAATACCTCAACAAGTTTGAAGTCCTTCCCTGGGTGTTTTCTCTGGATACCCTGGAATACGACGTAACCAGCCGTATCAGGGCCCTGGTAAGGGGGAAGCGCCGGGAACTGGGGGTGATCGCCGCGGAAGCCCAAAAGGGCTGGAACGACTACTACGGTTACCTGAACCAAGCCCTGACCGGCGCCGGTTTTTCGGTGCTGCCCCTGCGGCCGGGGGAAGAAATTCCCGATACCCTGCCGGTTCTCTTTGTTCTGGGGGGAGCGGAAGGGCTGGACGAATTCGCCCTGTACCGCATAGACCGCTATATACAACTGGGGGGGCGGGTCCTCTTTGCCGTGGAAAGCGTAAACGTGGACTTTTTTAGTACCTGGGAGGCCCGGCTTATGAAGGACCGGGGGCTTTTGGCGATGATCTCCTTTTACGGCGCCACAGTGGGCCAAAGCCTGGTACTGGACAAGGTTTCCCTGCCCATGCCCTTCCAGGATCCCGCCACGGGGCAGCTTCGGCTTATCCGCTACGCCCCCTGGGTGGGGGCCCTGGCGGAACAGGGAAACCCGGCCCATCCCCTTACTTCCCGGTTTGGCGGGGCGGATCTCTTTTGGGCCAGCCCTTTGACACTGACCCTCCCCGGGGAAGGGGTAAGGGGGGAAGTCCTCTTTAGTTCCAGCTCCGGCGCCTGGTTGATGACCCGGGATTTTACCGTCAGGCCCGAACAGAGTTATGCCTTTACCGCCGGGGCGGAGGAAACCACGGGAGAAAAGATCCTTGCCGCCGCCCTGGAGGGACGTTTCCCAAGCTGGTTTGAGGCGGTAGGAAAACCCCGGCGGGAAGGTACTCCGGGGGAAGGGGAGGATGAATTGCCCGGCATGCTCCAGGAGGCCGGAGAATCGCGGATCATCGTGGTGGGAGATTCCGATATGGGGGGCCCCCTGATTCAGTATACCCAGGGACAGCAGAGCCTTAACCTGGATTTTCTGCTCCAGGCGGCGGACTGGCTGGGAAACGACGACGACATTGTGGGGATCAGAAACCGCCGGGACGGATCGGGTCGCCTGGACCGGATCCAGGATGAGGTAAAACGGGCGGGGGTTATGGTCTTTTCCCGGATCCTCAATATTTTTCTGCTCCCCCTGGGGATCATCCTCTTCGGCCTTGGCCGGCTTTTGAGGCGGAAATATCAAAAGGAGGGGGATCATGCCCTATAAACAGAAAATAAGACTCCTTACGGTTCTGGCCTGCGCCCTGGCCCTGGTGTATGCCCTGGCCCTCTTTTTTGATCCCGAGCGAAGCAACGCCAGAAGAGCCTCCTTTACCTGGCTTCCCCCGGGAGCCCGGGACGAGGCGGACGGCATTGAAATTATCCGGGGAGAAAACCGGCTTGCCCTGTCCCTGAAGAACGGCCGCTGGTTTGCCCTGCTGGAGGGCGCCTTGGAGGTTCCCGTCAAGCAGGGCCGGGTGGACGACCTGTTCAGAATCCTCAGTACCCGGGGCGCCTTTCCCCGCCGGGGATCTTCCGCCGCCTCCCACGGCGATCTAGACCTGGGAAATGGGGCCGCCCGGCTTCTTATCCGGGGCGGGGCGGGGATCCCCCTCCTGGACCTCCTGGTGGGGGGGGATGATTCTTCCGGCAGGGAAGTGTTCCTGCGGAAAAACGGGGAAAACCTCTTTCGTTCCGGGGACAAGCTGATCGGCGCCTATGTAAAAGGGGAATATTCCTCCTGGTACGACCTTAAGCTCTTTGAGGAAAAATCCCTTGATCAGGTTCAGCGGATCCGGGTTGCCTTCAGCGGCCTGGAATTTGCCCCCGGGGAAGAGGGGGATCCCCCCCGGGCGGAGGAATACGTTGTGGTCCGCAGCGGAGAGGGCTGGACCTTTGAAGGAGGCCCGGCCTTGGCGGATAAGGACAAGGTGGAAACCTGGATTCGGGGGATCCTGGAAGCCCAGGGCGACGACGTTGCCCCGTCCCCCGAAGGCTTTAACGGCGCCGGCGGAATACGGGTGGAGCTTGGGGACGGAACGGCCCTGTCGGTGCAGATGGGGAACGCCGGGGAAGGCGGAAAAACCCCCGCCGTGGCCGGTGGGAGGACCTACGCCTTTATCCTGTCGCCGTGGACGGTAACCAGGCTTTTGAGGGACCGGGGGTATTTCCTGTAAACCCCCCGGGGCCGCTGCGCTTCGTACAAACCCACCGCCGAAAAGCGGCGGGGACGCCGCTTTTCGGCGGTGGATAACAGCCCGCCCGTGTACTATACTAAAAACAGTGTGGATCCTTCAGTTTCCGAAGGGTATAAAAACAGGTGAACCTCCCCGCCGCAAACGGCGGGAAATCCTGTATGTGTTACGTTGCTTACGAGGTTCGTTCTGTAAGGAAATTGTGTAACCGTGGGGTTTGTTACCATGCAATCTAAATATAGCATTTCTGAACCGCCCCAAGGGACGGGGTATCAAACCCCACGGCGAATGAACGGAACAGCGAGCAGAACGGAAACAAACGATTTTTTATTTCGCGCCCTGTTCATGGCCGGCATTGTTTCTCTGGCGGCCTGCGCCTCCTCCGGTCCCCGCCATAGTTTTCAGACGGACAATTTTTCTCCCCCCGGTCATAGAAACGAGGATATTAACGGCAATTTTCCCGAAGCGGTATATATCAAAACCAGAACCCAAACCTTCAACACCTACCACTATTATATCTTAAACGGCGGCCTTATTTGGTACAAAAGCGTTAATCCCGGACAGGAACCAAAACACTGGACGCTGTTTGCAAAAACCGGGCTTCCCCATAATAACCGGCGTTCCCCCGCAAACAAAACAAGGGCCGTCGTGGAAATCGCCGCCGATGCCGATGAACTGGTGGCGCTTTCGGCAGAAGGCGCTTTTTACCGTTACTGCTTTGACCCCACCATCGCCCATAGATCCGGTGTCTGGCTTGACAAGCAGGGCTGGCCTGCGGAGGAACAGCTTTACCTGGACAAAAGGACGGCGGACAACCGGGCCTGGGCCATAGGCAAACGGAATATGCAGGTGCTGTATTATGAAGACACCTTTGGAAACCAGCACCACAACGGCGTCCAGGAAATCGTAACCACCTACGTATTGCTGGAGGACGGGCAGGAAATCGCCTATACCGATCCCGGTCTTCCCTCTGATTTTTCCCGGAACTACCTGGGCCCCGAGCGGGGAACCTTCAAAGCCCTATCCCTGTCGGCAAGCGCTTCCACCATGTTCGTCATCAACGAAGCGGGGCTTCTGTATACCCGTATGGCCGACTTTGACATCACCGGCGGGGATCCCATGTTCTTCAAGTATACCTACATTCCCTATAAATCCCCTTTGGCGGGGACCGCTTATTTATCCAACCTTACCGAATGGGCATTGCCGCCGGAGGACTGGAGAAAACAGCCCTCTATCCCACTGGAGGGAAACGCCGCGATTACCCGCCGGATCACGGTACTGCAAAACGGCCAGGGGAACGCGGCGCGGGAACTCCGTGTGGCAGGGCGGAACGAAAACGGCGAAATTGGGTATTGGACCAAGGCGATTTTTGACGACGTCTGGAGTTTTATATCTGCTCCGCTCTCTCTTGACAAAGAAGATTTTCTGCCCCTAAGAAGCGGCGGCGATATGCGGGAAGACCGGGGCGCTTCTTTGGATAAAAGCTACCGGGGCTTCCGGTGGACCGGCGGCGAAAGGGAAGAGGACCTGGAATATGAAATCCCCAATTTCAATATTCTGGAAGGGGACTGCGATCTGCGCGTAACATACCGGGGCGAAACCTGCGTGCTGCGCCTCCATCCGGTGGAAATGTGGACATTCCTCAAACGGGATTACCTGCCCGGCAGAAGCGGCCCGCCCAAGCTGTTTCTTGTTACTCTCGAAATCCCCGAAAATGCTTTATCCGGCCTTTCAGCAGAGTTTGCCCGCCGCATCACCGGACAATTTGCAAAAGACGACCGGGCGCTTTTCCGGTACACCCTGGCCGCCTCCTCCCGTTTTCTTATTCTGCGGAACTCAACCGGGGCCGCCGTGGAACAGCACCCGTCGGCGCTGTTCCTCACCGACGGAACCCTGTCCAGCTGCTACCCCGAATTCCGGCCTACCTCGTATATCACCGGGTACGATGAATTCCGCCGCTATGCTTCGCCGGAACTGGTTTTTACCGCCGGAAGCCGCGATGAATTAAACCGCAAAATAGCGCTGAACAAGACCTTCCTGGCGGAATTAAAAACCCGGATCGCGGGGCTTTGGCAGGACAAATCCGCCGCAATTGGACTGGACATGATATATATTCCGCTTCATTATACCGTCCGCTTGAGTCCCTTGCGTTTTATTGATGTTCCTAAAATACGGACCATGACCAGTTATGGGGAACGGATTGTCTTGGCCAACTCCTTTTATACCGGCACGATTTCGGATACCCGGATATGGGTGGACCGCAAAGTAACCGCGCTGCTGGAAACCAGGATAAGGTGCTATGAAGAAACGTCCGCTTCCGCCGCGGAGGGCGGGACCATGCTTCTCCCCCCCTGGTATTCGGAAACCATCACGGGATACTGGGACCGCGCCGGCCTGCCCCGCCGCGTCCGGGGGAATTTTATAAGCCCTGGGGGAAGGATCCCCGCGGAACTAAGCCTCCACCCGGGGGAAGAAAACGGAGACTACGCTGGGTGGTACCTTTCCCTGGACGGCGCCGGTTCCTTTACCTTTTTCCTGGACCCCCGGAAAAGCGCCGGGACCATCTACTCCCGCCGGGGAAAGACGCCGGGGCAAAAAAAGCTGAACATCCGCTGTACCCTATACGTTAATCCGGGCCGGACCGGCGCCTTGGAACGGAGGGTCATTGAAAACAGCGTCAAACCTTTTTACTCCGCCCGCGGGGAAGGGATAGACGTATCCATTACCTACGATGGAACCACCTTTGAAATCCGGGAATACCCTCCCCAGCACGGCAGTACCCTCATTTTCCGGGGACAGGGAAGCGGGCGGTAAGCGGCCGGTAAGCCCCGGGAGCCCTTGCTCCGGCGTCTAAAGACAATGCTCCATTGTCTTTAGACGCCGGCCAGAGGCCGTCCACGGCCCGGAAAGTTATGCGGCATAAGCGCCAAAGGGCTTGAAGCCAGGGGTTGACAAGATAAAGGCATCCTATAAATAATAGATGATGAGGAGATTGTTATGAAAAATCATGTGAATACTATTATTGTCTGTATTTCGGTAATAGTATGCGTAACCATATTTTCCGTCAGCATCATTGCCTTAAAAACAGCGCAAAACGATTATATAGTGGTAACCGGGTCCGCTACAAATTCCTTTGTTTCCGATTTAATTGTATGGAGGGGCTCCTTCTCAAAAAAGGCGGCCACATCCAAAGAAGCCTTTGCAAAATTAAGAAACGATACGGCGGCGGTTAAGGAGTATCTCATAAAAAACGGCGTTAGTGAAGAAGACATCGTATTTTCTTCCATTGATTTGAATGAAAATTATGAACATGAGTTTAATCAGGACGGAAAAATTACAAAAACCACCTTTACCGGATATACGCTTACCCAAAGGGTGGCGATTGAATCTTCCGAAGTGGATAAGGTTGAAAAAATATCCCGGGATATAACGGAACTCATTGATTTAGGGGTGGAATTTTTTTCCATGCCGCCGGAATATTATTATACAAAACTGGATGAACTAAAATTGAATTTAATAGCAAAGTCAGCGGAGAACACCAGGATGAGGGCGGAAACCATAGTACGTGAATCCGGTGCGAAAATAGCCAAATTACGGTCCGCCAACCTTGGCGTTTTTCAAATAACCCCGGAGAATTCATCCACGGATAGTTATAGTTCCGGGGGAACCTACGATGTATCGTCGAAAAATAAAACGGCGTTTATCACTACCAGGTTGGAGTATTTGATAAAATAGCGGACTTGTCCGGAAACCCGGCGGCGCAGGAGCGGGGGGATCAGCCGGGGGTTTTTTCCCGCCGGATAAACTCCCGGTACTTTTCAGGGTCGCTCCTGAAGGCGATGATGGGGGCCTCCTTTTCCAGGCCGGCTTTTTCCAGCGCCTTCCCCGCTTCGGCCAAAAGGCGTTCCGCGGGGATAAGCCTGCCCGAGCGGGAGCTGATACCCGCAAGGAAATCGTCCTTGGAACGGAACCCGCAGGCCCGGAGGATCCGGCTGTGGAATTCCTCGGTTCTGGAAATGCCGTAATTCAGATCCCCGTTGGGAATAATCACGGCGATGCCCCGCTGGCCGTATTCAAAGCTGAGATCCCGCAGGTTAAAGAAACGTACCGCTTCGTCGGCGATCTTCCTGTACAGCGTCTTGTTGAGCCTAACCTGGCCGCCGCACTGCATAAGCACCAGGGACAGGTCCTGTTCCGAAGCGGCGCAGCGGTGAAGTTCCGAATCAAGCCTGTCCCGGATATATGCCTCCCAGCCGATATTGCTCCGGGGGGAATAGAGGCCCTTGGGGGAGGGAGCTTTTTCGGCGGGGGACGGGGAGGACTTGGCAGCCTCCGTTTCAAAAGGGCCGGCGCCGTCCATGTCCACGGGGTTGACGCCGCCCTCAAAGGGTCCCACCTCCCCGGCGCCAAAAATGTCCGGCCCCTCCGCCGGAACCTCCGTCTCCGGCGGCTCCCCGGGGAGGGGCGGATCATCCCGGTCAAGAAAATCATCCAGGTTAAAATCGTCTTCGGTCCCTTGTTCCCCGGCGGGAAGAACCGGTTCTTCCGGAAAAGCCATATCCCCAAAACCGGAAACATCCGGAGAGGCCCCCTCCACCGGAAGGGTAAAATCTTCCGTTCCGGGACGGTCAAAATCGCTGAGAAAATCGTCCAGATCCTCGCCGCCTTCCTGCTCCGGGCCGGGGATCGTTTCCTGCTCTTCCGCTTCAGGGATTCCCGGGGCGGCGTTATGGGGTTCCCTTGGTTTCCGGGGCTTGACCTTCTTTTTTTTCGCCGGTTCCGCCGGTTTGGAAACTGCGGCAAAGATCATGGTGAGGAACGAAAGGATCAGGGCCCCCAGGATGATCACCAGGCTTTGTTTAAGCACCTCCACCGTGTATCCGTAGTTTATCGTATTGATCACCGAATAGATGTTTACGTTCCGCAGGCCGGCCACGTCCACCTGTCTGGCCCGGAGTGAGGCGTACCCAAAACGGGGGATGAACCGGGGGGTTTCGGCGGCCCACTGGATAACCCGGCCCCGTTCCCGTTCAAAGGTCAGTTCCCCGTGGGACCCGGTGATGATAATGCCCTCCAGCACCTCGCATTTGGCGATTTCTCCCCGGAGCTGTTCCCTGAAGGTTTCCGAAAAAAATTCGTTTCCGCTTTCGACAATCATGGTTTGCAGCCTGTTCAGCTCCTGCCCGGCCCGCTGACGCTGACCGTCGATGCCCATGTAAACCCGGTACGCCGCGAAAAGCACGACGGCCACATATACAAAGATGCAAAACAGGGCGATAACAGCCGGGGTTTTATTCCTCATTTTGTCCTCACGGGTCTATTATATACGATTGTGTAATTTTTCGCTATAATAAAATGGGAAAATACGGTGAATTTACGAAAATCCTGCCTGCCGCCGGGGTGGTATCCCCGGGATCCCGGACGGATCCGGGCGTTTCTGAAAGGGGCCGCTCCCCCGCCTCGTCCCTGTTGTGCTGCGGTTGCCCCCCACGCTGGGTGGTACTATTCCGGAGCTTTGGCCGCCCTGGCGGCGGAGGCCCTGGCGGCGGGGGTGGATGCCGCTTGCGGAGGGAGGGCGGAACGTTCCGGATGGGCCGGAACGGCGGTGGTGATCGGCGGCCATTTGCCCGCAGGGGCGGATCCCCTGTTCGCCATGGAAGACGCCGCGGACACCCCCCTGGGGCCCATGGAAATTGACGGCGGGCTGCGGGACGCCCTATGCCGGGAATTGGAAGGCAGGGAGGATCGCCGGGGAGACAATACTGTGGAGGTTCTGATTCCCATGGTCAAATACTTTTTTCCCGCGGCACAACTCCTTTGGATGCGGCTCCCCGCGGAGGCTTGTTCCTTTGAGGCCGGACAGATCCTGGCCCGGATCGCCGCTTCCCTGGAAAGGCCCCTGGTGGTTCTGGGTTCCACCGATTTAACCCACTATGGGGTTAATTATGGTTTTACCCCCAGGGGAAACGGCCCGGCGGCTCTGGACTGGGTAAAAAACGTAAACGACCGGCGGTTTATCGAGGCGGTGGAGCAGGGGGATCCTGGGCAGGCGCTGGAGCGGGCCGAAGGGGAAAAATCCGCCTGTTCCGCCGGGGCTGTCCTGGCCGTGATGGGGTATGCCTCGCAGGTCCGGGAATCCGCCGGCGCGGCGGGAAAATGCATCGCCCACGGGACCAGCGCGGACACCGCCCCGGCGGAGGGGGGGAATCCGCCGGATTCTTTTGTGGGTTACGGCGCTTTTTCCTGGGAATAGGGGTTTCCGGCGCCGGGCGCCGGAAAGACAAGGACGCCGCCAGGGGAACCCCGTCTAAAAACAGCATAGGCCGCCAAGGATGGCGGTGTGGATATGTTTTAGCTGGACTTTTGGCTCCGCCACAACTCCTAACCCGAACAACAGCATGGATGCTGTTATCCGGTGGTTGACAAAACCCCGGGTCTGCCCTACAATAGCAGATACTACGGCCCACAGCCGCCACAGCTGGCGGTGTTTGTGTGCTGTAGACGGATCCTTATCCGGGAGGGGTTTACCGTGTCCGCTTATTCCTTATACTGCTTCCCCTTGGGGGGGGGGGGGGGG
>JAITHE010000016.1 GCA_031280125.1 Treponema sp.
TCAACGGCTTGCCCAGGTAAACCGTAATCAGACCCAGGAGCGGCTTTAGTCTTGGTAACATTTTCTAAATGAGGCAGCCGGAGCTTTCGGTAACATTTCTATTTGAGGCATCTCGGGCAGCCCGGGGCAGAAAAAAGTAACCCCCGCCGCCGGGACTTTTATAAAGAAGGGCGGGGAAAACTCCGTAAATTGTAGTGATGAAGTTGTTTAAATACCTCCTTGTTCCCTGGGCGGCCATCGTGGTCTACTGCGCCGTTTCGGCGTACAGCGGAACGGCAGGCATTGTGTCCTACCGGGCTCTGCTGCGGGAAAGAGAAAAGATGGCCGAAAATCTGGAACGGCTCCAGGAAATCAATGGGGAACTGGAGGGAACCATGGACGCCCTGCTCTATGACTCCGAGACAATCCGCGTCAAGGCCAGGGAACTGGGTTACGGAAGGGAGGATGAGCTTTTTATCCGGGTTGTGGGCCTTCCTGGAGCCCGTTACGCCGGTCTTAGTCCCGGCATGGTCAGAACCACCGTCCGGCCCTTTCAAGGATCTGGTAAAAGCCCTCAGCTTGCCGCCTGCTGCGCTGCGCTGATTTTACTCGCCCTTTTTTTGAGCTGGGACGCGCTGCACCGGAAAGGGACCGGGAGGAACAGCGGGTCCCGGGAAATTTTTACCGGAATACCCGGCGGGACAGGTTAAGACAGTTTTCCCCTGAATTCCCTGGACACTTCCCGTTTTATGTCCCGTTCCCGGATATCCGCCCGCTTATCGTACTGTTTTTTACCCCTGCACAGCCCCAGTTCTACCTTGACCCTGCCATTTTTAAAGTAAAAGGACAAGGGTATGAGGGTGTAACCCTTTTCTTCGGTCCGCCGGGCGATGCGCTTGATCTCTTCCCGGTGGAGGAGGAGCTTTTTTTTCCGGTCCGGATCATGGTTAAAAACCGAAGAAAAGGGGTTTTCCGCAATCCGCAGGGAGCGGAGCCAAACTTCTCCGGCAGTTACCTCCGCCCAGGCGTCGGGAAAGGAGATCCTTCCTTCCCGGAAGGATTTTACCTCGGTACCCAGGAGTTCAACCCCGCATTCGTAGGTATCGTCCACGGTATAGTTAAACCGGGCCTTGCGGTTGACTGCAATCACCTTTACCCCTTCGGCCATGCTATTCCGCGGTATTCCCGGGGCGGGGAACAATGACCGGCCTAAAGCCGGTAAAGGGAGAAGAGGTGTCCGGCGGCAGGGAGCCCCGGCTTCCCGCGGGATCCACCGAACCGGGGGGATTCACCCAGGAACCGCCCCGGACGGAACGGTCCAGAATACGCCCGGCTTCCGCCGTTTCCGGTTGGGGCTCCGTCTTTTCCAGGGCCGCCAGGGCTTTCTCCGGAAGAGGGAAAAAGTCCAGGGGGGCGTAGGGATCGGCGCACCATTCCCAAAGTTTTCCGGCGCTAAAACCGCCGGAAGACCCGTTTTTTGGGGAACCATACTGGCTGAAGGCAAATTCCCATTCCGCCTCCGTAGGGAGCCGTATTTCCCAGCCCTCCAGGGAAGAAGGAAGTTTGGCGCTGAGCCAGGAACAGTAGGCGGCGGCGGCGTACCAAGATATGCCCGGCGCCGCCGGGGCCGGGTAGGCAGGATTATCCGGTGAAACCAGGTAATCTTCCTGGACAAGCCTCGAAGCAATCAGGGCTTCCCGGTTTCCGGGGGCCCACCGGGGATTTTCCGCCGTAAAAGCCTCCCACGCATCCAGGGACACCGGTTCCTGGGCTATATACAGGGGCGGTACCGCCTCCCGTCTTCCGTTCCGTTCCAGGTAGCCCGGCGGGAGGGAAATAAAATCCACCTCCCCAAGTTTCAAGGAAAGGGGAAGCTGTAAAGGAAGATCAATAACGCCGGCGCTGGGTTTTGCAGTTCCGGCGTTTTGGGTAAACCATGCCGAACCGGCCAGGACGGCGGCGGCCTCCTGGGAAAGAACCTCCGCCAGCCAGGGGGCGGCCCCGGAAACGCCGTCGATTCCTGCGGCGGCCTCCCGCAGGGACAGAAGAAGGGTCAGGGGTGAAGCGCTTAAGCCTTGGTTATCCACAAGAAACTTGGCCCGCAGGAAGTCCCGAAGGGAGGCGCCGGTCCTGGCGTAACGGAGGGAAGCCGCCAGAATGTTTTTCATCTCTTCCCGGACTGCCGTATCCGCCGCCGCCGGTCCTACCCGGTAGGCCCCCTCGGAAAGGGCCGGAGGAATTTGGTAGCCTTCGGTAGGTTCCCCCGCGAAGGACCAGTAGATATATTCCGCCGCTTCCCCGGCAAAGGCCGCTGCCGGATCCGGGGAAACCAGGGTTCCCGAAACGGAAAGACGCCGGGGCAGAAAAAGGGAAGCAAAGATCCTTCCCTTTACGTTGATCTCCCGCCGGTCCGCCTCAAAGCGGGGAAGAATAAATTCCACTCCGCGGCTGCCCCGGGGGACAAAAATTTCGCAGGGAGTGTATCCCAGGGTAATCCCGTCCACCCGGACCGCAGCACCGGCGGGCTCGGAGCTGAACAAGACGAGGCTGCCCGGTTTTGAAAGCCCGGGGTATATCAAAACAAAGAAAAGTATCAAAAGAAGAATCCCGCCGTAGAGAACGGCCAGGCAGATTCCGGGCTTTATTCCAAAGACCGGTTTAAGCCTGACCAGATCTTCATTTTTGATTTCCACGGGCCTGAAAAACATATCCCAAGTATAGGGTTCTCCCGGGCATTGTTCAACTGCCTTTTTTATGCTATCTTCTTCAGTGATGGTGGTAAAGGCAGCTTTTTTTGACAGGCTCCGGATCCTGACCGAGGCGTATTTAAGCCGGAGGAGGGCGGTTCAGCGGATCAAACGGGAAAAACAGCGGGCGAAAAACCCTATCCTCGATTGGTTAGAGGCGTTTGTCTGGGCCGCCGGGGTGGTGCTGTTGATCAACCAGTACCTCTTCCAGGCATACCAGATTCCTTCGGGATCGATGATCGATACCCTGATAGGGGGTCTGCGAAATCAGCGGGACGACCGGATCTTTGTGAGCAAACTGATCTACGGTCCTGAACTGCTGCCGGGGATAGGCAAAATTCCCAGCCCTGTCAAGCCCAAAAGGGAAGACGTGATCATCTTTGAAAATCCCGAATACTTTTCCAGGGGTCCCCTTTTCGATATAGTTCAGCGGATCGTTTACATGCTCAGCCTTTCCTTCATCGACATCGACCGGAACGAGGCGGGCCAGCCCCGGGTTCATTTTTTAATTAAGCGGGCCGCAGGAATGGGGGGGGACCTGATCGAAACCCGCCGGGGGGAATTGTATTTTCGCTTTGCCGGGGAAGACCGCTGGGTAAGCGAAGGGGACTATCTGGCCCGGCGTGGTTTTTCCCACCGTCTTTCCCGGCTTGTGGAGGAGGATCAGTACCCGGCTCTGGAAGCCCTGGGCAGGGCCGAAGGTTATATGGACATGGGCCTTTCCCCTCCGCCGGCGCTGACGCGGACGGCCGGGGCCTTGGACGGATCCTATGTGGATACCTTTGCCAAAGAGGGGGCGCGGTTTTCCCTTCTTAGAAGCGCCTTTCCCCACGACGGCCGTTACCGGGCGCTGTCGGTACGGCTCCGGGGCTGGTATGTTCCGGAAGGCCGGATTCTGCCTTTGGGGGACAACAGGGATAATTCCCACGACGGCCGTTTTTTTGGAACGGTCAGTTCTTCCAAAATTTTGGGACGCGGTTCCCTTAAATATTGGCCCCTTTCCCGGCTGGGAAGAATCAGGTGAGGTAAGGATATGGCAAACCGCTGGCGGCAGTATTCCTATGTGGCTCAGAAAAACTATCTGCGCCGGATACAGATCGTTCTGGCCTGGGTGTTTGTTTTTTTGGTGATCCACAGCCTTATTACCGGTTTTTTTGTTTCCAACCGGGCGCTGGAAAACAACGCCATGAAACCGGGCCTTGTTGAAGGGGATCGTTTTGTGTTTTCTTCCTTTACCCTGCACCACATGTTCCGGGACCGGAACGAAGGAAACCTTCCCTTTCGCAGGGGCCAGGTGGTGCTGGTGGACAGGGCCGCCGGCCCGGTTAGGCATGTGCCGAATCTTTTTTTTGACGCGGTGGTGCGGTTTTTTACCCTCCAGCGGATAAGCCTTTTTCCCAGGGAGGATACGGTTTTTGTCAAAAGGATCATCGGCCTTCCGGGAGACACGGTTTCCATGAACAACTATGTGGTCCGGGTAAAGCCCGCGGGCGAAATCTATGAGTATACCGAATTTGAGCTTGCCGAACGGGACTATGATCCGGAACTGCCCCAGGTTTCTCCCCGGTGGGATGAATCGATCCCCTTTTCCGGCGCCATGGGCAGTATTACCCTAAAGGAAGAAGAATGTTTCGTCCTTTCCGACGACAGAAGTGTTACCAACGATTCCCGGACCTGGGGGCCCATACCGGCGGATTCCATCACCGGCCGGGCCCTGCTGCGTTACTGGCCCCCGACCCGCCTTGGAAAACCATGAGGATCCCGGCGGGAAGGGATTAGCGGTAAGTCTCTATCTTCACATTCCCTTTTGTACCGGAAAATGCGGTTACTGTGATTTTTATTCGATGCCCCTGGCTTCCCTGGACCCGGGGGAAAGGGATCTTCTAACCGGAAATTATACGGAGGTCCTGCTGAATGAAACAAAACGGCGTTTCGACGGCCTGTGCGGTCAGATCCGGGGCAGCCTTGCTGTACCCACGGTTTACATTGGCGGGGGAACTCCCTCAATTCTGGGCGCCGCCGGTATCAGCCGGTTTTTGAAAGGACTGGGGGATATCCTGGGTTCCCTGGAAGGGGAGGGCGGTCCGGCAGAGCGCCGCGAAATCAGCGTGGAAGCAAACCCTGAAACGGCGGATCCCTCTTTTCTGCGGGCCTGCGCGGATTATGGGGTAACCCGCCTTTCCCTGGGGATCCAGAGCTTTAACGGTCCTTCCCGGCGGGCCGCGGGCCGTCAGGGAGAAACGGAGCTTTTGCCCCGGGTTCTTGCGGAGGTAGCGGAGATCTTCGGCGCCGGCCTTTCCCTGGATCTGATAAGCGGTCTTCCGGAACAGGATGAACCGGTCCTGCTCCGGGACATTGAAAAGTCCCTTTCCTTCGGGCCGGGGCATATTTCCCTTTATGCCCTGACGGTGGAGGAAGGGACCCCCCTGGCTTCCCAAATTCGCGGGAGGTCTGGGAAAAAACCCGCCCTGCCTCCGGCGGACGAAGCGGACCGGCTCTGGATTGCGGGCAGGGATGCCCTGATCCGGGCAGGCTATGAACAGTACGAAGTTTCCAGCTTTGCCCGGACTGCCGGAACCGGAACCTGCCGCTGCCTCCACAATATCCGGTATTGGCGTATGGAAAACTGGATCGGAACGGGGCCGGGCGCGTCGGGAACGATCATCAGTGGTAAAGGCCGGGGCCGGCGCTTTGTTTACGCCTCCGATGTGGAGGCTTTTATGACGGCAGAGAAGATCCCGGTTCAAACCAAAGAGTTAGACCGGAACGATGTGATGCGGGAGACCCTGCTGATGGGGTTCCGCTACACCGGAGGACCCGGCGGGGCGCTGTTTCAAAAACGGTTCGGACAAAGCCTGGAGGAAACCATCCCCCGGACCCTGGAAAAATGGAATACCCTGCTCCGGCCTGGTGAAACGGCGCTGACCGGGGAGGGGCTGCTTTTTCTCAATCCATTTTTGCTTGACGCCTTTGCGGAATTGGATAATAGTAAAACCTGCCCATGACGTTATTTTCGGGGAACATCCCTTTTGTTCCGGCCATTCTGATTTTACTGTTCCTCGGTTCCTGCGAAAAACCGGAACTGGCGGTATGGTCCGCCTATCCTGAATTTGAGAAACAGTTCAGCGCCGCAGCGGAAATTTCCGGCAGGATCAGGGTGAACTACCGTGCCCCCCGGGGACGGTTCGGGGAATCAAGCCTGCTTGAACCGGGGATCTTTGTTCTGGACAGGAATGATCTGGAGGCGCTCCTTAACAAGGATCTGATCCTGGACTTGACCGGTATCCATGGGCAGTGGCAGACCCTTCTGCCTCCCCTGGTTTACGAAGGACGGATCCTGGGTTTTTTCTTCAACGCCGGAACCGGCGTCCTGTGCTACGATCCCCGGCTTGCGGAAAAGTATCTCCGTGTTTCACAGCCCGCGGCGGTCCAGGCCCTCCTGGGAGACCTGAACCTGTTTATCGCTTCGGCTTTTCTTGTTTCCCAGCGATCCTTCGGTTCCTGCGCCGTTCTGCCTTCGGCGGATGAGCTGGAACCTTCCTTTAGAAACGTTCCAGGTTTTGGCGGGGAAGGGGCGGAACGGTGGTTTGCCGATATAAGACAGATCTTTCAGGACCGCCGCTGGGAAGGGCTTGAGTTTGAAAACGGACGTCCCCGGCGGACCCTGGCCTTTTTCCTTCCCCCGGGGAGCTTTTTTATTCCCCCCGGCGGGGGAGATGCGGAATGGCGCGTGATCCGCGGGCCGAATCCGGCCGGTGGAGAGGGAATCTGGATTGCCCTGCACAGGGACGTTTTTGTGGGCGGGCAGGGCAGGGCGAAACGGATCGGGGAATACCTGAACGTTTTTTTCCGGATCCTGGAAAATCCCCGCTAAAACGGTTCCGGACACCGTCCTTAAGCGGGCGGTTTCCTAATATTTGAATTCGCTTTCCCCTATAAATTCCCGGAGTATGCTCTGGCCCGGCACGTATTGGGGGGGGATGGGGGCAAAATTCTCCAGAAATGAAAGGAGCCGCCGGGCCTCCGCATATTCGTCCATGTTGGGCTTGACCGAACGGAGCAGGGGATCGGCGTAAAATTTGAGTACCGCCAGTTCATAGTCCAGGGCGGAGTTGAAAGCCACATCGGCGCCGTCCTGGAAGGGAAAAATGTGTTTGCGTTCTCCCGCCTGAACGCTGGGCCACATCCGTATGGATTTGGCCCCTCCGGTTCCCCGGAACTGGTTGTCCCGGACCATGCGCCGTAAAAGCCGGTTGTCGCTGGTGGGGATCCGGTTGTGATCATCCAGGTTAAGCTGGGTAAGGGCGGAAACGTAGAGTTTAAACTTTTTCTTCCGTTCCACCTGGGGAGTACAGGCGTCGTTGAGGCCATGGATTCCCTCCATAATAAGCACCGACTGGCCGTCCAGTTTGATGGGCTTCCCCCGTTCCCGGCGCTGTCCGATTTTAAAGTCAAAGATGGGGATATCCACCTCTTTACCTTCCAGGAGTTCCAGAAGCTGCCGGTTAAGGTAGGGTATGTCCAGAGCTTCCAAGCACTCCAGATCGGGCTGGCCCTTTTCGTCCCTGGGGGCTTCACCGGGGCTGCGGTAGTAGTCGTCCAGGCTTACCGCGATGGGGTGCATTCCCATGACCTGGAGCTGGATGGCAAGCCGTTTGGCGGTGGTGGTCTTTCCCGAACTTGAAGGCCCGGCGATGAGGATTACCCGGACATGTTCCCTCCGGTCGTAGATTCGATCGGCGATTTCCGCAAGCTTTTTTGCCTGGAAGGCTTCGGCGGTACGGATATAATCCTTTACGGTCCGTTCAGAAACAAGCCGGTTAAGCTGGCCCACAGCCCGGACTCCCATGATGTTTCCCCACTTCTTGTATTCCTGGTAAACCGAAAAAAGGCTGGGACTGTCCTCAAAGGCTTTGATGAGCTTTTCCTTCCCGCTTGCAGGATAACGGAGAAGAAGGCCGTCGCCGTATTCCATCAGTTCAAAGGCGTTTAGAAGTCCCGTCCTCCTTACCAGGGGTTCCACGTAGAGATCGGCGAAATTTTTGCAACGGTTTACCATTACCTTGGATTCGCTGCGCTGTTCAAAGAGGAGGATGGTATCGGCCTGCCGGTTTTTTTCAAAAAGAGCCAAAGCCTCCCCATAGGCCATAAAGGTGCAGAAAATGGGGCTGTCTTCCCTGACCAGTTCGCGCATCTCCCGTTCCAGGGCCGCCGCATCACCGGGGCCGGGCTTTTTTCCGTCCGCGAAGGTATAGTAGTAGCTGTGCCCCAGGGAGTGGCCCACGATGAGCCTGCGAAGGGGAAGGCGTTCCCGGGCGGCCACCGCCAGAAGGAAGGCCAGGGAACGGCGGTAGATCACCGCGCCGTCGTGGCCGGCCAGGGAAACTGGTTCCAGGGTACAGTTGATTTCCAGCCTGCTTGAAAGGGGGAGGATCTCGTTGTTCACCTTTACCGCAGCCAGTCCTCCCTCGATGCGGCCAAAACTTTCAAGGAAGGTATCCACCGGTACGCCGAAGGGGCATACCACGGTTTTGCCTTCTTCCACCCCGCCTTTTCCGGTACGGGAAAAACGTACCTCTATCGTATTGTTCATTTCTATCCCTCTTTACGGCAGTATACCGGACTGCGGAAATTTTTTATAGCTTTTACGCTGCCCTGCTGCCGTGTCCAAGACGTCAGGCAGATTCCGGGCGGACCGGCATGCTAGTGATCCCCCAGGTAGGTTTTTATCAGTTCCAGTTTGAGGGTCCGCAGTTTTTCGCTCATCGACACTTTGTAGATATGGGGGTTTAGGATACGTCTGTAGCTTGGATCGAAACTTTCAAGCCCGTCCTTTACCTTCCGCCGGATAGTCTCCAGAGAAGGCGGGCCTTCCCGGGGAAGCCCTCCTTCAATCCGGGGTTTAAGCAGAACCTCGGCGCTTCCCTCGATGGTATGGTAAAAATGCCGGTAATCCCCCTGGGGATGCCAAAAAACGTAGCGTCGGCCTTCTTCCAGGGTATCGGCATTTTCTGGATCTCCTGAGGTCATCACATCGGTCAGGGCAAAGCCCTTCTCGTCCCGGATCCGCCATACCTGTTTAACTCCGGGGGTGGTGGTTTTTTCCGGGTTATCGGAAAATTTCATGACCGGCGCAAGGCTTCCCTGTCCGTCGTCCCTGGCGGACAGTTTGTAGACCCCGCTGAAAGCTGATTCGTTTCCCCCGGTAACCATCTGGGTTCCCACTCCCCAGGTATCCACCGGCGCCCCGGCTTTGGTCAGGGTATCCACGATGTATTCGTCCAGATCGTTGGATACTGTGATGGTGGCGCCGGGAAAGCCCGCTTCGTTCAGGATGCGCCTGACCTCCACCGAAAGGTAGTGGATATCCCCCGAATCTAAGCGGACGCCGAAATTCTTTCCCGCCGCGGCCAGTTCCCTTCCCGCCTTGAGGGCGCTGCGGATTCCGCTTTTAAGGGTGTCGTAGGTGTCAATAAGAAACACTGTTCTGCCGGGATAGAGCTTCGCGTAGGCCCGGAAGGCTTCCGTCTCGTCGCCAAAGGACATTATCCAGGCGTGGGCCATGGTCCCCATCACGGGGATGCCGTAGACCTTTCCCGCCAGCGCGTTGCTGGTTCCCGAGGCTCCGCCGATGAAGGCCGCCCGGGAAGCGGAGAGGGCGCCGTCGGGACCCTGGGCCCGGCGGAGGCCGAACTCCATGATTGACCCCTTGCCGGAGGCAAGGTAGACCCGGGCGGTTTTGGTGGCCACGAGGCTTTGAAAATTGACGATGTTGAGGAGAAGCCCTTCGATAAGCTGGGATTCGATCAGATCCGCCTCTACCCGGATCAGGGGTTCCTGGGGAAAGATCACCGTTCCTTCATCCATGGCCCAGAGGTTTCCCGAAAAACGGAAATCCTTGAGGTATTCCAAAAAAGGCTCTTCAAAAATACCCAGGGAATCCAGGTAAGCCAGGTCCCGGGAAGAAAAAGAAAAAGCCGCCAGGGTTTCAATGAGGGTTTCCAGTCCCGCGAAAATTGAAAAACCCCCGCCGAAGGGCTGGCGGCGGAAAAACATTTCAAACACCGCCCGGCGGTTCATCCGGTTTTTCCAGTACCCCTGGGCCATGGTAAGGGAATACAGATCGGTAAAAAGGGCCGAAAAACCGGCGTTCATGCCCGCCCCCTGGTTCCGGAGCTAGAAATCTTTGGCGGAAACAAACACCGCCCCCCGGTCCTTCATAATCACGGCGGCCCTGTCCAGGGAACCTGGAGGCACGTTGATCCCCGCGCAGGCGTCGATGACGCAGAACGTTTTAAAGCCCAGCCGGAGGGAATCGACGACGCTGTAGAGGACGCAGTAATCTGTGGCCAAGCCTCCCACAATCAGGGTGTTGATCCCCTGTTTCTCCAGATAACCATGGAGATCCGTAGGGGTGCAACGGTCGTTTTCAAAAAAGGCCGAATAGGAATCGATGCCCCGGTGATAGCCCTTGCGGAATATCGAGTCGATCAGATCCGTATTAAGATCGTCATGGAAAGCGGCCCCCGGAGAGTGTTGAAGACAGTGTACAGGCCAAAGGATCTGCTGAATTGCTTCCGGAATGGGATCCTTCAAACCGGGAAACCGGCTGGTAAAGGCCGTAAACGCCGTTTCATCCACAGAAAGGATGATAACATCCCCCGGGTTTTTCCCCCGGTGGGAAGCGGCAAAGGACACGTGATTCGCCGGATGCCAGTCCTGGGTAGCCAGAATCTTTCCTCCCCGGGCGTGGATCCTTTCCGCCAGACGGTTCAGGGTTCCGATTATTCTGTTCCCGCCGTTGATTGCCAGGGCCCCCTGGGGCCTATCCCCGTTTTTTCCCCGGTAGGCGGGACAGAAATCGTTCTGAATATCCACTTCCAGCAGAGCGGCCCTTGAATAGTCAATCTCCATATACCTAACTATAGTACCAGGACAGGCAGTTTCGTTCAATAAAGCAAATGTCCGAGGCCGCGGCATCCGCTGTAAACTCCGTTCCGGAAGCTTTTTTTCCTTGCTTTTTCTCCGAATCAGCCGTACCCTATACAGAGGCGGCTCTGCTGCAAGCGTTTTCCAGCCGCTGAGGAGTATACCATGAACGACGCCTGTTACGGCTGCAGTACCTGCGCCAGCGCGGATAAGCCCCTGGAAAGCTTTATAGCCAGTTTACCGATGGAAACGAGCCATCACCGGGTGGAGAGCCAGGAAACCCACTGCGGGTTCGGCCTCCAGGGGGTGTGCTGC
>JAITHE010000097.1 GCA_031280125.1 Treponema sp.
GTAAGCTGGGCCGGGGTGATCTGGGGCAGAAGGCGCCCGTGTTCTACCTGCACCGAGTAGGTTTGGTCCTGCCAGGAAGGACCCTTAAAAAAGGATATGGTATAGGTTATTGCCTGCCATTTGGCATACACGGTCTTGTCCTGGTTCATAACGCCGCCCGTCCAGGCCGGCCCCGTGCAGCCGGGGGTTTCATACCAGCCGCCAAAGCCGTACCCCGCCCGGGAAGGAACCGGGAATTCCCCGCTGCTTAGGTTTTGGCCGACGGCGTAAGCCTGGGGATTTACCTGCCCCCCGGCATAGTTCATGCTATAGTGGACATACCGGTGCTGCATGTCCCATAGGGCGTATAGTTCCTGATCCCCGGCTGCTTTCCGGGTAAAGTCAAAGGCCGTTGTTCCGGCGGCGTCGGTAAACCATCCGGCAAAGCCGTATGAAGTACGGGAGGGAGGCGGTATCCACAGGGGGTAGGAACCGTCCAGGACCGGATGGCGCGCATACTCGCCGCCGGTGCCGTCGTTCCAGAGGAAACTCAATGTCCAGAGGATTTCGTCCCATTTGGCGTAGATGACGGTGGTTTCGGTAACGGCGGCTTCCGCAAATGCAAAGGGCGTGGTACATGCGGCGTCGGTGAACCAGCCGCCGAAGGCGTACCCCGTCCGCTGGGGGTTCCGGGCCGGGGGCTCTACCGTCCCGCCTGGGCCCGGCTCTAGGAAGACGGGAAAATCCGCATCCTCCGCTCCGTTCAGGTCCAGTACCAGGGCAGCGGCGCCCCCGTTAATCGTCAAGAGGCCGACCACCTGTGGATTGAAGCCAATGGGGTCGATACAGGACGGCAGTAAACTAATTACCAGCGCTCCGAAGGCGGCCCATTTGATTAAGCGGATCCCTAACGGGGGGGGGGGGGGGTAATTCTTTGTACCGTAAGGAATTAGCGTATGCATAGTCCAGACTCCTTTTTAACGATTCACCGCTCACCGCAGGACGCCGTCCTGTGCCCGGGGTTTGCCGCAGGCAAATTCCCCCATTGATAATACCCGGCATCCATACCGGGTTTCCTGTTATACGCCTCCGGAATATACCTCTACCGGGATACGCCGGAACCGTATTGGGAACATTGTCCAGTATACAGCGCTCCTGGGGAGATGTCAATACCTTATGTCCAGAATTGTTATACCCTTTGTCCACAAATTCTGGACCTGGGGGATCCGGCACAAGCCCCGGGAGGCCGGCCCCGGGGAGACGTTTTCCGCTTGTACGATCCGTCCTTTTGGGGTATAGTAAAACAACCTGGATTGGGTTGGTGGGCCGGGTCCTTTCAAAGGGGCTCCGCCGGAAACGGCGCAATGCGGGGTTTTACGGGGAGCGGACTGGTTTCCAGCCGCGCCCGTGATTCAAGACTTTTATCAAGGAGTAAACCATGAGCGCACGGCCCTATTACATAGCCGGAAACTGGAAGATGCACAAAACCCGCCCGGAAGCGGCGGAACTGGCCCGGGCCCTGGCGGCGGCCCTTAAAGGGGGGAAGCACAGGTACTTGGCCGCCCCCGGTTTTACCCTGATCGAAACCGTGGCCTCCATTGTTAAGGGAACCAATATACGCCTGGGGGCCCAGAACTGCGCCCCGGAAGAACAGGGGGCCCATACGGGGGAAGTATCGGTGCTGCAGCTTAAAGACCTGGGGGTAGATACGATTATCCTGGGCCACAGCGAACGGAGGCACGTTTATAAAGAAGATGACGCCCTGATCAACAAAAAGGTCAAACTGGCCCTGGCCCACGGTTTTGAAGTGATCCTCTGTGTCGGGGAGCTTTTGGAAGAGCGGGAGTCGGGCAGGGCGGAGGCGGTCTGCGAAACCCAGACCGTTAAGGGTCTTGAGGGGGTTGCCGCCTCAGACCTGGGCCGGGTGGTTATTGCCTATGAGCCGGTGTGGGCCATCGGTACCGGCAAAACCGCTACCCCGGAGGATGCCGACGCCATCCACGCGTATATACGGAAGGTGGTGGGCCGCCTCTACGGAGAGGGGGCGGCGGAAAAGATCCTGATCCAGTACGGCGGCTCGGTAAAGCCGGAAAACGCCGCCCAGCTTATGGCGAAAGAAAACATAGACGGCGCCCTGGTGGGCGGCGCGGCCCTGAAGGCGGATTCCTTTGTCCCCATCGCCATGTTTTCTTAAGGTTCCGGAATCCGGGGAAATCTGCGGAAGAAGCGGCGTACGGTGATACGGGTGGAAGTACTAAAAAGAAAACTCTACAATAACCTGGCGGTGGGCCTTTTTGCAGTCGCCGCGGTGGTGGTGTTAATTATCACCGTATATACCGGTTTTCTTATCGATTCATTTTCTTCTGTTTTTAGAAAAAACATAGAAGAGCGGCTCCTCGCGGTGGTTCGTTCCGCCGTTTCCCTGGTTTCCCCGGGTGAGCTGGAACGGCTCCAGACCCCCGAAGACATGGAAAGTACCCTTTTTTCTGAACTGCGGATGCGGCTTGTCAACTTTGGCCGTGAACACGACATTCTCTTTGTATACTACATACGGCCCATACCGGGGGGGATGGCCCAGTTTATCATTGACAACGATTTGACCTTTGAGGCGGTGAATCTGGCCTCCGATCCCATTCCCATGGAACCGGCCCTCTTTAAGGCCGTGGAAGACCGGACGGCGGTAACCACCCTTTTGGGGGAATACTCCGAAGGATACGCGGGGCTCCTCAGCGCCTATGCCCCGGTGGTTAACCGGCGGGGAGAGGTGGCCGCCGTTGCCGGGGTGGACATAACCGATGAAAACCTTATTTTTACCCGCCGCCGTTTTAGGCTCCTTTCGGTCATGCTCATCGCCGCCATGGCCTTTACCCTTACCAGCGGCCTGGCCAGCTTTTTTATCTACAAGAAAAACGAGGATGTCTTTGCCGGGCGGCTTAAACAGCAGGAACTAATGTCTTCCCTGGCGGCAAGTTTTGTCTCCGATAAGGAAACCCCGGCGCTTGTTAACGACGCCCTCCGCATGACCGGGGAATTCCTCAATGTGGACCGTATGGCGGTGGGGGCGCCGGAAAAAGATTTTTGCGTAACCCGGCCCGCCTATTTCTGGAAGAAGGGCGGGGGTGAATTTGTTATGCCCGGCCTGGAGGGGTTTAACGATCTTTTGAAAAGTTCCTTTCCCCTGATCAATCCGGGGACGGATATTATTATTCTTTTCTGCAACGATGTGGATGCCCACGAAAAGTATGGTTTTATGAAAACCGCGGGGGTTAGGGCCTTTATGTGGGTGCCCCTCTATGTGGACGGTAAATTCTGGGCGGTTCTGGAGGTGGAACACTTCAGCGGCCGGCTCTGGACCAACAGCGACCGCCAGCTTATCAGCACCATGGCCAGCGTTATCGCCGGTGCCGCGGCCAGGGAAAGGCGGGAAAAGGAGCGGGACGCCGCCCGGGAAGCGGCGGAAAAGGCCAGCAAGGCCAAGAGCGATTTTCTTGCCAACATGAGCCACGAAATGCGGACCCCCATGAACGCCGTGATCGGCATGACCGCCATAGCAAAAAATTCCCGGGATATTGAAAAAAAGGATTACTGCCTTGATAAGATAGAAGACGCCTCCACCCATCTGCTGGGGGTGATCAACGACCTCCTGGACATGTCCAAAATCGAGGCGAACAAATTTGAACTTTCGCCGGTGGAATTTGACTTTGAAAAGATGCTTCAGAAGGTGGTCAACGTTTCAAGCTTCCGGGTGGACGAAAAAAAACAGCGGTTTACCGTTTTTATCGACAAGCATATTCCTTCCGCGCTGGTGGGGGATGATCAGCGCCTTGCCCAGGTAATTGCCAACCTTGTTTCCAACGCCGTCAAATTTACCCCCGAAGAAGGGTCCATCCACCTGGATACCCGGCTTGAGGAAGAACGGGGCAGCCGCTGCACAATCAAGATTAGTGTGGCCGATTCGGGGATAGGGATTTCCGCCGAACAAAAACGCAGGCTTTTTACTTCCTTTGAGCAGGCCGATTCAAGCACCTCCCGGAAATTCGGCGGTACAGGTCTGGGGCTTGCCATTTCCAAGCGCATTGTGGAAATGATGGAAGGATCCATCTGGGTAGAATCGGAGCCCGGCAAGGGCTCTACCTTTGGTTTTACCGTTACGGTTAATAAGGGAACGGAAGAAAGGAAGGGACTCCTCCGTCCCGGGGTAAACTGGAGCAATATCCGCATCCTGGTCGTGGACGATGATAAAAATGTCCGGGAATATTTTGGAGACGTGGCGGAACGTTTTGGCGTAAGCTGTACCGCCGTTGCGGGGGGGGAAGAGGCCCTGGAACTTATCGGTCAAAAAGGCCCCTACGACATTTACTTTATCGACTGGAAGATGCCCGGCATGGACGGTATGGAATTGACCCGGCGGATCAAGGAACTGTCCGGCGAGGATACAAAATCGGTGGTAACGATGATCTCCGCCACCGAATGGGCCGTGATTGAGGACGAGGCAAAGGGCGCCGGGGTGGACAAATTTGTTTCCAAGCCCCTTTTTCCTTCGGCCATCGCGGACTGTATTAACCAGTGCATCGGCAGCGAACAGGCAATAAAACAGGATCAAGCCGGGACGGATGATTTTTCCGGGCGCCGGATTATTCTGGCGGAGGACATCGAAATTAACCGGGAAATTCTTATGTCCCTGCTGGAACCCACAAACATTTCCATTGACTGCGCCGCCAACGGAAAAGAGGCGCTGGATCTTTTTACGGAGAATCCGTACAGGTACGGCCTGATCTTTATGGATGTCCAGATGCCCGAAATGGACGGCTACGAGGCTACCCGGCGGATCCGCGCCTTTGAAGCGCAGATGCCTGAACGTTCCCCGGAGCCGGCGGATAACGGAACGGAACATCTGCGGCGCCCCCCGCGCCTGCCGGGAGGCCCCCCGGGGGTTCCGATCATTGCCATGACCGCCAACGTATTCCGGGAGGATGTGGAAAAGTGCCTCGAGGCAGGCATGAACGGCCATGTGGGAAAACCCCTGGAAATGGATGAAGTCCTGGGGGCCCTGAGGAAATACCTGTCATAGCCCGCGGGGTTCCTTCGCAGCGCCCTGCCCGCCGCATCTCCCCCTCTCTGGACAGAGTCCCTGCATATTCGCTAAGATAACTTATGTTCCGTCTGCGGGCTTAATACCCACGAACCCGCTTGCGGGGGGAAGGCTCTGCGGCGGAAGAGACACCGGGATTGCCCGGGGGCTGCGGTTTCCGGACAACTCTGTTTGACCTTTTCCTTAAGGAGGAATGTTATGAAAAAAACCGGTTTGCCGCCAATTATTGTCTGTGCGGTTTTTCTTGCCCTCTCCGGCTGTGCCAAAAAAGGCGGCGAGACCGTGAATATCGGAGCGATCTTTCCCCTTTCCGGCGGAGTCGCCTTTTACGGCAATGAATCCAGGGACGGCGCCCTTTTGGCGGCGGAGGAGATCAACGCCGCGGGAGGGATCCTGGGCAGGCAGATCGCCTTTCTGTCGGAGGACGATGAAGGGGACGGGGCAAAGGCCCTTAACGCCTTTACCAAACTGACCACCCGGAACAAGGTTTCCATCATCCTTGGATCCAGCACTTCCGGGGCGACCATGGCCATGACCCAGCAGGCCCAGCAGAACAAGGTGCTGCTTATCTCTCCATCAGCTACCAGCGTTGACGTTACCGCCGCGGGCGATTATATTTTCCGGGCCTGCTTTATTGATCCCTTCCAGGGTATTGTGGGGGCCGGCTTTGCCTATGAAACCCTGGGGGCCCGCCGGGCGGCGGTACTCTACGATGCCGGGGCGGATTACAATACGGGGCTGGCGGAGGAATTCAAACGGGAATTCCGTTCGGCCGGCGGTGAAATTGTGGCCGATGAAGCGTACCAGTCGGGCGAGGTGGACTTTAACGCCCAGATTACCCGGATCAAGGCGGCGGAACCGGATGTGGTGTACCTGCCCAACTACTACAACGACGTGGCTCTCCAGGCCAAACAGCTCCGGGACCAGGGTCTTGTCTGTTCACTGGTAGGAGGAGACGGCTGGGACAGCCTGATCGACAACGCCGGGGACGAGGTCCTTAACGGTTTCTGGTCTGCCGGGTTCGCCGCGGACACCACCGATCCCCTGGGGAAAGCCTTTGTCCAGTCCTTCCAGAGCAGATTCAGCCGCCCCGCTTCCCAGTTTGCCGCCCTGGGCTACGATACGATGATGCTTGTGGCCGACGCGATCAAGGCTGCCGGAAGTTTTGATTCCACCGCGGTAAAGGATGCCTTGGCGCGGGTCAACGGCGTTTATGTAACCGGCAATATCCGCTTTGACTCCAGCAGGAATCCCATCAAGGGCGCCGCAATTCTTGAAATTGTCAGGGAGGGTGGAAAGCTTGCCAATGCCTATAAAACCACGGTGAACCCCAAGTAGGGCGGTTCCGCGGGACAAAACGATGCGGATACTCTCTGCGCTCCGGCGCGTTATCCGTTTCCTGCGGGGTTTTCTGGTTTCCTTACTTTGTAACGGCAAGGTGAAACTATGATCGTACTGCAGCAGCTTATTAACGGCATTTCCCTGGGATCCATCTATGCCCTTATCGCCCTGGGTTATACCATGGTATACGGCATTGTACTGCTCATCAACTTTGCCCACGGCGATATTTTAATGCTGGGGGCCTATACCGCATTTTTTGTCCTGGGCGCCCTTGGGTCCGGCCCTGGGGGGATGCTTGCCGCCTTTGTGGTTTCCATGGTTGTCTGCGCCGCCTTTGGCATCGGCATTGAACGATTGGCCTACCGGCCTCTCCGCTCCGCTCCCCGGCTCAATTCCCTTATCACCGCCATCGCGGTAAGCCTGATCCTGGAAAACGGCGCCCGGATTCTGCCCTTTATCGGTCCCAATCCCCGCCAGTTTCCCCGTCCGGCGGTGGCGGCCCTTCAATTTGGAAGTCTTTCCATTTCCAATATACAGATCATAGTGATCATCCTTTCGGCCTTTCTTATGGGGGTACTGAACTATATTGTAACTTATACCAAGCGGGGCAAGGCCATGCGGGCCGTATCTTTCGACAACAGAACCGCAAGCCTCATGGGCATTTCCGTAAACCGCATCATTTCCTTTACCTTTGCCCTGGGGTCGATCCTCGCTGCCACCGGGGGAGTTCTCTATGCGTCGGCTTATCCTCAGGTTAATCCCCTGATGGGAATGATGCCGGGGCTTAAGGCCTTTGTGGCCGCCGTCCTGGGAGGCATCGGGTCCATCCCCGGGGCCATGCTGGGGGGCTTTATTTTGGGTATTGTGGAAACCTTTACCAAGGGTTTTATTTCCAGCCAGTTCAGCGACGCCATTTCCTTTTCCATCCTGATCGCCGTTCTCTTGATCAAGCCCACGGGAATCCTGGGCAAAAACCTGGGGGTAAAGGTATGAGCGGATTCCCCATCCGCTCGACCGTCATTTTGAGCGCCGCGGCGGCTCTGGCGCTGATCCTCCCGGCGCTTTTAATGGCCGCGGGGATCCTGGACGACTATACCGCCCGGATCATCGCCATGGGCGGGGTCAACGCGATCATGGCCATGTCGGTAAATACCATCGTGGGGATCACAGGCCAGCTTTCACTGGGCCAGGCGGGGTTTATGGCCATTGGCGCCTATGGCTGTATTTTTTTCAGTCTCGATGCGGGGCTTCCTCCGCTGTTTTCCGCGGTCCTTGCTGTAGCGGTAACCGGGGCGGCGGGATTCCTTATCGGTTTTCCGGTGCTTAAACTTTCCGGGGATTATCTGGCCATTGTTACCCTGGGTTTCGGTGAGATTATCAGGATTGTGTTTATCAACCTTAAAACCCTCACGGGGGGACCCAACGGACGGCAGTTTACCACGGTCCTGGCAATGAACAACCGGTTTGCCCTGGTTACCGTTACCGCCGTGCTGATAACCGTCCTGGCGCTGCTGCAAAATTTTCTCCGTTCCAGCTACGGCAGGGCGGTTATGGCCTGCCGGGAAGACGAAATTGCCGCCGGTTCCTGCGGGATCAGCGTTTTCCGCTACAAGATGGCTGGCTTTGTTACCGCCGCCCTCCTGGCGGGGACGGGGGGCTCCCTCTATGCCCTGGTGGTGGGGTTTGTCAAGCCCGATTTGGCCCAGTTCCTTAGATCCATTGACTTTTTGATCTATGTGGTTTTGGGCGGCATGGGTTCCATGACCGGATCGATTATCGCCGCCTATGTGCTTACCTATCTCCAGGAATTTCTGCGGTTCCTCCAGGATTACAGGCTCCTCATCTATCCGGTGATTCTTATTTTTATCATGTTTTTCCGCCCCCAGGGTCTTTTGGGGATGAAGGAATTTTCCTTTGTGGGCCTGGTGAACAGGATCGCCGCCTTTTTTCACAGGAGAAAGATGTGAGCGGCCTCCTCCTTAAAGTGTCGGATCTTTCCATCGTCTTTGGCGGCCTCCGGGCGGTGAGCGGTTTTTCCTGTGAACTGGCGCCGGGGGAACTGGTGGGGCTCATCGGCCCCAACGGGGCGGGAAAAACCACGGTTTTCAACATGCTTTCCGGCATATACGCTCCCACCGGGGGAGAAATCGGATACTGGGACCGCCGGGGCCGTTTTCACAATGCGGGGGAAATGAAAAGCGCCGCCCTGAACCGCGCCGGAATAGCCCGGACCTTTCAAAATATCCGGCTTTTTGGAAACATGACGGTGGAAGACAATGTTCGTATTGCCCTCCATTCCCGGCGGGTGGAAACCCCTCTGGAGGTACTTTTCCGGCTGAAGGGTTTCCGGCTGGATGAAAACCGGATGATCGAAAGGACGGAGGAACTGCTGACGCTCTTTAAGATCGAAGATAAAAAACACGAGCCGGCCCGGAATCTTCCCTACGGGGAACAGCGTAAACTGGAAATAGCCCGGGCCCTGGCTTCCAATCCCCAGCTTCTTCTGCTGGACGAACCCGCCGCGGGGATGAACCCCCAGGAAACGGAGGAATTGATGCGGCTTATCACTTTTATCCGCAAAGAATTCCGGCTGTCCATCCTCTTGATAGAACACGACATGCGCCTGGTGATGGGGATCTGTGAGCGGCTCATTGTGCTGGATTACGGAAGAACCATCGCCGCCGGGACCCCCGGGGACATCCGGAAGGATCCGGCGGTAATAAAGGCCTACCTGGGCGAGGATGCCGTACCATGATGCTTTCGGTGAAGGATCTGACGATCCACTACGGCGCCATCCAGGCCCTGAGGGGGATTTCCTTTGATGTGGACGAAGGGGAGATAATTACCCTAATCGGTTCCAATGGCGCGGGCAAGTCCACCGCCCTTAACGGGATCTCCCAGGTGATAAAAAAAACGTCGGGAACGGTGGAATTTAACGGCCGGGACATCAGCAGCTTTGCCCCGGACCGGATCGTTCAGTCCGGCCTGGTACAGGTCCCCGAAGGAAGGAGGATATTCGCCAACCTTTCGGTCCGGGACAATTTGGAAATGGGCGCGTATACCCGCAGGGATCCGGCGGGTATAAAGCGGGACATGGAGATGGTCTACGGTCTCTTTCCCCGGCTTCGGGAAAGGATCCGGCAGATCGCGGGAACCCTGAGCGGAGGCGAACAGCAGATGCTGGCCATGGGCCGGGGACTTATGGCAAAACCCCGGCTCCTCCTTCTGGACGAGCCCTCCATGGGACTTGCCCCCATTCTGGTGGACGAGATTTTTGCTATTATCCGGCGTATCAATGAAACCGGGGCGGCCATTCTGCTGGTGGAGCAGAATGCCTACAAGGCCCTGGGCATCGCCTCCAGGGCCTATATACTGGAGACTGGCAGGGTGGTAAAATCGGGACCGGCGGCGGCACTGATGAAGGACGATGCGGTAAAGGCCGCCTATCTTGGGGGCTGAAAAAGGATGTTTTCCATGGTGTGCTGTGCTATAATGGAATTGCCTGGAAGCGTCAGTTTCCAGACAGGCCCTATGGCTGGAGGAGGAGGACAAAAATGATTGTTTCCCGCGTTATGACCAAAAACCCTGTTTATGTACATCCCGAAGCCCCGGTAACAGAAGCCCGTTCCCTTATGGACAGGGAAAAAGTGGGGCATCTGCCGGTGCTTGATAAAAACAACATCCTGGCGGGGGTTGTAACCAGAGAAGATCTAATCAAGGCGGGCCCCTCGAAAGCGACCACCCTGGACATGTATGAGATTAGTTACCTGCTGACCAGGATGAAGGTTTCTGAAATTATGGCAAAAAAGGTAATCACCGTGGATGAAAATGAGGTAGTGGAAGAGGCCGCCCGGATTATGGCCGACCAGGGTATCGGCTGTCTGCCGGTTATGCGGGGATCCCTTCTTACCGGGATCATCACCGATACGGACCTGTTCCGCGTTTTTGTCAATGCCTTTGGCGCCCGCCATTCGGGGGTGCGTTTTACCCTGAGCATGGGGGAACATCCGGGGCAGATCGCCAAAATTTCCGTCCCCATCGCCGAAAGGGGGGGGAACATAGTTTCCCTGGTTACCACCGAAGGGGACGATGTGGCCCACCGCCGGGCTACCTTTAAGGTGGAGAGCCTGTCCAGGGCGGAGGTAGAGAAGATCATCGCGGCCCTGGCGGACGTAACCCTGGAAGATATACGGCAATAGCCGCCGGGCAGAGAAGGAACGCCCCCGCCTAGATTGCCGTACCCGGATAGAGGATGGTATTTTTTGGAATAACGATGATGCCGTCGATGATGTAATAGTGGCCGTAGTTGCCGTCTTCCCGGGTAATGTTGTCGATGCC
>JAITHE010000102.1 GCA_031280125.1 Treponema sp.
GGCATCGACAACATTACCCGGGAAGACGGCAACTACGGCCACTATTACATCATCGACGGCATCATCGTTATTCCAAAAAATACCATCCTCTATCCGGGTACGGCAATCTAGGCGGGGGCAGGCTCCGGTGCGCAGCAGCGTTTCCGGGGCCGCTATAAATAATCGCCGCCGCAGAGCTTGCGGTATATTGCAGGGGCCACCCCCATCTCCCCCTTAAAAACCTTGGTAAAATAGTTATAGTCCGGGATGCCCACTTCTTCGGCGACCTCCGCCACGGAAAGACGGCTTCCGTGGAGCAGTTCTTTGGCCCGGTCGATCCGCGCTGTTCTAATAAGCTCATTCACCGTTTGATGAAAGTCCCGCTTCACCGCGTTACAGAGGGTGGTTTTACCCACCCTGAAGTTCCGGGCAATGCCGGGGATGGAAAGGGGTTTGGCAAGCCGCAGGGCAATGTAGGTCTTTACCCGGCGGGATAAAGGTTCATCCAGGAGGTGAATGTAGTTTTCCAAGAGTACACAGCTTGCCAGGGCCTGGAGGATATGGGCGCAGGCGCGGATCTTGTCCATGTCAATCACCGTAAGATGCCAGTACGCGGCCCTTAGTTTATCCGTATCGGAACAGAAGCGTTTAAGACGGGGCCGCAGTTCCTGCCAATACTGTTCCTTTTGTCCCGGCTGCCGAAGCTGGCCTATCATCAGGTATCCGGCCCTTTTTTCGTCCGAGGCGATAATGGGGGCAATAACTTCGGTAAGCCCCGCATGGCATTGATAGATGTAGGAGCCGTGGCGGCTCACCGCGGTCTGAAAAGCATCGCGATCACAGCGCCGGCAGGCGTCTTCCCCGGCAAGACAGGAACGGACCAGATTACAAAAATCCGTCCGTTTTGCGGGGAAGGCCAGCATTTCCCGGCATTCCAGATCAAAAAAACCCACCCGGACTTTCATCAGGGTATAAAAACTGTGGAGCAAATCCCACATCCGGCTTTGCTTCCAGATGAGGTCCATGCCGTACCCCCTAATAGGGTTGTTCAGAAACTGAAGTTTCTGAACAACTTCCGCTTAAAAACGGCAGAATTTGGGATTTCTGAAGGAAATCCCAAATTCTGTAAGACCTGTTTAATAACCAACCGGGTTATTGAACAGGTCCAATATGTCAACAAGTGAACAATTTTACTATTCTTTGAACATTGTGCCCTATTCCGTTTTTTTGGACAAGGTTACGGTAGAGCAGACGGAGAACAACAAGAAGAGAACAATGAAATGAATCGAAGAGAAACAGTGCTGGCGGCTTTGAATCACCAGGCGACAAAACTTATTCCCTTCCACGTTGAATTTACCGGCCAGTCTTTACAGAACACCGCCGGAGCCCTGGGAAAGACCGAAGCTCAGGTGGAGGAAGAGGCCGGTTCCTGCCTGCACTACACCCAGTATTGGGGCTGGCCCACGGAAATTCCCGAAAGGCCCGAACATTTTCGGGATGAATTTGGGGTGGTGTGGAACCGGAGCGGGGCGGACAAGGATATTGGGGTGGTGGATAATCCCGTCATCCCCGATATAGAAAACTGCGATTATGTGTTTCCCCAGCCGGACATTCCGCGGCTCCGGGGGGATATCGAGGCGCTCCTTGCCTCCCGGGGGGATCGCTTTACCTTTATGGGTTTTGGCTTTTGCATGTTTGAGCGGGCCTGGAGCCTTATGGGAATGGAAAACGCCCTGGTGGCCATGGTCGCCAGCCCCGGTGAACTGGAAGAACTTTTTGACCGGATCTGCGATTACTTTTTGAACCTTGTGGACGTGGCCCTGGAATACGACATCGACGGGGTGTACTTTGGCGACGACTGGGGCCAGCAGCGGGGGCTTATCATGGGCCTTGCGCATTGGCGGCGTTTCATAAAGCCCCGCATGGCCCGGCTCTACGAAAGGGTCAAGGCCCGGGGAAAATGGGTGATCCAGCATTCCTGCGGGGACAACAACGAAACCCTGCCGGAACTGATTGAAATCGGCCTCGACTGTTACCAGACCTTCCAGCCGGAGATTTATAACATCGAAGAGGTAAAAAAGAAATACGGTGATAAACTAACGTTCTGGGGCGGCGTATCGACCCAGCAGGTGCTGCCCGTCAAAACACCCGCGGAAGTACAGGCGGAGATTGTCCGGGTGGTCAAGGTCCTCCGGCCCGGCGGGGGGCTCATTATCGCCCCCACCCACGCCATGCCCTTTGATATTCCGGTGGAAAACATCCTGGCCATGATGGAGGTCTTTCATCATCAGGAGCGGTTTTTTTGAACGGCCATGACCGGGGCGCGGAACCAAAAAGGCAGGGAGCATAAGGGAAAGACATGAACGATCTCCTGGAGTTCAAAAAGATCAGCAAGTCCTTTCCCGGGGTGCTGGCCCTGAACGAGGTTAGTTTTACCGTCCGCCGGGGGGAGGTAACCGCCCTGGTCGGTGAAAACGGCGCGGGCAAAAGTACCCTGCTCAAGATACTTAACGGCGACTACCGGCACGATTCGGGGCAGTACCTGATCGATCACGAGGAAAAGAACTTTGCCAATCCCCGGGAGGCGATAAACGCCGGGATCAGCGTGATCTACCAGGAAAGGCAGGTGATCCCCTATCTTTCGGTGGCGGAAAATATTTTTATGGAAGACATACCTTCCGGCAAACTGGGGATGGTGAACTTCAGGGAACTCAACGCCAGGGCCCAGGAAATTATCAATGAATTCGGCCTGCCCTTTAGGGCCTCAAGCCGGGTGCGGGATCTTTCCGTGGCCTACCAGCAGATGGTGGAGATCATGAAAGCCTACCGGCGCCGTCCTTCCATTATCGCCTTTGACGAACCTACCGCCAGCCTTTCGGATGCGGAAATTGATTCGCTCTTTGAAATTATACGGCGCCTTAAAACCGAAATGATCATCCTCTATGTTTCCCACCGGATGAAGGAGATTTTTAAAATTACCGATCAGGTGGTGATTCTCAAGGACGGACGTTTTATCCGCCAGGAAGCCACGGCAAAGATCGGCGAGGACGAGATTATCCGCAGTATGGTGGGCCGCGATTTGGGGGGTATTTTCCATTCCCTTTCCCGCAACGCCTCCATCGGCGGCGTGGTGTTCAGCGTGGAAAACTTGAGGGCCCCCAATGTAAAAGATGTGAGCTTTAGCGTCCGGGCGGGGGAAATTGTCGGCTTTGCGGGCCTCGTGGGGGCGGGCCGTACCGAGACCATGCGGGCCGTCTTTGGGGCGGATCAAAAAGAAGGGGGCACGGTTAAACTCTTTGACCGGGAACTACAGATCCGGTTCCCCGAAGACGCCATTGCCAGCGGCATCGCCCTTTGTCCCGAAGACCGCAAGGAGCAGGGCATTTTTTCCATCCGCTCGGTCCGGGACAATATCAGCGTGGTCATGCTGCGGTCCCTTGTAAAAAAAGGGTTCATCGACCAAAGGGCGGAACTGGGACTGGCTGAGGAAGGGGTGCGGCAGCTCACTATCCGTACTCCCTCGGTGTACAAAACTATGGGAGAACTTTCCGGGGGAAACCAGCAGAAGACCATCTTTGCCCGCTGGATCGCCACGAGGCCGAAACTCCTCATCCTGGACGAACCCACCAAGGGGATCGATGTGGGGTCAAAATTTGAGATATACCAAATTATCTGCGACCTTGCCAAGCAGGGCATGGGAATCATTTTTATATCTTCGGAACTGCCGGAAATTCTGGGACTCTGCGATCGCATCATCGTTATGTGTCAGGGAAGAATAACCGGAGAGCTGGCCCGGGAAGAAGCGACGGATCACAAGGTGCTTACCCTGGCAATGGCCGACATGCTGGGGGGAAAGGGAACATGAACAGACCGGACGGGAAAACCACGTTTTTAAGGCAGGTGTTGTTTTCGGAAAAGAGCGGCCTCCTCTTTGCCCTGATCCTTTTGATCATCATCTTTTCCGTTTTAACCGGGGGAAACTTTATTTCCTACAACAACGTCATCAATATTCTCATCGCCTCCGCCGTGGTGGGTATGGTGGTGATAGGCGAATGTTACCTGCTTATCACCGCCCATGTGGATCTTTCGCCGGGAAGCGTCGCCGCCTTTTCGGGGGTGCTGGTGTCCCTGCTTTTGCGGGGCGGCGTTCCCCTGGGACTGGCGGTGCTTATCGTTGTTGCATCGGGACTCTGCGTGGGTTACATCAATTCCCTCCTGGTGAACCGCCTCAAGCTCGAAGCCTTTATCGCCACCCTGGCTACCATGTCGATCTTCCGGGGTCTGGCCTATATCATCTGCGGCGGCAAGGCTGTCTTTGTGACCAATATGCTCTTTCTTAAACTTGGTTCGGGAAGGGTCCTGGGGGTCCCCATTCCGGTGATCATCTTTCTTGTGTCCTATGGGTTCTTTATGGTGATCCTTGCCCGGACCCGCTTTGGCCGTAACGTGTACATGGTGGGCGGCAACGCCGTGGCGGCCCGGCTGGCGGGGATCAACGCCCAGAAACTGCGGGCAAAAATCTACATGATGACTTCGGGCTTTGCGGCCCTGGGGGGCATTATCCAGGCCGGGCGTATGTCCAGCGGCCAGCCCATGACCAGCGAGGGCCTGGAGTTTGACGCGGTAACCGCCGTGGTGCTGGGCGGGGTGGCCATGTCCGGCGGGGTGGGGAGCCTTTCCGGGGTGCTCATCGGCCTCTTTATCATGCAGGGCTTTAACAACGGCCTCATGATGATGAACGTCCCCTCCTTTTGGCAGACCGTGTCCAGGGGGCTGCTTTTGATCATCGCCCTGTCCTTTGACTATATCCGCAACCGTAAGCGGAAATGATACCCGCAAAACTGATGTTTTGCGGTTTTCCCGGTGTTTACCGGCTCTGGCCGGAACAAATATCAAGCATTGGAGGAAGAAGATGAAAAAGAGTATCGCGGCGATTATGGCGCTGGGCGTCCTGTTGTGCGCCTGTACGCCCAAGGAAGAAGCCGGGGGCAATAAAAAGCCCCTGCTGGCCTTTATCTGCAAGGAGCTTACCCAGGAATGGTTTGTGGGAACCTCCACGGCCATGAAGGAAACCGCCATTGGACGGGGGGCCCAGGACGTTCTGCTCTTTGACTGTTCCATGAACCCCGACAAGTACATGACCGCCCTGGATACGGCCATTGCCCAAAAGGTAGACGTGCTTATCGTAACCCCGCCGGATCAAAAACTCAGCCAGATTACCGTGGAACGCTGCAAGGCTGCGGGGATCAAGGTCATGGCCGACGACGACGGCCTGATTGACGAAAACGGCGTACACATCGCCCCCGCCCTGGAACTGGACGCCTACAAGGTGGGCGAAGGGATCGGCGAATACCTGGGTAAATACTACAAGGACAACAACCTCCAGGGTTCCTACGCCGCCACCGCCTATATGCTGATGAATATGCCGGAAGTTTCTTCCTGCGTTCCCCGGGCCGAAGGAGCCCGGGACAAATTCCTGGCCCTGGTTCCCGAATTTGAACAGAAGAAGATCATCCGGGCCGACTATGACGGCACCACCGACAAGGGCTTCAATGTGGCCGCCGCCACCATAGCGGCCAACCCCCAGATTACCCACTGGATCATTACCGCCCCCAATGACGAAGGCGCCCAGGGGGCCACCCGGGCCCTGGAACAGGCCAATAAGGACAAGAACGCCATTGTGATCGGCGTGGGCGGCTACCTGGCCAAGGATGAATTCAAGAAAGACTATTCGGCCTTCAAGGCCACCGCCTACATTGATCCGGTCCTGGACGGGACCATCGCGGCCAATGCGGCCATGGACTGGATCGAAAAGGGCGCGGTTCCCTACGAGGAATACAAAAAGCCGGGGGGCAATTTTGGGGTGTACCCCTTCAGTGCCACCATGGTTGATCCCTCCAACTACAGGGACATCATGGGCGCGGGGGCGGACTGACAAAACCGCTTTATCATCAGCGGGAACGCCGGGGAAGGATGCTTCCCCGGCGTTCCCGCGCCGCCCAGGAGGTGCAGACATGACCAACCGCGAAAACCTTATCCGCGCCTTGAGGCGGGATCATCCCCGGCGGGTTCCCTTTGATATGACCCTCTGTCCCGCCCATATAGAAACCCTTAAAAAGAAAACCGGTCTTGAGGATTATCATACCTATTTTGAATTTCCCTACCGTTATGTGGAATTAAACCCCACCACCGCAAAGAACGATTATACCCGGTATTACCGGAACCTCCCCGCCGCCGCCAGGCCCTTAAGCTGGAATCCCGAATGGGGGGTCTTTGCCCTCCCCGGTTCCATAGCCCATTTTGAAGAAATGCTTCACCCCATGGAACACTTTGAAGGGGCCGAAGAAATAGCGGCCTATCCCTTTCCAGACTACAACGAAGACTACCGCTGGGAAGGGATGGATGCAAAAATCGCCGCCCTCAAAGAGCAGGACCTGATTGCCATTGCCTTTATGCAGATGACGATCTTTGAAGTGGCATGGTATCTGCGGGGCATCGAAAACTTTATGATCGATCTGGTGGATGACAACCGGGACTTTGCGGAAACCCTGCTGGATACGATCACCGGAATTAGGATAGGGATGGCGAAAAAATATGCCGGGGCGGGGATAGATATTTTAATGCTGGGGGACGACGTATCCACCCAGCTTGATATGATGATATCCCCTGACCTGTACCGGGAATTGATCAAGCCCCGGCTTGCCAAAGTTATCAAGGCCGCCAGGGATGTCAAACCCGGCATACTGATCTTTTATCACGGAGACGGCAATTTGCAGGCCATCATCCCCGACCTCATCGAAGCGGGGGTAGACATCCTTAACCCCGTACAGCCGGAATGTATGGACCCGGCCCTGATAAAAGCGCAGTATGGCAGCCGCCTTTCCTTTTGGGGAACCATCGGAACCCAAACCACCCTGCCCTTTGGCAGCGCCGGGGAGGTAAAGGAGGCGGTAAAGAAAAGCATTGAAACCGTCGGCGCCGGGGGCGGGCTTTTGATCGCCCCCACCCACATGATCGAGCCCGACGTACCCTGGGAGAACATAGAAGCCTTTATCGAGGCGGTAAAAGAATATGGAACATATTAGCATAAAGGACGGTCCAGCATGACATCCCGGGAGCGGGTAATCGAAGCCATCAACCACCGGCAGCCGGACCGGGTTCCCCTGGATCTGGGGGGATGCGGACAAACCGGCATTAACGCCGGCACCCTCCATGCCCTTCGCCGCTTCTACGGCCTGGAGGAACATCCCCTGCGGATCTGTGAACCCATGCAGCTTTTGGGGGAAGTGGAAGAAGACCTTCTCTCGCTCATTGGCGGCGACGTGGTTCCCCTGTGGAACCGGGGCAATATGTTTGGCCTTTCGGGGCCAAAAGAAAAAAAGTGGAACCTGGGCGATGGAACAGCGGTACTGATGAACACCGATTTTGAGTACGATGTAACGGACTCAGGGTATACCATGGTGTACCCCTGTGGAAACCGGGCCGCCCCCTATTCGCTCCACATGCCTCCGGGGGGAACCTTCTTTGACAACATCTACCGCGCCCCTCCGGTGGACGAAGATAACCTTACCCCCCTGGAAGACTATAAAGAAAACTACACCCTTAAAACCGAAGAAGACTGCCTCTACTGGGAACGGGAATCCAGGCGGCTTTACGAAGAAACGGATTATGCGGTCATGGGCGTTTTGGGCGGCATGGGCCTGGGGGATGTGGCCGAAATTCCCGGCCCCTGGATCGCCCGGCCCCGGGGTATCCGGGATATTGAAGGCTGGCTTATGGCCCATATCATGTACCCCGATTATATCCAGGCGGTGTTTGAGTACCAGACGGAGACGGCCCTTAAAAATCTGGAACTCTACCGCCAGGCGGTGGGGGACCGGATACAGGTAATCTGGCTTTCCGGCACCGACTTTGGCACCCAAAGCGGACTCATGCAGTCCAGGGAAACCTTTGTTTCCCTCTATAAACCCTGGTATAAAAAGGTGAACCGCTGGATCCACGAGAACACAACCTGGAAAACCTTTTACCATAGCTGCGGTGCGGTGGAACCCCTCATCGCCGATTTTATCGATATGGGGGTGGACATCCTTAACCCCGTACAGTGTTCCGCCGCCGGCATGGACAGCCGCCGCCTAAAGCAAAACTATGGGGATAAAATCGTCTTTTGGGGCGGCGGCGTGGACACCCAAAAGACCCTACCCAGGGGAAGCCCCGAAGAAGTACGGAGGGAAGTCCGGGAACGGCTTGAGGTGTTTTCCCCCGGCGGCGGTTTTGTCTTTGCCGCCATTCACAATGTGCTGGCCAAGGTGCCCCCGGAAAACCCGGCCGCCATGTTTGACGTACTTCGGGAATTTTGGAACCAATACGGCTAAAACCGCATCCCTCCAAAAACGCCTGCATTGGAGAGGGCTGCCGAATCGGCATCGACAACATTACCCGGGAAGACGGCAACTACGGCCACTATTACATCATCGACGGCATCATCGTTATTCCAAAAAATACCATCCTCTATCCGGGTACGGCAATCTAGGCGGG
>JAITHE010000103.1 GCA_031280125.1 Treponema sp.
TCAACGGCTTGCCCAGGTAAACCGTAATCAGACCCAGGAGCGGCTTTAGTCTTGGTAACATTTTCTAAATGAGGCAGCCGGAGCTTTCGGTAACATTTCTATTTGAGGCATCTCGGGCATTCCTGCTGAAATGCGCCGATAAGCCGCTCCACAAAGGGCTTTTCCTTAGGCGGTCTGGGACGCGTCCGGTACCGGGTAATGTCCAGGGAGGCAAGATAACCCTCCGCATCCTTCATGTTCCCGCTGCCGTTAACGGCGCCGATCGTTTTCCCGAAACGGGCGGACGCTTTTTCAAGGACGGCTCCGGCGTTCCGGCTTGAGGGGGAGGAGGCGGTATGCACCGCCGCCTCTTTGCGATAGGGGTCTCGAGCGCAGAAGGCGTACTGTTTCCGTCCTCACAGATACACGTGTTTCATGTCGAACCCGATAAGCTGCCGTGCCCCGTCCGCTTTGAGGCTGTAGGGCTTTCGTGTGCGCTCATGGGCTCTTTGGGCGGCTTTTGAGCGCTTGGTATGTCAGGACGGAAGAACAGATACTCCCGGTTTATCAGCCTTCCCAGCGTGGTCACTCTGGGAACGGACACCCCCTTCCGCAGGAGGATGGGCCGTATCTTTTTCGCTGAATAGGCGGGGTTGGCCTTCCGTATCGCCCGCACGGTTCGGACCGGTTCCCGTGGACACCCGGTTGAACCTTTCATGGTTTGCCTCCGGCAGCCGGTTTGCCGTTAAACTCATTCTACCATACGGCTGCCTCAAGGGCCGGGTGTCCTCTTTGTTTATGAGATTAGACAGTGGCTCTCTGCCGGGGCTGTAGGGTCATTCGGCGTATTGGTCCATGGTCTTCGCCAGGTTTTGTAAGGGAGTCCCTCTCGCGCCGGCAAGGTTTAATAAAATGACAACTCCATCAGGATTAAGAGCAGTAACGGCATCGATCACGGTATCCCAGTGGTAGCTGTCAGAATAGTACCAGAATACATGTTCTACGCTTAAGGATACAAAGGGCGTACAGACCAGGCCAAAGGAATCCGAGGCAAACAGGATGGTCTTTTTGTTTTTTGCGGCGGGGTTGTTAAAATGAAGGATACCGTCACCATGGACAGGATATACAGCATAAGGATTTTGTTGAAAGCCCCTTTTCATGCGATCCATGCCAAACATGACTTCCTTAAAACTTCCCCTTCTGTCAACGCCGTTTCCGCTGAGCCGCAGGGCCGTTTCAAATTTGGGGTATATGAGGCTGATGTCGTCCACCCCGCCGAAGGCTGCACCGGTTCTCCAGGCGTGGCTCCCCATGAATATACCGCTGAACACTTCAATATGGTAGTTGGCCATATCCACAAGCGCCGGATCCGGTTCCTGTAGTATCCCCCGTTCCGTTAAACCCCGCAGTATTTTTCCGGCGGCCCAAAAACCGGTCTCGGGGGTCCAATGGTGATCCGTTTTGAAGAAGGCCCGGTAATGATCCATGCCGTCTTCGTGCAGCAGCCGGTGCAGATCCATCACCTCCACCCCCGCCTCGCGGAGCTGCACCGCAAATGCATCCATCTCTTCGTTGGTAAAACTCGCCATCTCCGCCGGCAGCTGCCTGTCCTGGCCGCATAAATGGAAGGGCGCCTGAATGTAGAGAAACGGAATATTCCGCCCTTCGCAGAAATCCTTAAACCGCGTTACAGCGGAAGCGGCGAAGGCGGAAACGGAGGGATCTGTCCGTGAATTGGAGGGGGTCCATGTCAAATGCCCGTTATTGAGCTTGGTTATCTGATTCATCGTACGCTGCCCCATTAACCGGGCCAGTAATCCGTGTAGTTCGATATAGGTTCCCCGGTTGACAGGAAAGGGGCTTACAAAATCAAGCATATCCCGGTATATGCCGTCTATATTTCCTTTGGTACTTTGCGCGGCGGTCTTAAAACTCTTTGCTTCAAAGGGCGTTTCGTTTATCGTGTGCAGAGTTTGCTTTAACGAGGCAGCGGCAATGACAAAAACAATGAGGAGAAAACATGGCGCCAGAAAGAGGCCGCAGACTTTTTTATTGTCATTGATTTTAATTTCACCGGTTTCAATTTCATCTTTCACCGCAAAAACCTCAAAAATTAAAGTAGATAAAGGGATTGTGCGACCCGACAATGATGAACGAAAAGGACCATATAAAAACAAAGAGATAGAACACCGGGGAAGCCGCCGCCGTTACGCCCCGCAAGGGGGTGTTGTCCATTTTGGCTCTGAGCGCCGGGAACAGGGGCGCTGCACAAAGAAGCGCCGCCGCAAGGAAAAACCGGTATTCCCGGAACATGCCCGCCGCGGCGCCGCACATCAGGGGGTTTCCCCTCATACCAAAGAGGGAAAGCGTGTAGGCCGCGGCGGCCCGCAGGCCGCCGGCGCGGAACAGTATCCAGCCCTCCATGACGGCCAGGAGCGTCAAAATACGGTAGACTCCCTTCGCCGGGGCTGTTTTTAGTTTTTCCGGGAGGCCCGTACTTTTTTCAAAGGTGATAAGCAGAAAGTAGAATAAACCCCAGGCAACGAAATGCCAGCTTGCGCCGTGCCAGGCTCCGGTTAAGACCCAGACGACAAAAAGGTTAAAGATACACCGGGATGTTTTTACCCGGGAGCCGCCCAGGGGGAAGTATACATAATCCCGAAACCACGTGCCCAGGGAAATATGCCACCGCCGCCAGAATTCCGATACGGACCGGGCCATGTAGGGGTAATTAAAATTTTCAAGAAACGTAAACCCAAAGATCCGGCCTAAACCTATCGCCATGTCGGAATACCCTGAAAAATCAAAGAGAATCTGCAGTGAATAGGCGGCGGCCCCTCGGAAGACACCCGCCCCCTCAAAGGCATAACCGGAGCCTGCGCCCTTATCACCCCCGTCATCCCGATCATTCTGGTTCTCGTGCTGAAGCTGCCGATTATTCCGGCGTTTATAGCGGGCATTGTGTGGATCATGATCTTTACCGCCAGGAATTTTTCGCGGGCAATGAATATGCTGATGAAAACCTGCTACGACGGAATTACCGCCGGCGCTCCGGCAATAATCCTGTTTATCGCCCTGGGCATGCTGCTCCTCGCGGTTACCAACCCCATGGTAAAAGAGATTCTCAATCCCTTCCTGCTGGCGGTGGTTCCCGCAGGGCGTGTGGCGTTTATCATTTTCTTTGCGCTGCTCGCTCCCCTGTCGCTCTACCGGGGGCCGCTTAACCTCTTTGGCCTTGGGTCAGGCATTGCCGCCCTGGTCATCGGACTTGGAACCCTTAATCCCCTGGCGGTCATGGGCGCTTTTCTTTCGGCGGAACGCATTCAGGGCTGCGGCGATCCCACCAATACCCAAAATGTCTGGACCGCCAACTTTGCCAATGTTGACGTCAACAGCATCACCAAAAGTTT
>JAITHE010000131.1 GCA_031280125.1 Treponema sp.
CAGTTTGTTAATCTCCGAAATATCACACAGGTGGGTAAAGACCCGTTTATTGAGTTTACTGCTGTCGGTAACCATAATCACTTCATCGGCGGCATGGATCATGGCCCGTTTGACGTTAACAGATTCAAAGGTTCTGTCGGAGACGCCGAATTCCATATCCACCGCGTCACAGCCCAAAAACGTTTTATTGGCCCGGATATTTTTGAAAAAACCGGAGGATACCGCTCCCAGGAGGGTATAGACCGAGCTGTCCAAGGTTCCGCCCGAAACCACAACCTGAACGCCGGATTTACCGGTCAGTTCCATGGCTACTTTGATGTCGTTGGTTATGACGGTTATGTCATTTTTGGTGATATGTTTGGCTATCTCCAAAGTGGTGGACCCCGAATCCAGAATGACGATATCTCCGTTTTCAATGAGCCGGGCCGCCGCGGCTCCAATGGCTTTCTTTGAATCAGCGTTGACCCCGGCCTTGACGTAAAAGGGAATTTCCCGCAGCAGGGTTCCCTTGATCGAAACCGCCCCGCCGTGGGTCTTGATGAGCAGTCCCTGGCCGGCCAGCATATCAATGTCCCGCCGGATAGTAACCTTGGATACGGCAAATATCGAAGCCAGCTCACCGGTATTGGCCTTTTTCGATTCAGTAATGTAGGTAAGGATCTTTTCCTGCCGTTCAATCTGAAACATACCCTATTGTACTTGGATTATTGAGCGTAATCAACCATTTCTTGAGTTTTTATGCTTTTTTTATCATAAAAAACCATATTAAAAAGAAAAAAGCCATAAAAATAACTAAAAATACAAAAAACATCTTGACATATCCGCTTAGGACCGAATACACTGTTTTTATTCTCAATCTTCTTGGGAGGAATATGTGAGCTGGTTAAAAGAAGTAATCGGTACGGAGAAGCCGGTCATCGCCATGTGCCATTTGCAGGCCATGCCCGGGGATCCCCGCTATGACGCCGCCAGGGGCATGGGCTGGGTTGTTGAAAAGGCCCGGGAAGATGTACGGGCGCTTCAGGGCGGAGGGGTGGACGCGGTGATGTTCAGCAACGAATACAGCCTGCCTTATTTGACGAAAGTTAAAGCCGAAACCACCGCCGCCATGGCCAGGGTAATCGGGGAACTGCGGAATGAAATAACAATCCCTTATGGGGTTAACGTGCTCTGGGATCCTTATGCCTCCCTGGATTTGGCGGCGGCCACAGACGCCCTTTTTATCCGGGAAATTTTTACCGGCGTGTATGCCAGCGATTTTGGCCTGTGGAACACCAATTGTGGAGAAACGGCCCGGCACAAGCGCGAACTGGGGGCGGACACGGTAAAGCTTCTCTATAACATTGTTCCCGAGGCGGCGGCGTATCTTTCACAGCGAAACATCGCCGACATTGCCCGTTCTACGGTTTTTAACGGCGAACCCGACGCTCTCTGCGTTTCCGGCTTAACAGCGGGAAGCGCCACGGATGAATCAATCCTGAAATCGGTAAAAGAAGCGGTGCCGGAAACGGTGGTGCTGGTTAATACGGGCTGCCGGGCGGAAACCATTCAGAAATTTCTATCCATTGCTGACGGCGCCGTGGTAGGCACTACTTTCAAGTATCAGGGGAAATTTGAAAACCAGGTTGACCAGAACCGGGTGAGCGAATTTATGGCCAAGGTCCGCGAGATCAGGTAAGGGTATCATGGCGGGGAAAAGAGAGGGGTATGTTTTTGGATATGATTTTGGTACTCTCTCTTGCCGCTTGGTGGCCTTGGATCTGGCGGACGGCGCCCTTGCGGGCAGCCTAGAGTATGAATACCCCCACGGTGTAATCAGCGAAACAATACCGGGAACGGATATTGCCCTTTTACCTGACTGGTGCTTACAGCACAGTGATGACTGGATTAAGGCTCTGACTGCTTTGAGCCGGGATATGCTGGTCAAAACAGGAATCAAAGGAAAAGAAATAAAAAGCATAGGCATTGATTTTACGAGCTGTACTTTAGTGCCGGTTATGGAAGACGCTTCGGTTCTTTGTACCCATGAGCAATATAGAAACCGCCCCCATGCCTGGCCAAAATTGTGGAAGCATCACGCTGCCCAACAATATGCTGAAGAAATAGAAACGCTGGCAAGGACGCATACCACATGGCTTAAGGATTATTTTGGCAACAACGTTTCTTCCGAATGGGTTTTTCCCAAAATCCTCCAGATAGTTCGGGAAGATTATGAAGTGTATAAAGCGGCGGATTTATTTATGGAAGCCCTGGATTGGATACCTTTTTTACTGAGTGGAAATCTGACCCGTTCTACCGCGGGTATTGGCGTAAACGCCTTTTGGGTTAAGGGTCTGGGTTATCCGGACAAGCGTTTTTTTGAAGCCCTGGATGCCCGTTTTGCTGGTGTGGTAGCCGAAAAGATGAGGGGCAGGGAAGTGCTGATTGGCGAGGCGACCGGGTTTTTAAAACCCCATATGGCCGATCGCATGGGTTTGACGGCGGAAACGGTGATTTGTTCCGGTCATAGCGATAGTGCTGTGGCCGGTTGTGGCGCCGGGGCGGTTGAAAGCGGGGATATGCTCCTGGTCATGGGAACATCAACCTGTCACCAGATGATATCCAGAAATTACCGTGCTTTTGACGGAGTTTGTGCCATAGTGGAAGACGGAATGGTGCCCGGTCTATATGGCTATGAATCGGGACAGCCCGCCTCAGGGGATATTTTTTCCTGGTATGTCGAAAACTGTATGCCCAAGGACTATGCCGAAGAAGCGGAAAGACAGGGCGTTTCCCGGCTAAAGTTGATGGATGAGAAGGCAGCGAGGTTGCAGCCGGGAGAAAGCGGACTGGTTGCCTTGGACTGGCTTAACGGTAACCGCAGCGTCTTGTCAAATTACAACCTGTCAGGATCCGTGATTGGCCTTACCTTAACAACCAGACCGGAAGAGCTATACCGCGCGTTGGTGGAGGCAAATTTATTTGGTTCACGCCGGATTATTGAAAATTACAGAAATAATGGCATTGAGATCAAAAGGATAATAGCTGTAGGCAGTCTTGCCAGGAAAAGCCCCTTTGTCATTCAACTCCTGGCGGATATCCTTGGAGATTTTGTAGTTGTTCCCCAAATAGATAATGTACCGGCTATGGGTTCGGCGGTATGTGCCGCCGCAGCATTGGGTTCGGGACGGGGAGGGTTTAACACTGTTCAGGAGGCCTCTGCGGCTTTAATACCGAAAGAACGGATGGAATACAGTCCGAATATGAAAAATCACGAAGTCTACAATGAATTGTACGTTTATTATAAAACGCTTCATGATTTTTTTGGTATGGATGACGCTTTAATGCGGGGACTAAAAAACATAAAAAATGCCTTTATATAAATTTTTTTCTGGAGGTAATTAAGCATGCGAGGAAGAGGAATTGCGGTTTTCTGCATGATTTTGGTCCTGGCCTTGACGGCCTGTGGAGGCGGAGGAGACAAGGGGGATAAGACAAAGGATGGTTATACCATAGCCGTTGTCGTCAAGGATATGTCGGACCCCTGGTTTCTTCGTCTTGAAGAAGGGGTTGCTCAATTTGCGAAGGAAAGTGGCTTTAATTGCTATGTCAAGGGACCTCCCAAGACCGATTCGGCCCAGCAAATTCAGGTTATGGAGGAGCTCATTGCCCAGGACATTAACGCCCTCTGTGTGGTTCCTATTGATCCGGAAGCCTGTGAACCGGTGCTAAAGCGGGCCAGGGAACAGGGCATCGTTGTTATTAGCCATGAAGCGCCCGGTATGGTTAACGTGGACTTTAACATCGAAGCCTTTGACAATCGTGCCTACGGCGCCTACATGATGGACGAGTTGGCCAAGGTTCTGGGCGGCAAGGGAGAGTATGTTACCATGGTGGCTTTTCTGTCCAGTGTTTCCCACAATGAGTGGATGGATGCGGCCATTGCCCATCAAAAGACGGCCTATCCCGGCATGGTTCTGGAGCCGGAACAAAAGATCGAATGTGAGGATAACATGGAGTTGGCCTACGAAAAGACCAAAGAAATGATCAAGAAGTATCCTAACATCAAGGGTTTTTTGGGAGCCTCCAGTTATGATCCTCCTGGAGCGGGAAAGGCCATTGATGAGCTGGGCAAGACCGGACAGATTTATGCGGTGGGCACCTCTGTTCCTTCGGTGGCGGCCCCTTACCTCGGTTCCGGCTCAAATCCGGCGGTTTTGTGCTGGGATCCGGCTCTTTCCGGCAAGGCCATGTGCAAACTGGCTGTTATGATACTTGACGGCCAAAAGGACCAGATCACGGCGGGTCTCAATTTGGGTCTGGAAGGATACGAAAGTATTAAGGCCGATGGTAATATGTTGAGCGGTAACGCATGGCTGGTTATTACCAAGGACAACATGGATCAGTACCAATTCTAAAGATGAATAGTATGGCAATTCGCTTATGTCGGTTGCCATACTGTTTATACAGGCGGATACATGGCAGAAACCTTGCTGGAACTTTATCATATTTCCAAAAACTTCGACGGCGTAAAAGCCCTGGAGGAGGTCAATCTAACCCTCAATAAAGGAGAAATACACTGTCTTGCGGGAGAAAACGGATCCGGGAAATCTACGCTGATTAAAATAATATCCGGGTTTTACAAGAATGACGCCGGAGCTATTCGCTTTGACGGAAAAATCCAAAAAAGTCTGTCCGTTATGGAATCAATCAGACTGGGTATCCAGGTTATTTATCAGGATTTTTCAATCTTCCCGAATCTTACGGTGATGGAAAATATTGCCATGAATCATGAACTTTTTTACCGCAAAAAACTTGTCAACTGGAAAAAAGTTCGCAAGATAGCCGGGGAATCGCTGGAACATATCGGAATATCCATTCCCTTGGATGAAACGGTGGAACATCTTTCGGTAGCGGACAAGCAGCTTGTAGCCATTGCCCGTTCTATTTTGTACAATGCCAGGCTTATCATTATGGACGAGCCGACTTCCGCATTAACCCGCAGGGAAGTGGACAAGTTGTTTCGCATAATCCGGCAGCTTCAATCGGAGGGGATAACTATACTGTTTGTCAGCCATAAATTAGATGAGGTTTTTGAAATTGCTGATCGTTTTACCGTATTGCGAAACGGCAAGGTAATAGTAACGAAAAGCGCCGACACTATAAACAATGATACATTTATTTATTACATGACTGGCAGGCAAATAAAGGAGGACTATTTTAACGCCGTAGACAAAGACATAGATCGCTGTTTTTTTCGGGTAGAAAATCTCTCTTTGTCCCATGCTTTTAAGGATATAAGCTTTGCGATTCATCCCGGAGAAATTCTGGGAATCACAGGACTGTTGGGTTCCGGCCGGACAGAACTGGCAAAGACTCTGTTTGGTTTATACCGGGCCGATGGCGGAACCATCTATGTGGATAGCGTTCCGGTCCAAATCAGAAATCCCCAGGATGCCATGAAGCATGGTATTGCCTATGTACCCGAAGATCGTCTCACCGAAGGGCTCTTTTTGAATCAATCAATTAAGGATAATCTTGCTATTTCCGCCATAGACCGGCTGGTACGGAAGCGGGGCATGGTGAACGAGATCCTGCTTGAAAAGAACGTTTATGCCTGGGTAGAAAAACTTGCCATCAAACTCAACAAGTTATCCGATCCTATCAGTACCCTTTCGGGCGGTAATCAGCAGAAGGCGGTCCTTGGCAAATGGCTGGAAACCAGGCCAAAGGTGCTTATTCTTAACGGTCCCACCGTAGGGGTAGATATAGGATCAAAGTTTGACATCCATGTACTGCTTCGTACCCTTGCGGCAGAAAAAAATATGGCGATTATTCTTATCTCCGATGATATCGCCGAGGTCCTCAAAAACTGTAACCGTATACTTATTATAGACAGGGGTCGTATTGTAGATGAACAGATTAATACTGCTCTGGATGAAAACCAGCTTACCGCCATGGTTATCAAGCAAGAGGAGGGCGGACAATGAAATTCTTAAGACGGAATGAATTCTATGTGGCCCTTACCATTGTCATTCTGGGCTGCCTGATCCAGGGAACCAGCGGCCAGTTTTTTACGGCCAACAATGCTGCCGATCTTGCCCGAAGTATTATTGTTCCCGGCATGCTGGGACTGGGAACCATGATGATTCTTATTTCAGGCAATATTGATATTTCTTTTCCCGCCATTTCCATGTTGAGCATGTATGGGGTAATCAAATGGTTCGTCGCCATACAGTATGATGGGCCCATAGTTCTTGGTTTTGTGCTCTGTGCGTTTATTGGCGCTGTTCTGGGCACCCTTAACGGAATTTTGGCGGCATGGCTTAAGCTGCCTACGCTTATTATTACTCTTGGTACGGGAAGTATTTATCTTGGTTTTATGCAGGGTGTACTAAAAAGCAGCGTCATTTCCGTGCTGCCTGCTCCGGTGGCAGCCCTTTCAAAATCATTTTTGTTTACCGTCTATAACGCAAAGCTTGATATTTCAAGCTCTCTGCCGGTGATATTTCTTTTCCTCCCTGTAACGGTAATCATTATGTTCTTTCTCATGCGCTATACCATGCTGGGCCGGGGAATATATGCCCTGGGGGGCGACCCTGTTTCTTGTGAAAGAGCCGGTTTCAATGTAGCTAAAACCAGGATATTTGTTTTTACTTTTATGGGGATGATTTCCGGAGTGGTTGGGATGGTGCGGATCATACTTACAGGGATGGTTCAGCCAACCACATTGATTGGCTATGAAATGTCCAGTATCGCCGCGGTGGTTCTGGGGGGCGTGAGCCTTTCTGGAGGAAAAGGAACCATTACCGGTTCGCTGCTGGGCGTTACGCTCCTCACCATGATATCCAACAGTTTAATCCTGATGGGGATCCCTTCCTATTGGAGTAAATTTGTTACGGGATTCCTTATTGTGGCGGGCATAGGCATTACATCATTCAGAGCCTTGCGGGCAAAACGGCGGGTTAACACTCTTGTTTTGGAAACCTAGGGGAAAACGGATGAACGGAAAATTCAACCCTGCGAGATTTTTACGGCAAAAAGACGGGATGGGCAAACTCTTTGTTATGCTTGTCCTGGTGTATGTGGTTATGGCTCTCTTGAAGCCTTCGGTGTTTTTAACAAAAAGATATACCGTTTCCATGCTGTACCTCTTTCCAGAATACGGTGTTTTGTCCCTGGCCATGATGCTATCCATGATTTCCGGGGGTATTGATCTTTCTATTGTGGCAGTGGCCGATCTGGCCGGTATAGCAAGTTGCATGCTTCTTACAGCCCTTATGCCGCCGGAACCCTCCCTTGTCCTGGCGGCACTGGTACTGGCGGCGTCTATAGCTTTTGCCATCCTTATTGGTCTTGTCTGCGGGGCTTTAAGCGCCTTTTTAATTTCCCGGATCGGTATACCGCCCATGTTGGCAACCCTGGGAAGCGGCGATCTTATTTTGGGGCTTGCCATAGCGATCACCAAAGGTTCTTCCGTAAAAGGATTACCGGTCATACTTTCCGATGTGTTTAACAAGACCCTCGCGGGTCTCCTGCCGGTAACGACGGTGGTTTTTGTTCTATGTACCATCCTTACAGCTTTTGTCTTGGCCAAAACATCCTACGGATACAAGGTACGGATGATGGGTAGCAACGCCGTGGCGGCCCGTTATGCGGCCATAGATACGGACAAAGTAATCTTTCAAACTTATATGATGAGCGGAATCCTTGCCGCCGTCTCGGGGGTCTTGATGTGCGCTCGTTTTAATTCTGCCCGTTCGGATTTTGGTACGTCCTATACCCTGCAGGCCATTTTGGTTTGTGTTCTGGCGGGGGTAAACCCCCAGGGCGGATACGGAAAAGTACGGGGTATTGTATTGGCAGTTCTTGTCTTACAGGTCCTGTCTTCTGGGTTTAATATGTTTCCCGGGGTTTCAAATTTTTTCCGTAATCTTATATGGGGCGCAGTCTTGTTATTGGTGATGATATTCAACCACATTGGCAGTCAAGGTTCTATAAAAACATGGTTACAAAAGACGATGGAGTTGTTCAGAAACCTCAGTTACTGAATAACTTCCGCCAAAAAACACGCATTTTGCGGCCAGCGCACTCCAAAGGATTGCGGCGGCAAGAAACCGCAAAGACTGTGAAGGACCCAACCAGATGCCTGAACAAGTCCGATGGATAAGTCCTAAAACGCCGGGTCCCGGCAGGGATCGATTAACGGGCCGGATAATCTTTGAGTCATAATACCCCAAAGAGCGGGGTTTACGCGCTAGAGGGCAAAATCTGCAGAACCTTTGTGCTTGTGCATTATAAAAATTGATCTTCTCTGTAGCCTCTTTCCTGCTTGAGAAGGATTCTTTTGTGTGTCTATATTCACCATCCAAACCTGTCTGCACCTTTATTGAAGGATACGACCATGCCGGGGGCTTCGGCTGAGTGGGCTCAGCAGGTTTTTGCGGTACTGGGGGAACCGCCAGCCTATCCTGATGGGATACGCTGCCCCTCCAATCGTACACTGCCAAGTGGAAGAATTCCAGGTTGCCGCAATCTTTTCTCCATTTCCATCAATATGTGTGGACCGCCATATACTACATGTGCGGTTTTGCATGCTACGCCACGGTTAAAACTACCGGCAGGGTAATAGAACGCGGTTCTTTCAGTACAAACAAGCCGGAACTAAACTGGGTTACGATCTCCACCTTGCAGGTCTCCGCCGGAAGCGCCGGTATCAGCTCAAAAAGCTCCGTGTTCCGGTTTATCTTCAGGTGCCCGGTGATTTTCGTCTGGCTCTGGTCAGTCTGGTTCACAAACCACACTCCCACATCCGGGCTTTCCCTTTCTACCTTTATCTTGTGCCCCAGTATCTGTACCATGTTCCCCGGTGTCAGAACGCTGTTGATGCTTTCCGTGTGTACGTCAAGGATTTCGTCAATGCAGGCCCCATCCCCGGCTATGCCTTCATTCCCTATCTTGACTTTGAGCAGGAGTTCTTTATGGTACCGCAGGGTTCTGAAGGCCACGTGGAGGTTTTCCGCGCCGATGTGGTCGTTGGCTCCGTGATAGGTGCCGGTAATCCGGGTGTGCAGGGAGCAGAAGCCACCGAGCTGGAGGAAAAGCCGCCCCGGTTCTTCGCCGCCGCGCATACGTCTTCTATAGAAAGGGGCGCTTCGGGCAGGACGAGGGCTTCGCAGGTTGTGTGGCGGTCTTTCCACCAGATTTCCAGCGGGCCGGCAGAAACGCGTATGCACAGGCTTCCATTCCTGCCGTGCTTTTGACGGCGGCAGGCTCCGGGTTAAAGGTCAGGGCAGCTAAACTTGACACCGGATCTTTTTAGGGGACGGCGGGCCTATGGGATGGAACGTTTCCGCTTTTTGATCCAGTCCCTGATGCGTTTCCGGGTTTTTTCCGCCGCCGCATAGGCAGCCCGTACCAGGGGGCGGCAGGGGTAGTCCCAGCTTCCCGGACGGTGGATGATCGTCCCCCCGGTCCCGCCGATGAACCCGGTTTTGAAGCGGTAGAGCCCTGCCATGGGATGATCCGGAGCTTCCTCCGGAGGCCGGGGGGGAATGCCGAACAGGTCGTAGTAAGCGCAGCCCGCCCCCTGGGCGTCCCGCATGGCCCGCCACTGGAGGGCGTAGGGCGCCATCAGGTTGCGCCGGCGGTTGGAGGACGCGCCGTAGAGGTACACCGCCTCCCGGCCCCGGAAGAGGGTGATGATCCCCGCCAGATCCTCCCCGTCGTGGGAGGCCAGGTACAGCCGGACCTCCGCGCCGCCGTTTTCCGCGGCTTCCTCAAAGAGCGCCCGGTAGTAGTCCGGGCTGTGGATGGCGATACCGTCCCGGGCCGCCGTTTCCCGGTACAGAACATAAAACCGGTCCAACGCTGCCCGGAGGACCTGCGGGGAAGCTCCCCCCAGGGAAGAAAGGACCGGCGTTACGGCGACTCCCTTCTTTTCCGCCAAGGACACATTGTAGCGCCACTTGGGCTTCATGGCCCCCAGGACAGCCTCCTCTCCGGCAAGCAGGTTCACCAGAACCGAATCCGGGGGCTGTACGTCCGCCCCCGCCCGGAGGAAGGGCCGCCGGGGCGAAAGCTCCGCCGCCTGGGGCGGAACAGCCGCCCCGGGGACGCCTTCGCCGGAGGACCCCTTCACGCCGGGGGATTCTTCGGTATACCAGGGAAAGTCAAAGCGTATAAAGGCCGTCCCCGCGGGGAGCATCCTCCGCAGGGAGGCCGCAATGGCCGCCGCCGCTTCGTTCCGGGCCGCCCCCTCCCAGCCCCTTCCCTCCGGATCCGGGGGCAGTTCCGGCCCCCAGGGAACATAGGCAAAGGAAAGCCCCGGCCCCAGGGGGCGGTGCAGCGCCAGAAGCGCCGTCTCCGCCGGGGAAACCGCCGCCCCGTCCGCCCTGTCCGGGCTTACTGCCGCTTGGCCGGGGAACCCTTCCCACCGGACCCGGAAGGCCAGGGCCTGCCAGCCGAACCGGGCCTTGAAGCGGCCCCACAGGTCGGACTGTAAAAACGAAGCGGCCCCGCGGCACAGCGCCACATCCGCGGGATCCAGCTCAATGCACTTCCGCATCGGCCACCACCGCGGTTTGAATGGGCCGGCCCTGCACTGTCAGCGCCCTCCCCCCGGCGGTAACGGTATGCCCCGTAACCCGGATGGGGACCCGGAAAAAATCGTCCACGGTGATCTCCGGGGGAAGCTCCGTCCCCGCGGTCCCTTCCATCCCCTCCAGAATTACCCGGACACCGGTGGGAGTATCCCCCGCATCCAGCACTTCGCAGCGTTCCCCGCCGCCGGGACCTTCGTGATCCTCCGCCGCCAGGAGCATCCCCCGGCTTACCACCCCCCGAAGCCGGGCCGCCTTCAGGTTATAGGCCACGATGATCCGTTTCCCCAGCAGTTCCTCTTCCCGGTAAAAGGGAACAATCCCGGAAACAATCTCCCGCTCTTCCCCGGCGATCTCCACCGTTTCAATGTAGAGTTTTTCCGCGTTGGGGTGCCGTTCCACCTTGACAATTCTGGCGGTCCGGAGATCCAGGGTGGCCGCAAAGGCCGCGGCGATCTCCTCCGGGGAAGACAGCGGAGCCTTTTTCCCCGCCCCCCCGGGGGAACCGGGCGGCGCTTTTCCCGGATCCGCCCCCCCGGCCCCGGCGGGGGATCCGCCCCCCGGCGCGGAAGCCGCCGCCGCAGCGGTTTCCCGGTCCCTCTGGGCGCCGGAGTACCGGTCCCGCAGTTCCGCCATCAGGGCGTCCTCCAGCTTGGCAAAGAGCAGCTCCCCCGCGGCCTCCCCGGGCAGCTCCGGCCTCCCCAGATCCTCCCAGCGGAGGCCCCCCTCCTCTCCGGGATCCGAATTCAGGGAAAGCCCCAGGAACCCCGCAATCCGCCGGGCCGAAGAGGGCAGGTAGGGCTCCAGGAGGACGGCGATGTCCCGCACCACCAGGCAGAGATCCCGGATCAACGCCGCCGCGGCGGGGGGATCCTCCCGGCGGGTCCTCCAGGGCTCGGCGTCCTGGAAGACCTTGTTGGCGTAGGAAGACAGCTCGAAGATAAGATGGAAGGCGTCCCGCAGTTCCGCCCATTCCAGCTTGGCGCAGATCTCCCCCTCAATCCGGCGCACCTCCTCCCAGGACAGGGGCGAGACCTCCTGTCCGGAGGGAACCCTTCCCCCGTAGTACCGGCCTACAAAGGAAAGGGTCCGGTTCACCAGGTTTCCCAGGTTGCCGATAAGCTCCCCGTTGACCTTCTCCTGAAAATCCTTCCAGGTAAAGAGGGAGTCCGCCTTTTCCGGGCGGTGATAAAACAGGTAGAACCGCCACAGATCCGGGGGAATCCCCGTGTCCATCACGTCGGTGCCGAACACCCCCACCCCCCGGGTTTTGGAAAATTTACCCCCCTCGTAGTTCAGGTATTCGGGGCTGGACATGTGGTGGAGCATGGTCCAGTTCTCTCCGCTCCCCAAAAGGGTGGAGGGAAAGATCACCGTGTGGAAGGGGATGTTGTCCTTGCCGATAAACTGGAACAGCTCCGTCTCCTCCGGACTCTTCCACCAGTGATCCACAAAGCTCCGCCAGTCCCCGCCCCGGCTCTCCCCCAGGCACCCGGTGATGGAAATATACCCAATGGGGGCGTCGAACCAGACGTAGAACACCTTGTTCTCGTACCCCCGGCGGGGCACGGGGATCCCCCACTTGAGATCCCTGGTGATGGCCCGCTGGTGAAGGCCGTCCCGGATCCACGCGGAGGTCATCTGGACCGCGTTCCGGGCCCAGGCCCCCCGGACCGACGCCCGGCCAATCCACTCCTCCAGCCGGTCCTTGATCCCCGGCAGATCCAGGTAGAGGTGGCTGGTGGACTCCAGCCGGGGCGGGGAATCGCACACCGCGCAGCGGCTGTTGTTAAGCTCCGTGGGATCCAGCAGTTTGCCGCAGGCTTCGCACTGATCCCCCCGGGCTTCGGCATAGCCGCAGCGGGGGCAGACCCCCCGGACATAGCGGTCCGCCAGGAACCTGCCGCAGGAACCGCAGAAGAGCTGCTCCTGGGTTTTTTCGGCGATCCACCCCCGTTCTTCCAGCTTCCGGTAGAGTCCCTGGGTTACCTCGGTCTGGATGGGGGTGGAGGTACGGCCAAAGTAGTCAAAACCGATGTGGAACCACCGGTAGATTCCGGCGTGGAGGCCATGGTAGCGGTCGCACAGCTCCCGGGGGCTTACCCCCTCCTCGGCGGCCTTGGTTTCCGTGGCCGTCCCGTATTCGTCGGTGCCGCAGATATAGAGGGTTTCCCGGCCCCGGAGACGGCAAAACCGGGCAAAGACATCCGCGGACAGCACCTGGATCAGATTCCCCAGGTGGGGCACATTGTTCACATAGGGCAGGGCGGAGGTGATAAGCCGGCGTTTCATATCCCCCTACCCTATGACAGCATCTACCACCGGGCTCCAGGGCCCCCGCTCCCCCCGGGTATTTTCATAGCAGGTGGCGTAGTAGGCGGTCTGGGCCTTGTCCGCCTCGGTGTGCCCCACCACATGAAGGGTCTTCTGGCTGAACACCGACTTGGGCAGATCCTCCCCGGTGGCGGGGCGGACCCCCCCCACCTGCCAGGCAAAGCGCACCCCGTGGACCCCCTCGGGCTTGATCCCGCCCCCGGGCTCGGTGTTGATGGCCCGGACCCGGTGTTCAAAGTGGCTGGTGGTGGCGGCCACCTCCGTGTTGGGGGTTACCGTGGGCACCGGCTTCCGGGTGGGGATCGTGTCCTTGACGTGGATCCCCATGGCGACCCGGTCCGCCGCGGTTACGGGGGGATCGTCCAGGTAGCGCCGTTTAAAGGGCCGCAGCACCTCCTCCGCGGCGTGCCGGGCGGCGTTCTTCGCGGCGGTCTCCACCGGGGAATGGGGCTGCCGGGTGGAGGCAAACGCGGTGAACCACGCGCCGTAGGCGTTGACCAGGGAGACAAAGGCCTCCTGGGGGATGTGGGTCCACTGGGGGCTGGCCCCGGTGATCTTCTGGCTGACATACTGGGTGATGTTTTTGAACCAGGGATCGAAGTCCTTGTCCCCCGCGGGGACATAATCGGTACTCATGGCGTACCCTCCTTGTAAGATAGGGGCATGGCCGCCCCCGGAGCTTGAGCCCGGACCGTTCAGGCTCTAGCTTCTACCGCTCAGGCTGCAGCTTCTACCGCTCAGGCTGCAGCTTCTACCGCTCAGGCTGCAGCTTCTACCGTTCAGGCTCTAGCTTCTACCGTTCAGGCTCTAGCTTCTACCGCTCAGGCTGCAGCTTCTACCGCTCAGGCTCTAGCTTCTACCGTTCAGGCTCTAGCTTTTACCGCTCAGGCTGCAGCTTCTATCGCTCAAACTCTAGCGTGTACCCCTGCGGCTGGAGCTTCTACCCTTCCGGCTGCAGCGTGCGCCGCCCCGGCTCCGGCTTCTTTCCCCCGGTGTAGGGCGCGGGGCCTGCCGTTTCGTCCATGGTAGCAGGGGAGGGGGGATTTGTAAAGGGAAATAACGGGGCGGAGGTCCGGGGAATGTCCTGGAGGTTAAAGGAAAAGTCAAAGACCTCTAAGGTCTGGCCGAATCCAAAAAAGAGGGGGTACGCCACCTGTCCCCGGGGGGGCAGGGGCGGGCCGCAGATCACCGTCTTTTGTATGAAGGCCCCGGCGTTCCTCCGCAGGGCTATCCGGGAGGCCGCCCGGGGTTCCTGCTCTTCAAAGGTGTGTTCATTGTACACCACGGTGAAGGAGTCGTAGGCCCCGGGGGTGTTCCGCCAGTAGGGCTCCCCGTCGACGATAAAGTTCTGGTGCTGCCGGATGGCGGGGCGGATTGCGCCGGGGGCCTCCCCCGCTCCGGCGGACGCGTTACGCTCCCCCGCGGACGCGTTACGCTCCCCGGTGGCCTGGTCTCCGGAGGCCGCGTTACGCGCTCCGGGGGCGGGGTAGATGACAAAGTAAAAGGCCAGTCCGCCGGGGTAGACGTAGGTTTCCCTGCCGTCGTGGATGTAGTTCTGGTGTTCCACCAGGGCCAGTTCCACGGCGGCCATCTTTCCCTGCCGGAGGATGGGAAACCGGGTATGGGAGGGGCGGGTCCGCGGGGAAAAGGCCCCCGCGGCCGCGTTACGCGCCCCCGCGGCGGGGAGGGCGCCGGCGCAGGAAGCGCCGAGGAAGAGGGGAAGCAGCGCCGCGGACATCCACACCGCCCTGTACCGGGGGACCATGGAAAGAGTATACCCAAGGGAGGATAAAAAAGCCACCGCCGGCGCGGGAAAGCCGGGGGGGTGGAGGGCGGGGCGGGAAGCCCTTAGGCCCCGGGGGTTTCGTTCCACCGGCCCAGGGCGCGGATCTTCCGGTTTCTGTACCGGACCAGGACGTCGGGCTTTCTGCGGCAGAGGCTGTCCAGGTCTTTTATCAGGATGTCCCGGATCTGTCCGGCCACGCCCTCCAGGTCTGTCTGGGCCCCTCCGGGGGGTTCGGCGATGATCCCGTGGATTACCTTGAACTCCAGGAGGTCCCCGCTGGTGATCCGCAGCATGGCCGCCGCATCCTTGGCCCGGGAGGCGTCCCGGAGCAGGATAGAGGCGCAGCCTTCGGGGCTGATCACCGAATAGATGGCGTTCTCCAGCATGTACAGTTTGTCCCCCACGCAGAGGCCCAGGGCGCCCCCGGAGCCTCCCTCCCCGGTGATGATGCAGATCACGGGGGTGCGGAGCCGGGAAAAGTCCCGGAGGTTCCGGGCGATGGCTTCCCCTATGCCCCGCTCTTCCGCGCCCAGGCCGGGGTAGGCTCCCGCGGTGTCCACCAGGGTTACCACGGGGCGGCGGAACTTTTCCGCCTGTTTGGCCAGCCTGAGGGCCTTGCGGTATCCCTCTGGGTTGGCCATACCGTGCCTGTACCGGAGGTTTTCCTTGAGGGTCCGGCCTTTCCGGCTGGCCAGGACCGTTACCGGGCGGCCATCGAGGAAGCCTATTCCCCCCACCAGGGCGGGGTCGTCCCCAAAGGCCCGGTCGCCGTGGAGTTCGATGAAGCTGCCGAAGATCCGGGTGATATAGTCCATGGCGCAGGGCCGCTGGGGGTGCCGGGCCAGCTCCACCCGCTGCCATACCCGCTCGGCCCTGGACCGGGAGCGGATCCGTGCCTCCAGCGCGGCGATTTCATCCTCCGCCTCCAGTCCCGCCCGGGCGGCGAGGCCCTTGAGTTCCGCCACCCGCTGTTCCAGGTCTTTCAGTGCTTCCATGGGCCGCTCCTGGGGGGGGTGCTTCCGGGTACGCCGGGGCTGTGCAGATCGATCAGCGCGGCGATGATCCGCTTCTGATCCTTCCGGGGAACAATGGCGTCCACGAAGCCCTTGTCCATCTGAAACTCCGCCCGCTGGAATCCCGGGGGCAGGGTCTGCCGGATGGTACCCTCGATAACCCGGGGGCCGGCAAAACCGATGAGCGCCCCCGGCTCGGCCAGGATCACGTCCGCCAGCATGGCGAAGGAGGCGGTTACGCCGCCGGTGGTGGGATCGCAGAGCATGGCAAAAAAGGGAACCCCGGCCTGGTCCAGCTCCGCCGCGGCGCTGGCAGTCTTGGCCATCTGGAGGAGGGAGAAAATTCCCTCCTGCATCCGGGCGCCCCCGGAGGTGGTATAGATGAGGACGGGGGTTTTTTCTTCCGCCCCCCGGAGGAGAGCCCGGCTTACCTTTTCTCCCACCACGGAACCCATGGATCCCCCCATGAATTGAAAGGACATGAGGGCCAGGATAAGGGGGCGGCCCTGGACCCGGCAGGTTCCGGTGATCACCGCATCGGTCATCCGGGCCTTCTCTTCCGCCCGGGAAAGCTTTTCTTCGTACCCCGACAGGTCGATGGGGTTCAGGGACCGCAGGCCGCTGGAAAATTCCCGGAAGCTGCCTTCATCGGCCAGGCAGGCGATCCGTTCCGCCGGTTCCATCCGGTGGTGCCAGCCGCAGGCGGGGCAGGTATAGAGGGCAGCGGCGACGGCCTCCGGGCCGGCGGTTTCTCCGCAGCCTGGGCACCCGGTGTTTCCGGGATTTTCATGGTTTGTATGGGCCATGGCAGGTCTCCTTATGGCGGGGTACCGGCTTCGCCCGCGGCCTGAAGGGCCTGGGCGTACCAGGAGACGCCGAAAACGCCCTGGGTAAACACCGGGTGGTTGACGATCCAGCGCTGGCGTCCGGCGTTGGTTTGTATGCCCTCTATACGGAGTTCCCCCAGAGCCCGGTCCATCCGGGCTAGGGTGGCCTGGCGGTCCGGGCCGTGGACGATGATCTTGGCGGCCAGGGAATCGTAGTGGGGAGATACGGCGCAGCCCTGGTACAGGTACGAATCGAACCGGACCCCGGGGCCGCCGGGGACTTCCAGGCGGGTTACGGTTCCCGGGCCGAGGGCGTTGATCCGGCATTCCAGGGCCCATCCCGAAAGGGGAAGGAGGCCGCCGCCCGTCTCCATGCGGCCTTCGGTACAGGAGAGAATCTGCTGGCGGACAATATCCACGCCGCTGACCGCCTCGCTGACGGGATGTTCCACCTGGATCCGGGGGTTTACTTCCATAAAGTAAAACGAGTCCTTTTCCACCAGGAATTCCATGGTTCCCGCCCCCCGGTACTGCAGTTCCCGGAATACCGGCAGGGCGCCGGAGATCATGGTGTTCCGCATATCCTCCGTTATCCCCGGGGAGGGGCTTTCTTCGATGAGTTTCTGGTGATTGTTCTGGACCGTACAATCCCGTTCACCCAGGACCGCGGTAGTTCCCTGGCCGTCCGCCAGGATCTGGAGTTCCACATGCCGGGGGTTTTCCAGGTACTTTTCGATAAACACGTCCCCGCAGGCAAAGTTCGCTTCCGCCTCTGCCCTGGCGATACTGAGGTTTTCCGCAAGGTCCTCCGGACGGCGGACAATACGCATGCCCCTGCCCCCGCCTCCGGCGGCGGCTTTAATGATCACCGGAAAGCCCATGGACAGCGCAGCCTCTTCCGCCGCCCTGGATCCCGCGGGATCCGGCGCCACCACTCCCGTACCGGGCGTAACCGGAAGGCCGTAGCGCTTTGCCGCCTCCCTGGCCCGGACCTTGTCTCCCAGCAGTTCTATCACCTCCGCACCGGGGCCGATAAAGACCAGTCCCGCTTCTTCCGCGAACCGGGCGAATTCCGCGTTCTCCGACAAAAAGCCCGCCCCGGGGTGAATTGCCTCGCAGCCGGTGTGAAGGGCCGCCATGACCAGGTTTTCCTTGACCAGGTAACTTTTTGCCGGGGCCGGGGGGCCGATGCATACCGCCCGTCCGGCAAGCCGTACGTGGAGGCTGTTCCGGTCGGCGGTGGAATAGACCGCCACGGTTTCTATGCCCATTTCCCGGCAGCTCCGGATAATGCGGACGGCGATTTCTCCCCGGTTGGCGATGAGCAGGCGCTTTATCACGTTGATCCCCCTTCCCGCGCTGCCTAACCCAGCCGCCTGACTTCAAACAGTTCCTGGCCGAACTCCACCATATCTCCCCCGGAGGCTTTAACCGCCAGGATCTCGCAGTCGAATTCGGCCTCCAGGCGGTTCATCATCTTCATCGCCTCCAGGATACAGAGGGTATCCCCGGCCTTAACCCTGGAACGGGTACGGACAAAGGGAGGAGCGTCGGGACTGGGGGCGGGATAAAAAGTTCCCACGATGGGGCTTGTGATAGACTCGCCCCCGGCTCCGGCGGCTTTCTCCGCGGCGGATGCGGGCAGGGCCACAGGGGCCGTTTCGCCCCCGGGGGCCGCCCCGGGCTTAATCTCCCCACATGCGGCGGCGGCCAGCGGGGCCGGGGCGGCCCGCAATACCAGGGTTGCCCCACCCTCGCAGAGTTCCAGTTCGCTTAAACCGCCGCCTGAAAATTTATCAATTAGCGTGAGGATTAATTTTTCGTCCATCCCTCATCTCCGTCCTTGTACGGGGCGGTTTCGATTCCCAAAGGATCCGCCTCCTCGTCGTAGTTGATTCCTTCCACGTCAAAGCCGTGGGCTTCCAGAAAATCATGCCGGAATCCCGCCGCGTCGGTAAGGGTTCCGGCATTATCCGCCGTAACCCGGCCCATACACTCCGCCGTTTCCCGCTGTACGTCTTCCCGCATTTCCCAGTCGTCCATGCGGATCCGTCCGGCGCTGTCCACGGGAACGGCGGCGGGATCCCGGACCCCTTCGGCGCTGTAGAGCCGGTCCCGGTAGAGCCGGATTATCTGTTCAATGCAGCCTTCGTGGAGGCCCTTTTCTTTCATCACCTTAAAAAGGGCGGATACATAAAAGGAAATGACGGGGATCACTGCGCTGGCCCGGGTTACCAGGGCCTTGTTAACCGATACCCAGGCCCGGGCCCTGCCGGAGGCGTTGATCGATCCGGCGGCCCGTTCCAGATCTTCCTTGGCCCGGCCTATCGTACCGTTTTTGTAGATCCCCCAGGAAAGTTCCGGGCCAAGGTAGGTATAGGCCAGGGTCCGCGCACCGGGGGCCAGGAGCCCTTCCGCCGCCAGGGCCTCGATCCACAGTTCCCAGTCTTCGCCGCCCATAACCTTGACGGTATGGGCGATTTCCTCTTCCGTGGCCGGCCCAGCGGAAGCCGTGGTGAGGGCGCCGCTCATCATGTCCAGGGTGGTTCCCGAATAGGGCCTGCCTATGGGCTTGATCACCGACCGGCAGATAATCCCCGTGTGGGGATCCCTCCGTACCGGGGCGGCCAGGGAATAGACGGCCAGGTCAACCTGGGCGGCAAGCCCCGCCTGGGCGGCGGTTTCGCGGATCGCCGCCGCCGCCTGAGCTTTCATTTCCGTGGAAAAGGCGTCGCCGTTCAGGGTCTTTGAGGCAAGCCCTGCCCGGGCGGCCTCACCGTCAAAGGCAAGGTTGTTGTACCAGCCGGGGGTTCCCGGCTTTGCGGCGGAGCCGGCCTTTTCAAAGGAAACCCCCACCGTGGCGGCGCCATAACCAAAGGCGGCGGCGATACGGCTGGCAAGACCGTAGCCGGTGGAACAGCCCAGCACCAAAACCAGGCGGGGACTTCCCCCGGGAGCGGCGGTTCCGGCGGCGGCGGGATCCCTGCCTTCCGCCAGATGCCGCGTTACATGGGCAATTTGATTCCGCACCACCCTGGCGCACCCCGCGGGGTGGCTGTTGATACAGATATTGTTGCGTATCATCGGGTTTATGATCATCCCCGCTCCCTGTGCGCCTGTGCCGGGGCCGGACCAACAAGACAAAGCCATTCCGCCTCGGCAGCCAGTTCATCCCCCACATAGGCTTTACCGGCCTGCTTGATCGTTTTGGCCGAGACCCGGAGGTTGGTGATCTCCGACCGGACCTCCTCCCCGGGTCTGACCTGCCGGCGGAACTTTACCTTGTCCACCGAAGCCAGAAAAAAAAGCGTGTCTCCGCCCAGGCTTCCCCCCTTACGCAGTCCCGCCCCGCCCGACTGGGCCATGGTTTCCACCAGGATCACCCCCGGCACCACGGGATATCCGGGAAAGTGGCCCCGGAAGAAAAATGCATCTCCGGCAAAGATATGCCGGGCGGTGATTGTTTTTTCATCCGACGAAACGATTTCGTCCACAAACAAAAAGGGATTCCGGTGAGGAAGCAGTCCCTCTATTTCGTTTAGGTTTTCCGTTTTACCCATCAATATTACGCTCCTTCACATGATTCTTTCCGCCCCGGGCCGACGGGCATGAAACCCGCAGGGGGAATCACCTTCTTCCAGGCCGCCCGGAGTTTTGCAGCGCTAATACTTTTTAAAAACCGCCACACCGTTGTGTCCGCCAAAACCGAGGCTTCCCGAAGCGGCGGCGTCGATCCTCCCATACTGTACCACGTTGGGTACATAGTCCAGGTCGCAGGCTGGATCGGGGTTGTCCAGGTTGATCGTGGGAGGAAAGAATCCCCCGGTGATCGCCAGTACACAGGCAATGGCCTCCATGCCGCCGGAGCCCGCTACGCAGTGTCCGGTCATGCTTTTGATGCTGGACACCTTTAGTTTATAGGCATGGTTTCCGAAGGCATTTTTGATCATCCTTGTTTCAGTGGGGTCGTTGATCTCCGTGGAAGTGCCGTGGGCGTTGTAATACTGGATGTCCTGGGGTCCAAGACCGGCGTCGCGGATCGCCGCCGCTATGGCCCTGCCGCCGCCCTTCCCCTCCGGGTCAGGAGAAGTAATATGGCAGGCGTCGGCGCTGGCGCCGTATCCGGCAAACTCCGCCAGGATAGCCGCCCCCCTCCCCTTGGCATGGTCCTCGCTTTCCAGCACAAGGATCCCCGCGGCCTCCCCCAGAACAAAGCCGTCCCGGCCGCGGTCAAAGGGGCGGCTGGCCCGCTCCGGTTCATCGTTTCTGGTGGAAAGGGCCTTGAGCATCTGAAAGCCGCCAATGCCAAAGGGACCGATACAGGATTCAGTCCCGCCGGAAATTACCACGTCGCAGCGGCCCCAGCGGATAAGGTCCAGGGCCTGCCCCAGGGCATCGGTGCCGGAGGCGCAGGCGGTAACTTGGGTAAAGGCCGGTCCCCGGGTTCCATAGATCATGGAGATGTTTCCCGCCGCCTCGTTGCCTATCATAAGCGGTATGGTCAGGGGGAGCATACGCCGGGGACCCTGACCCAGGAGCTTCCTGAACGACTCGGTAACGATCTCAAACCCGCCGATGCCGTTCCCCAGTACCACGCCGGTCATGTCCGGATCGCCCTTGATCCGCCTGCGGCCCTCTTCGTTCTGTTCCAGGAGCCCTGCCTGTTCCAGGGCTTCCCCCGCGGCGGCGGCGGCAAACTGGGTAAACCGGGCCATTTTACGGGCCTCTTTTTTATCGATCCACAACGAGGGATTAAAATCCTTTACCTCGGCGGCGATCCGCACGTCAAAGTCCCCGGTGTCAAAGGAAGAGATCCTGCTAACCCCGCTTTTTCCTGCCTTGAGGGACGCGCTAAAGGCATCAAGGGAATTCCCTATGGGAGAGATAACTCCCATGCCGGTGATCACCACTCTTCTCATAGCCGCTCCTTGCGGCCGCGCCGCGGCCTTTAGATAGGGTCTGTCCATAAAGCCGGTTACTTTTATGGACAGACCTTGCATTTTCTCGCCTTCAGGCTGTGAAAATGCGGTTTTACGGAAGTTTGTCTATAATGTGTCCACATTATAGACAAACTCTAGATAAACATGCCGCCGTCCACGGCAAAAACCTGTCCGGTAATATAGGCGGAACTGTCCGAGGCCAAAAAAAGGACCGTTTCGGCAACATCCTGCGCCTTTCCCAGGCGTTTAAGGGGAATCTGTTCCAGCATCTTTTCCCTGACCGCCGCAGGAAGGGACTCGGTCATACCGGTGTCAATAAACCCCGGAGCAACGGCGTTTACCCGTACATTCCGGGGGGCCCATTCCCGGGCCAGGCTTTTAGTAAGGCCGATAAGTCCCGCCTTGCTGGCCGCATAGTTGGCCTGACCGCCGTTGCCGTGGAGGCCCACCACGCTGGACATGTTGATGATCGATCCGGCCCGTTTTTTGATCATCCACCGGCCCAGGGTCCGGGCGGCAAGAAAGGCGGCGGTGAGGTTTATGTCCAGCACGGAGCGGAAATCTTCCAGGTCCATACGGAAGGCCAGGTTGTCCCGGGTGATCCCCGCATTGTTCACCAGAATGTCAAAACCCTCCGATTCCTCCAGGGCCTTTTTGATTGTTTCTTCCACCGTCTCCAGAACAGAAAGATCCAGGGAAATCCAGTGGAGTTTTCCACCGGCGGCGGCGATCCGCCCGGCCAGATCCGGGGGTTCCCCGGTACCCAGCCCCCACACTTCCGCCCCCCGGACGGCAAAGAGTTCCGCCACGGCCCTGCCGATCCCCCTGGACGCTCCGGTAACCAGGGCTTTTTTATTTTCCAGCCTCACACAAGCTCCTTTACCTTGCCAATATCTTCCAGGGTTCCCGCCCCATAGCAGGGAACGGCGCTGCCCGTTTCCTGCCAGAGCCCCTGGAGTACCCTGCCGGGCCCGGCCTCGGCCACAGCCTCCGGAGCCTTTTCCGCCAAGGCCGCTTCTTCCTGTGTCCAGCGCACCCCTTCTACGATCTGCCTTAAGGCCAGGGCCTTTGCCTCCGTTCCGGTGCGTATCTCCCCTCCGGTTACGTTGGAAAAAAAGGGGATCGCGGGATCCTTAAAACATACCCCCTCCAGGACCGGAGCAAAGGCTTCCGCCGCCGGCTTCATCAGGGGCGAATGGAAGGGCCCGTCCACCCGGAGGCGGACACAACGCCGGGCCCCGGCTTCCCTAAAACGCCTTTCCGCCTCCGCCAGGGCCGCGGCGGGACCGGAAACCACCACCTGTTTGGAGGAATTGATATTCGCGGCGTAAAGATCCCCCAGGACGGATCCGGCGGCGTCTTTCCATTGGGCGATCAGGGCCTCCACCTTGCCGCTGTCCAGGCCCAGCACGGCGCTCATCCCCGGCCTGTCCCTTCCCGCGGCGGCCATACGGTCCACGGCATCCTGCATGGCCCTGCCCCGGGCGCCGGTGAGGCGGAAACAGTCTTCCGGGCCAATAACCCCGGCGCAGGCCAGGGCGGGGTATTCGCCCAGGCTGAAACCCGCGCAGGCCGCGGGAACAACGCCCTTTTCCCCCAGGCAGGCGGCGGCGGCCAGGGAGACGGCGGCCAGGGCCGGCTGGGAAACGCCGGTCCGCCGGAGGGCTTCCCCGTCTGCATTGCGGATCAGGCCGGCCATATCAAAACCCAAAACCTCCGAGGCGGTATCAAAGACTGCCCTGGCCGCCGGCGAAGCTGGCAGCAAATCCAGGCCCATGCCGGGGTATTGGGCCCCCTGGCCGGGAAACAAAAAAAAGATCCGGGTTATCCCCATGGTTTCTCCCTATTCTCCGTTACCACCGGATCAAATTCCCGCCGTAGGTAAGGCCCGCGCCGAATCCTACGGTGATGATCAGATTCCCCCGTTTAAGCCTGCCCGATCGGTTCAATTCGTCCAGAGCGATGGGAATCGACGCCGACGAGGTGTTGGCGTATTCTTCTATGTTGAGGTAGAATTTTTCTTCCGGCATCCCCAGCCGCTTTGCCGCGGCCTGCACGATCCGGGCGTTGGCCTGGTGGGGAACGATCAGGGCCAGGTCTTCCGGCAGAATCCGTTCTTCCTCCATCATCCGGCGGATAACCCCGGTGATCGCCGCCACGGCAAAGGTGTACACCGCCCGGCCGTTCATGGAAACTTCGGGGACCGCATCCTCCCCCTTTTTCAGGGGATGGCGGCTCCCTCCCCGGCGGATGATCAGATGTTCCCAGCCCGATCCGTCCGCCCCCAGGATGGTCCGCAGGATCCCCGGTTCCCCGTCCGGGCCCGCCCTGTTTTCGGGGCCGGTTTTTTCCAGCAGCACCGCCCCCGCCCCGTCTCCAAAAAGGACGCAGCTTCCCCGGTCTTCCCAGTTAACTATCCGCGTAAGAACCTCGGCGCCAATAACCAGGGCCCGCCTGCGGCGGGGATCGGCCTTAAGCAGGGCTGCGGCGGTTTCCAGACCATAGATAAAACTGCTGCAGGCCATGGTAATGTCCAGGGCGGCGGCCTTTTTTGCCCCCAGCTCCCGCTGAATAAGGCAAGAGGTGGCGGGACAGCCGTAATAATCCTGGGTGGTACTTCCCAGGACGATAAGGTCCAGGGTCCGGGCCAGATCTTCCGGGGTTTGTTCCGCCATCCGGTTTCGTTCCAGGGCCAGGTTCAACGCTTCCCGGGCGGCGGCGATCCCCAAATCGCTGGCGGCGGTTTCTTCACCGGCGATCCGCCGGGCGGCGATGCCTGTGTGGGAACGGATCCAGGCATCGCTGGTGTCGATCCGCTCCGCCAATTCCCCGTTACTTACCCGCCGGGGGGGAAGGGCCCGCCCGGTTCCTATTATTTCAATGGTCATAGGCTTTTCCCAGGGTTAGACCGGCGGAAGTTTGATCCGGTTGCAGAAAATCCGCTATTTTCCATGACAAATTTATAGAAAATGTCATGAACGTACCCTAGCGGAGGGTTAAAAAAATGTCAAGCGGCGATCTTTCTTCTTCTTGACAATCCTCCCGGGAGAATTTACGGTTATACCCGTGAAAAAGCGCGACCTGGTCCTTGGCCTCTTACTTACCCTGGCGGCGGGGTGCCAAAAAATACCGGAAAACGGGGCGGTCCCGGGGGATCAAAAATCGGGGGAAGAGCCCGCCGGGGTAACCCTCTATGTAAATGTTTCGGAGGGGGTTAACCTGCGGGAAGAACCGGATGCCCAGAGCAAAAAGGTGGATACCCTGGAGCTGTTTACCCCCCTTAGGGTGTTGCAAAGGGGGAACCGCAGGGTAACCATTGGCGGACAGAGCGGAACCTGGATCCGGGTGCAAACCGGAGACGGAAAAACCGGGTGGGTCTTTGGCGGCTTCCTGTCCGAAACCCCCGATTATGCCGCCGGTCTTGCCGGTTCCTGGTGGCTGGACAACTACTATTTTAAGCTGCGGGAAAACGGAACCTTTACCTTTGGCCTTTACAACGGCGGCCTGAGCGGCGCCGGCGACTGGTCCGTGGAGGGGCAAACCGTGGCCATCGACGGCATCCTGGGGGACGGAAAAAACCCCGCCGCCGAATGGAAGGCGGCGGTTCCCTTTGAAATGATCAATGCCCATCGGCTAAAACTAAGGGATTTTCCCGCCCCCGGTGCCGGGGAAGCGCTCTATACCAGAAGAACCGCCGGCTACTATCCAAGAACATCCCCCTAGGGCCGCGGGCCCCGGCAAAGAAAAGCCCCCGGAGCGAAGCTCCGGGGGCTGCATGTCAGAAAAAGCCGGGTATCCGGTAAAACCGGACCGCCCGTACCAGAGAACCCGGCCTCTACGGGTTGTTGTTCGGGTTATCCGGATGCGCCAGAAACAACCC
>JAITHE010000022.1 GCA_031280125.1 Treponema sp.
TTTGGGCTTTGATATCCGCGCGTGGTTTCCCCTCTACCGTTTATGGACCGGCGAAACCCTTCCCTTTATAGAAGGCTTCCGTTTTGGCGTGGGGCTCAGGATTACTTTTGCATAATATGAACGCTGCCTGGGAACTTCCATAGGTACGCCGCACTGGTAGCACCGCGCCCTATGAGTGTGCCGGACCTACGGTCCACGCTCTGCTCCGCGGAGGCTCAGTTCGGCTTTGGCGTTTCCACATCTTTTCCTGACCAGGGCGCCATCGCCACATCCATATCTTTCACAATATTCAGATCAATACCGCCTTTGTCTGCCATATCATAAAGAATGGGCATCGTTTCGGCATGGCTTCTCCGGGGATGGTAGGGCCGTTCTTCGCTTACCGCCTGGTAAATATCAATGCAGGCCATAAGCCTGGAATTAAAATCCAGATCCGTTTCGCCTTTTCCCAAAGGATAACCCCGGCCGTCAAGCTTCTCGTGGTGGTTTGCCGCCCATTCGACAATATCCCCCAGCCCCACCGCACCGCTCAACAATTCCCGCGTATACGTGATATGGGTTTTGATAATCTCAAATTCAGCCTGATCAAGTTTACCCGGCTTTTCCAGAACTTCAGACGGAACAGCAAGTTTTCCCAGATCATGCAGCGCCGCGGCCAGGTAAAGCTTGATTTTCTGCGCCGGATCATAATCATAGTGTTCCGCCATTACCCATGCCCTGTTTGCAATTTGCCTGGTATGAACCTTGGTAAACGCCGATTTGTAGTCGATAATATGGGCAATAAGCTCTGCGATAGGAAGCAGCGCCGGATCGCCAGAGTCCATGACCCAGGCAGGAACAGCGCTGGTGGTAGCCGCTTCAATCCGGTCGCCCCGCAGAGAAGCCAACATTTCCCCGTCCAGCACAGCCAGCAGCGCCTCTCCCGCTTTTCCGGTAAAGCGCTGGTGTATGTCTCCCTCGATACCGCGCCGCAGGGTTTCCAGTTCTGAAAGCGGAATAAGATGCAGGGGAGTGGCGACATCGATCATATCCGCTGCGGCAATAAGTTCGGCTGCCAGCGGGCAATAGCCTTCGGACATTCTGAATGGCCCCTGCCCATCGGCCCGTTCATGGTGATAAAGGATATATCCCTGAATATTTTCCCTGAACGGCAAAATCTCCACGTTTCGCTGTCCGATTTCACAGTGCGCCCCCAGCCGGGAAACATCTCCTTCGGCGTTTTCTTTTAACAACAAAAAATATTCCGTCAGCGCGTTGTCATGCAGCAGAGCACAGGTAACCAGAGCAGACAACTCATCCTTGCTCATGCCCAAATGCCTGCCCATCGCGGCGCACAGTACCGCGATCCTTCTTCCATGATTGGAAGTCGCCCCCAAATAAGCAATCTCCACCAGATCCAGCGCTTGGGCCAGCGTCCGTACCAGTACATCTATTCGTATAGTCATGGTATCAGCATAGTACAGAACCGGAATACTTTCAAAAGGGTCCAGGCTTATACAGTGCTTATGTAAACGAATTCCTCAGTGGACTTGTTCGCTAAGGAAGTACTGATTAAAGCAAATTGTATGAAACAAACCACGGAAAAACGCCTGCCTGCCCTGTCTGCCGACAGGCGCCTTCCGTGGTTTTCCGCATCTTTGTAAGTCGTGTGCCGCAATGAGGCGTGGGAATGGGCGCAGCCAACCTAGCCGAATGGAGGCCAAGCCCAACCGCCCCGGCGTAATCCGCGGCTTTGACAATCAGGCCGCTATCTTTCCCCGGCAACGAGGTTTACTATTTTCCAGTCGCGGCCAACCTTCAGCCCGTCGCCATCAAGCCCGCCGTCAATCCTTTTTTTCATACCGACAAAATCAAACTTGATGTAATCGGGGTTGTAATTCACACCGGCAGTGTCAATCCAGGTAATATCCCAATGCTGCTTTGTATCCGCAAAATAGTTGCGGGCATGGCGTATCTCGTTACTGGTGATGTATCTGACATCGGGATATTGTTCACGGACAATAAGATAAAAAAGTTGGGCATACCCGGCGCATACCACTTTTTTTGCTTCTATACACGTTCTTAATCCCGCCCAGTTAAAAAAAGCTATTTTGGGATAGTCAGTGTAACACCAGGGATTTGACGGATGAAGATAGGCCATATCATATTCAAAGTAGTTCATCAAAATAAGGGCTACTTCTTCCGGCTCATAGTGCGCAAACTGATGGCACCAGGTTACCACAAAATTCCTGTCATTACGCAGGGCGGGCAAAGGCGCCAGGGAAGGATCCCGCAGCCAGCTTTCCCATTCTCCCTTGTTCTTGGTAGTGGCTACGGCGCCCCTATAATAGATGGGGTATACCGTTTCGCCCTTCTTGTCCCGCAGGGGTTCGGGGGTTGGCACTTCATAGATTTCCGCGTCGGTTTCATCATCGACCACCGTGGGAAGGACGCTGAGGGGGTCGCTTTCGGGAACATAAGGTATGTCTTCCACGCCGTTTTTGTTGTTACGGCATCCGGGGACGGCAAAAGCAAGATAGCCCGCCAGAACGGCAATGCAAAACTTTTTCATCACATATCTCCTTAATGAGAGTTTGTCTATACTGCGGACACAGTGTAGACAAACTTCCCTAAAACACTAATTAAACACATCCGACAGCAGGCCGCCAAAGTACCCGTTTCTGAGTTTTGGCTTGGTAACAGGAACCTGGGACTGTTTTTCCGGCAGGTTCTGTTTGACGGCTTGCGTAACCGGCTTTTTGGCTTGTGCGTCCTTCCCCAGGCTTTTGGGATCCACAGCGCCTTTAGGATAGCCTTTCAGATCGTAAACAAAATTACCCTCCATGAATCCCAAACACCGGCCGCCAAAGGTATAAATAGCGCCGCCCTCTACATATCCCAGGGGTTTCCCGTCTGAACACTGGAAAAAGACAGCATCGCTGAGATACACATAGCTGGTTCCGTTGTAGTCATAGTAAATTACACCAGAAGGCGGAGCAGGGGGAGGAGGAGGCGGCGGCGCGGGTTGAGGCCGGGGAGCGGGCCGGGGGATTGATCCGGACAATAAGGGGGCATAAAAGCTCACCAGCAGCCCTATTCTATACCCGCCGTCAAAGTTATAGTCGTAATGGAATTTGAATGTTTCGGCTTTATCTCCATAACCTCCCGTCTGGAACCCCAGGTTTCCCCGGACAAAGGTGGAAAGGCTTGCACCTGCCGCTTCAAGTGTCGCGCCGGTCCAGCCGTAACCGCCACCCAGGGGAACGCTTCGGCGGACGCGGCCCAGACCTACCTGCTCTTCTGGCTTGCGGGCCAAATCGACACGGCGGAAAAGTACCTGGCCCTGTTCTGCACAAAGAGCGACACCGCCAAACAGTACGTGGAAAAGTGGCTCTCCATTGTTTCCGCGTCCCGGCTCCCCAAGGCCCGTGCGGAGGAAAAGGAATTCCTTCTGCACTGGGCCAATGTGGTTGATTATGAATAACAAAC
>JAITHE010000143.1 GCA_031280125.1 Treponema sp.
ACGGTACTGAAAGGCAAACAGCGGCTCAGCGTTAGGCGCAAAATGTTCCGCGCTTCCCTGGACACCGGCTTCCTTCACCAAATCCTCTTCGGCATAGGGTAAATGCTTTTGCCCTGGCCCCCTGCCCCGCGCCCTTCACGTTTAAGGGAAAATGGGGTATAATCGGGGCTATGACTGCAAGTTATTCGGCCCAGAACATCCAGGTCCTCAAGGGGCTGGAAGCGGTGCGGAAACGTCCGGGCATGTATATTGGGACCACCGGCATCGACGGGCTCCACCATTTGGTTTTTGAGGTGGTTGATAATTCGATTGACGAGGCCATGCAGGGTTTTTGCACCGCGATCCTGGTGGTGCTTGAGGGCAATGACGTGATCCGGGTGGAGGACAACGGACGGGGCATCCCGGTGGATATACATCCCGTTGAACAGGTCAGCGCCCTGGAACTGGTGATGACCAAGCTGCACGCAGGGGCAAAATTCGATAAGAAATCCTATAAGGTCTCCGGGGGGCTGCACGGGGTGGGGGTTTCGGTGGTAAACGCCCTGTCCGAGTGGTGCGAAGCCTTTGTCCACAAGGACGGGACGGTATATACCCAGCGCTACCGTACCGGCATTCCCGATGGTCCCGCGCGGGAGGCCGGCGGCGCGGAAGCCGGGGGGCGGATCGGGGGGCCGGCGGAAAAACAAGGTACGGTTATCCGTTTTAAGGCGGATACTTCGATTTTTGAAACCACCACCTATAACTTCGACGCCCTGAGCAACCGCCTGCGGGAACTGGCCTTCCTCAACAAGGGCCTTACCATTGCCATCCGGGATGAACGGCTTTCCAACCCCAAGGTCCATGAATTCAAGTTCGACGGCGGGGTAAAGAGCTTTGTGGAATACCTCAACGAAAACAAAACCGTCCTCCACAAGGAGCCGGTCGTGATCGCCGGCGTCCGGGAGGAGGTGGAGGTGGAACTGGCCATCCAGTATAACGACGGCTTTAACGAGATCATGTTTTCCTTTGTGAATGATATTAACACCCGTGAAGGGGGAACCCATCTGGTGGGTTTTAAATCCGCCTTAACCCGGACCTTGAATGAGTATCTCAAAAAGTCCAAGCAGGGGAAAAAATTGGACGAGTCCCTTTCCGGGGAGGATGTCCGGGAGGGCTTAACCGCGGTGTTGTCCATCAAAATGCCCAACCCTCAATTTGAGGGGCAGACCAAGGGAAAACTGGGGAATTCCGAGGTAAAGGGGATTGTGGAATCCCTGGTGAATGAGCATTTGGAGCGCTGCCTGGATCAACATCCCGATATTGTCAATCATATTTTGGAAAAAACCATATTGGCGGCCAAGGCCCGGATTGCGGCCCGGGCGGCCCGGGACGCCACCCGCCGGAAGAACATGATGGACAGCGCGGGGCTTCCGGGAAAGCTGGCGGATTGTTCAGAGCGGGACCCGGCCCGGTGCGAACTCTTCATTGTGGAGGGGGATTCCGCCGGCGGGTCCGCGAAAATGGGCCGGAACCGGCAGTACCAGGCCATCCTGTCCCTCTTTGGGAAGATGCTCAATGTGGAAAAGACCCGGATCGAAAAGGTGGTAACCAACGAGAAGCTCCAGCCCATCATCGCCAGCATCGGGGGCGGCGCGGGGAACGATTTCGACGTAAGCAAGATACGGTATCACAAGATCATCATCATGGCCGACGCGGATGTGGACGGCTCCCATATCAGGACGCTGCTCCTCACCTTTTTTTACCGGTATATGACCGCCCTGATCGAGCGGGGGCATGTCTATCTTGCCATGCCCCCGCTCTACAAGGTGAGCTATGAAAAGAAAACCTTTTACGCCTACGACGACGCTGAAAAAGACCGGCTTCTTGCCGAATCGGGCCGGGACCCCGGCAAGGCCGCCGTGCAGCGCTACAAGGGGCTGGGGGAGATGAACCCGGACCAGCTTTGGGAAACCACCATGGACCCTGAGCGGCGGAGCATCATCCAGGTGCATCTGGACGACGGGGTGGAGGCGGAGCGGATATTTTCTACCCTTATGGGAGAACTGGTGGCGCCCCGGCGTGAATTTATAGAAGAAAACGCCTTATTAGTTTCTAATCTGGACGTATAGGAGCAGATATGAATATCAAATGGGCCGTGCTGGGCATTACGGCGCTGATGTACGCGCTTATCGTTATTTTTCCGGCGAAAAAGTCCTTCAGCGCCCTGGGGGCCGCGGCGTTAATGGTGATCCTGGGGGTTGTCAGCCCCCTTACCGCCCTGGGGGAGCTTATCAACTGGAGCGTTCTGCTGATCTTTCTCGGCAGTCTGATCATCGCGGAGCTGTTCATCTATTCCCGGGTTCCCTCGGTGATTGCCAACGCCATTATCCGCCATTCCCCCAGCCTGGGGATCGCCATTGTGGCTATACTGATGATGACCGGCATCATCTCGGCCTTTGTGGAAAACGTGGCCACCGTGCTGGTTATGGCCCCCATTGCCTTGGCCCTGTGTAAAAAACAGGGCGTTGATCCGGCCTATTTCATGGTGGGCCTGGCGGTTATGGCGAATTTACAGGGAACCGCCACGCTGGTGGGGGACCCGCCCTCAATGATATTCGCCGACTACGCCAAGTATGGATTCAACGATTTCTTTTTTTATAAGGGAAAACCATCCGTCTTTTTTATCGTCCAGATTGGTATGCTTGCGGGGGCCCTGTTCTTCTTCGCCTATTTTGCCAAAAAAGGGGAGGGGCGGATTGAGGGGGATCAGGAAAGGGCCCTGTCCCCGCTTCCCGCAATACTCCTCTTACTCATGATCCTGGGGCTTGCGGCCTTCTCCTTTGTGTTCGGCGGGATTTCCCTGTATTCCGGGCTCTTGGTTATGGCCTTGGGCATTGCCGGGCTGGTGTGGTACCGCGTGGTCCGCCGGGAAAGCGGGGAAAAAACCGCCGCCCTGGTAAAGGGCCTGGACTGGGACACCTTTTTCTTTCTCACCGGTATCTTTGTGGTGGTAGGCGCCGTTGGGGAGGCCGGCCTTTTGAAAGACTTTTCGGTACTCCTGTCCCGCCTGGTGGGGGACAGCGTGATCCTGGGCTTCCTGCTTATCGTCGCGGTCTCCACCCTGATCTCTGGATTCGTGGATAATGTGCCCTATATTATCGTGATGCTCCCGGTTGCCGCGGGCATAGCCCGGGACCTTTCCCTGCAGCCGGAACTCTATATGTTTGCCCTCCTCACCGGGTCCTGCATGGGGGGCAACCTTACCCCCTTCGGCGCTTCCGCCAATGTGGTTGCCGTGGGCATACTGGGGAAGCAGGGGCGTCCTGTCAATTTTCTCCAGTGGCTTAAAATCGGCGTTCCCTTTACCCTGATCACCACGACAGCCGCTTCCCTGGCTATCTGGGTTATCTGGCGGTAGGGCGGGCCGGGGGTATGCGCCCCGCTGTCAACAACTGAAGAAATAGAGTTGTTCTGAAACTGAAGTTTCAGAACAGCTTCCGCTTAAAAACGCGGTTTCATCGGACTTTAGTCCGCAGGCTTTAGCCTGAGAAACCGCAGCGCGTGTCCACAGGACACGACCCCTACGGACGCTGCGCGGCAGCGCCCTACCCCCTCTGCGGGGGTTCCGCCCCCGCAACGCCCCCGCCGGGGGGCCGAAAGGCCCCCCGGTCCCCCCTTAAGTTGTTGACAGTGGTATGCGCCCCCCGGCTTTGGCAGCCCCCGCTGGGGATAGGGCGCGTTTTTTCGGCCCGGTGTCCGCAAATCGCGTCCAAGCCCCTTGACTAAAATTGCCGTATTTGTTAGGGTAGCCCATATACCTTTCAAGGTACGCCCTTGTAGCTCAATCGGCAGAGCACATCCATGGTAAGGATGAGGTCAACGGTTCGATTCCGTTCGAGGGCTTGGCAGTTTATTACGAAAAACGGGGTGTTTTTACGGCGCTCCGGGGGGGAATTATGGCAAGTAAGAAACAGGCGGTTGAGTTGATTGCCCTGCAATGCGCCGAGTGCAAACGGAAGAATTATACGACCAAAAAAAACCGGCGGAATATGCAGGAAAAAATGGAATTAAAAAAATACTGCCCCTTTGATCGAAAGCATACCTTACATAAGGAAACCAAGATCAAGTAGCCCTTGTTTATGGACAAGGGCCGGGTATCTTGAGGATTATCGGCCTTGCTTGATAATCCCAGCCTTTATAGGCCAGTAGCTCTAATGGTAGAGCGTCGGTCTCCAAAACCGAATGTTGTGGGTTCGAGTCCTACCTGGCCTGGATTTACCGCTTTGTTGGGCGAAGCCTCAACAAAGCCGCGGGAGCGGAAGAGGACGCCATGGGCAAGATAGTTCAATTTATCAAGGAATCGTATAACGAGTTAAGAAAAGTGATATGGCCCGGCAAGGACGATGTTGCCGGTTCGGTTAAGGTGGTCATCGTTTCCACCGTTATCATTGCCGCGGTATTAGGGCTGGTGGATGTATTGCTGCTCCTTGGGGTGCAGGCAATATTTTAATGTAAAGGGAACGTATGGCTGCGGGCTGGTATGTGCTCCATACCTATTCGGGATATGAAAATAAGATAGAGAAGGCGATACGGTTGATGGCCGAGGCCGGGGACCTGGATAAAGCGGTGGTGCGGGATGTTAAGGTTCCCTCGGAAGAGGTGGTGGAAGTACGGGATGGGAAAAAGCGGACAACCACCAAGAAATTTCTCCCTGGCTATATCCTGGTGGAGATGGATTTGCCGGACCTGGAATGGAAACCTACCTGTTCAAAGATTAAAAAGATTCAGGGGGTTACGGGATTTGTCGGCACCCCGGCGGATAAGAAGCCCCAGCCCCTTTCGGGGGATGAGGTCCGGGCAATACTGCAAAAGTCCGGCGAACTCAAGGGGGAGCGCCCGGTGCGGGCCAAACAGTCCTTTGCCCCGGGGGAGGCGGTGAAGATTATTGACGGCCCCTTTGAATCCTTTACCGGTACTATTGAAGAAGTAAACCAGGAAAAGAACAAACTGAAGGTAATGGTGGGCATATTCGGCAGGAATGTCCCGGTGGAAGTTGACCTGTTGCAGGTGGAAAAAATGTAGGGTCCGCCCTGCCGGTCCGCCCCGTCTTAGGGAAACGCTGATTGCGGGCCTTCGGTCCGGGGCAAGTTAAACAGCGCCGCCCTAGGGTAACGCTGATTAACTTGACGCTAATCAGCGTTACCCTCTGCATTTGCTCATTTCATTACGCAAATGCGGGTAAGAAACACTGATTAAATCCTCGATTGGATTTAATCAGTG
>JAITHE010000149.1 GCA_031280125.1 Treponema sp.
AGCCGTATCACCGTTGGGAGCCGGATACGAAGTATCCGCGGGGAGCATTGAGAACCGGAACGGAATCCCGCGAAGATTTTTTCCGAAAAAGCATGACTGGGGATTGACTAAAAAAACGGAACTTGATAAGGCACCGCGTAAGATTAACGCGATGCCGGTGAAGTGTTTAGGCTTTCGTACGCCATACGAGGCTTTGAGCCGTCACATAGGTGTTGCACTTGCCGGTTGAATCCGGCATCCAAAAAGTCCTTACAGATAACTACAACGACAGGAACAAAGCATAGCCAAGGCGTTACGGGGGCAGCCCGCCAGCCCTCAACATCCTGTTTCGGGCTTCCGTCCCGCCCCCGCAACGCCCCGCTGGGAGGCCGAAAGCCCCCCAGACCCCCGCTCAAAACGTTTGACCCTTCCGGGCGCTCGTGCTAATATCTCCCGGTATGGTTTCCAATAGGCAGTATGTATACCCATCCCAAGCTGGCCGCGTTTAACCAAGGTCTGGAAGCCCTGTTCCGCGAAGTAGACCTGGAGCTTGAGGATCGCTGGGGAGACGCTTACGCCCTCCACCCCAACAGGCCCCGCCGGGATACCACCGCCAACCCCGAGATGGACGGCCTTTTCGAGATAGCCCCGGATTTCACCCTCGGTTTGGGTTCGGAAAGAGGCCGGGGCTACCTGGTTTCCCTCCGCCTTGCCACCTTGGACAAGGTAGACCCCGGTTGTTTTGAAGTCCTGCTGGAAGAATCCGCCGCGTTGGTCCGGGAAAAGCTCCCCCGTTACTTTCCCGGACGCTCCCTGGAAGTAGTCCGGGACGGCAAACGGTTTAAGATAACCGGCGATTTTTCCCTGGGAGAAGCGTGAGCGGGAATGTTTTTTACGGGGGGCCGGGGGGCCTTCGGCCCCCGGCGGGGGCGAGGGGGCGGAGCCTCCACTATGGGGGCAGGGAAGCGCTGATTTATCCGGCATTATCAAAAAGGTCCGCGGATTACCACTGGATAAGGAAAAACAAGGAGAAACACGCATGAAACAATTAACATTCATCGCGGCCCTGGCCCTTTGCGGCATGGCGGCCTTCGGCCAGCAGGCAAAGCTGGTGGTCCCGCCCTTTGAGAAGCGGGGTACGAATCTGGACGCGGCGGCCCTGGACAATCTCCAGGATTTTCTCATCAACAGTTTTATCAACACCGGGCGTTTCCAGGTGCCGGACCGGAGCGCCCTGGCGCTGCTGGCCCAGGAACAGCAGTTCCAGTTAAGCGACTGGGCGGACGAAGCCAAGGGCGCTGAAATGGGCAAGGCGCTGAACGCGGATTACATAGTGCGGGTGATAGCCATGCACGAAGGGGAAGCCAACCTGCTCATGGCGCGGATACTGGACGTAAAGAACGCCTACAGGCTGTCCTCGGCGGAGATGGAGTTTACCACCCAGCGGGACGCGCGGGGGAAGATGGATGCCTTTGTCAGCGATATACTCCAGCGCATAAGCGGGGGCGGGCGGGCCGTTACCCGGACATCGCCCCGTCCCGGAACGGGCGGCGCGCCTAAAGGCTTTGTGCTAGTGGAAGGGGGAACCTTTACCATGGGCAGCCCGTCCAAAGAGCCGGACCGGGACAGCGACGAAGGGCCGCGGCATCAGGTAACGGTAAAGAGCTTTTATATGGGGAAGCGCGAGGTAACCCAGCGGGAATGGCAAGAACTGATGGGGAACAATCCAAGTAAATTTAGAGGCGATACCCTGCCGGTGGAACAGGTAAGCTGGTATGAGGTCATAGAGTACTGCAACCGGCGGAGCGTCAAGGAAGGGCTGACCCCGGCCTACCGTGGCTCTAGGAACTCAATAACCTGCGACTGGAACGCCAGCGGCTACCGGCTACCCACCGAGGCTGAATGGGAATACGCGGCCAAGGGTGGTAACAAAAATTACTTGACCTATTTATACGCCGGGAGCAACAGCGCCGGGGCGGCGGGGTGGTATGACGGGAACAGCGGCGGCACAACGCATCCTGTGGGGACCAAAGCAGCGAATGATTTGAGGATATATGATCTGAGCGGGAACGTGTGGGAGTGGTGCTGGGACTGGTATGGGGGCTATTCGAGCGGCGCGCAGACTGATCCCGCCGGCCCGGTCTCTGGCTCTGTCCGCGTGATACGCGGCGGGTCAGGACCGGGCTTTCCGCTCCAATCTTTTTTGCGTTTGCTTCGCAGCGCAAAAAAGGATTTCCGCTTCAATCCCTTGCGCGGAAGACGGACGCCGTCTGGCCCTGCCTGCGGCAGGCAGGCGGCATCCCGCTGTCTGCCTCACGTTAGATACGCTCTTTCCCTACCCCGTCCAGGAAAGCCTCTATTTTCAAACGGCTGACCGGGTTGTTTTCTCCGTCAAAACGCAGATTGAGAAAAGGCGTTTTTTTACCAGGAGATAACAACTCCAAAACCGATTCGGTGTTTTCATACTGGGACGATACGGATATGACGCCCAGGATATGTTCATTATACAGAGCCGTTTTCGCGAGGCGGTAATTCCCAAAGCCGCCGTTAAAATCACCGGCAGCCGTGCCGCCGGTCAACTGTTCCAGGGAAGCGGAAAAGGGGCTGTTGTTTCCCAATGCTTGGGCGGCATTGTACATGAGCTCTTCAAGGCCTTTCACTGTTTTTGACCGCCTTTGCTTATGCAAATCAAAAAGCACTGTTTCGCTTAACGGCGCGAAGACGGTATCAAATCCGGCGGCCTGTATTTGTTTTACTATGATGCTCTGAAACAGGCCGTTGTGCATACACCAGGGTTCACCGGTGAACAGAATACTTTTTTTGCTTTCATGGTTTGTTCGCGCCCACTGTACTAAGGTTTTGTCATCGGGTAATCCATTGGCAAATACGGTTTCCATGGTTTGCAATAAACGATCATCGTTTATATGCAGGGCGATGTCTCCGGCCAGCAAGATACGGAATACAGTTTCACAAACGTCAGGATTATCAGGCAGGCGTTCAAGGGCGGGAGATACAACGGTTATGGCGGCCTTTAATTTGCGGTAAACAAAATATCCATACAAGCCCTCCGTTTCCGCTCCTTTGGGTTGGGGAAACAACAACTGGGCGGCGCGATTGTGTTCCGCATAGCAGGCGGCGTCCCCAAGAAGGGCTGTCAGGGAAAAACATTCTTTCCCCCCCATAAAGGCCCGTCCTTTCGCAAGCGATTCAGGGGATGTGGGGGGCAGTTCCAGCGCGGCATAGCCCTTGCCCCGCAGCCAGGCGGCAAAAAGCGTTGAATAGGGGTATAAGC
>JAITHE010000069.1 GCA_031280125.1 Treponema sp.
TTATGATAAACCCATAGAAAAATTTCTTTTGGATATTGCTCCATGGCTCCTATGGGGAAATACACGGGATGATCCAACTTCTTTTAATGAAAGATTGTATTATTATACCCTTGACCTTGATTATGGAATACAAAAATATATTTTTGAAGGATACAATGAAAAACTGGAGTTGGTTTCATTTAATAGACTTTCAGAAAATGAAAAAGAAGTTTGCTATATTTTTATGCATATTATTTTCAATGAAAATTATAAAATTAAATTGACAAATGGAAATTTGCCTCGTTTAAGAAATGATGGAAAATATTATTATGAATATTTTTATCAAATACAGGAATTATTAAATGTAAAACAATAATATGTAAAAGGTTCAAGCGGCACATAAGGCTTGTTTGCGCCGCGCTGACTGAAGCAGGCGCGGCGCCGTGCCGTGCCGTGTTTTTGATCCGCGCGCTTCGCGCGCAAAATCGGGGGGGGCTTCCCCCTTCCCGCTCTGTCTTCTATACGGTAGTTTTAGACTTACTGGAGTACCTAAGGGGAGGAATATATGGAAAGCGCCGATACCGGGACCGGGCCGAATCTTTTGCCGGAAGCGATCAATCCACCGGGGACGGAGATTGTCTTTGACACCGCCTCGGGGATTTCTCTGGAAGAACAGCGGGAAATCCTCGCGGGGCTGGACTCTCTGGCGGGGAAGGACCGGATTGAGCTTTCCCCGGGGGCCCTCAAGACCCCGGCGAAAAAGCGGGGGGCCCTGTTCCCCGTTTTGATCAACGGCGGGGGCCTGCTCATCCTGGCCGCGGGGCTTTTTCTGCTCTATGCCTTCCGGGACGAGGGGGAACTGCGGGTCCGGGAGGGAAGGGCCGGCATGGGGACCACCGAGCGGCGGCTTATCCAGGAGATCCGCCGGGAGACCGCCGGCCAGATCAGCGCCAAGGAACGGGAAATCGCCGGTATGACCGCCATGCTGGCGGAGGTGGACGAGGAGTTCCAGAATTTGCAGGAGGCGGCGGAGCGGATGCTCGGCGACCGGGAACGGGAACTGCGGGAGATCATGGAACGGGAGATCGCCGCGGAACGGGAACGGCTCACCGCCCAGAACCTTTCCGAGGCGGCCATCGCCGAGCGGATGCGGGCCTTTGACGCGGAACGGATCGCCCGGCTCAACGGGGAACTGGCCTCCTACCGCCAGGACCTGGAGGCGGAGCGGCGGAACTCCGAACAGAACCTGCAGCGGCTCCAGGAGGAGTACCGTTCCAGCCTGGCGGGCCTGCAAAACGAGCGGGCCCAGATCCTCGAGGCCGCCCGGATCCGGGAGGCGAACCAGCGGGCCCAGATGGAAGAACGGATCGGCGAGCTTGATCGCCGGGTGGAACAGGGCCGGGCGGACCTGAGCGCCGCCCGGGAGGAACTGTCCCGGCTCTCCGGGGAGCAGGAACGGGCGAACCTGGTGGAGGGCCAGTTGGCGGGCTACTACGCCGCGGTCCAGAGCCGGATCGCTGCGGGGGAACTGGCGGAAGCGGGGGAGACCCTCGCGGCCATGCGGGCCTTCATCGACACCCCCTCGTTCAGAAACGTCCGGGCCCTGCAAACCCGGCGGGACCTGCACCTGGCCGCCATTGCCGCCTTCCGGGGCCTCATTGACGAGACCCTGCGCCGGCGGGAAACCGCCTCCGCGCCGCCCCCCGCCGCCGACAGCGGGGCGGCGGAGGCCCTGCGGGCCCAGGTGGCCGCGCTCCAGGCCCAGAACGCCGCCCTGGAAGAGGCGAACCGGGATCAGCAGCGGCTTATCACCCAGGGATCCGTCCAGGGCCAGGCTTTGGCGGAGATGCAGGCCGCCGTTACGGGGCTCAGGCAGGAAAACGCCGCAACGGCCCAGGCCCTGGCGGAGCGGGATGAGGCCCTCGCCGATCTGCGGGGCCGGAACGAGAGCCTCCAGAACCAGAACGCTGCGCTCCAGACCCAGGCCGCCGCCCAGACCCAGCAGGCGGCGGAGCGGGCAAGCGCCATCGCCCGGCTGGAACAGGAAAATTCCGGCAAGGACCAGCAGATCACCACGCTGAACCAGCAGCTGGAAACCATCCGCGCCGCCCTGCAAGCCCTGTCCCAGTAGGCCCGCAAGGGCGCCCCCTCACTTGCTGTGCATCACCTCCACCCCGTCCCAGTCCGGGGGGGGCGGGTTCCGGGCGTAGGAGCGGCAGCGTTCCATGAGGCTCTCCGCGTTGAAGTCCCCGGGGAGCAGGGCCAGGACCTCCTGGAATTTCCGCTCCCCTTCGGCGAAGGCCCGGCGGTAGTAGAGGGACATCCCCTCCTGGTGCAGGCCCCAGGCCCGCCCCTCCGCGGGGGAGAGGGACCGCTTCACCGTGTAGATTTTCACCCCCCGGGTTTTGCCCTTCACCGCCACCGTGTCCAGGAGCCGGACCGGGAGGGAAGCCCCCTGTTTCTGGAGGGCCTCGCAGAGGGTTTCGGAGATGAGAATCTCCGCGTGGTAGGTTTTGGTGAGCCCCTCCATGCGGGAAGCGAGGTTCACCATGTCGCCGATCACCGTGTAGTCCATCTTCCGTTCGCTGCCGATGTTTCCCACCGTTACCGTTCCGTAGTTGATCCCGATGCCGATGTGAAATTCCGGCTTGCCCAGTTCCCGCTGTTTTTCGTTGAAAACTTTCACCCCGTCGATCATGTCCAGGGCGGACAACACCGCCTGCGGGGCGTCGTCCGCGCGCCTCACCGGGGCCCCCCAAAAGGCCATGATCGCGTCCCCGATGTATTTGTCCACGATGCCGTTCCGGTTCATGATGATGTCCACCTGCCCGGAAAAGTAGCGGTTCAGGGAATTCACCAGGTCATCGGGGGCCATGTTTTCTGAAATCGTGGTAAAACTGCGGATGTCGGAAAAAAGGATCGCCAGCACCCGGTTGTCCCCCACCAGCATGGATTCCGGGGCGGCGAAAAATTTGTCAATCAGGTCCTTGGGAACGTACTTTTGAAAAATTTGCCGGATCCGCTGCTCCTTTTTCCCCGCCAGCACCGCCTCAAAGGCAAAACGCTTGATCTGCCGGTAGGCCCGTTCCAGTTCCCCCAGCATCAGGTTGAAGGTATGGGCCAGCTTCCCCGTTTCGTCCCGGTACTCCACCTCCACCCGGGAACCCAGGTCCCCCCCGGCGATGATGCCGTTCATCGCCCGTACCACCCGCCCCAGGGGGTTGGTGAGGAACCGGGCAAAGAGGAGGAGGAGGATCACCGCCGCCGCCGCCGCCGCCGCGATCACCACCACGGTCTGTATGGTTATCTCGTTAAGCTCCCGGTAAAAAGCCCCGGTTTCCTCGGTGAGGAGGACGTACCACTGGAAGGGGGTGAAGTAAAAGCCCCGGAATACCCGTTCCTTCCCGCCGATCCGGGCCGAGACGAGGCCCCCGCTCTCCTCCCGGAGTTTTTCCAGCAGCGGCGCCCGTTCCTCCGGCAGGATGTCCAGGGCCGAGGTGGACATCGCCGTTTTGCCCTCGCCGTCCAGCCCCAGGATGATCTCCGTATCGCTTAAAACAATGCTGCGGGCATAGATCTCCAGGGAATTCTGCGCCGCCAGCACCATGTCAGGCCGCCCGGCGTACCCGTTTTCCACCAGAAGTTCCCATTGGTTGGCCGCGTATTTCTCAAGCTCCTCCGCCTTGAAGCTCAGAAACTGCCGGGCGATCCGTGAAATCCCCCGGGCCGCGGTAAAGTACGACGCCGCCCCGGCGAGGACCAGGGTTACCACAATCAGCGGCAAAACAACCAGAATTATCTTTGACCGGATCTTCATGATCGCAGTTTATAGGGAAAGCCCCCCCGGGGCAATACTTGTTTTACCCCGGCTCTTCCCGGGGACGCGCGATGCTTGCGTTCGCCCGGAAAGGGTGATAAGCTGGCATTCAATGCGGGGGCGCGTTCACGCCGCGGAAGACCCTATCCATACCGGCCAATTTCCGGGGCCGCGCGGGGGATTGCAGCGCCGGACTTTAGCCCGCGAAATCCCGGAGGGAACGCGGCGGAGACAGGGCACGATACGCTAAACCCATTTCGTCCCGGCGGGAAGCCTGGCGCGCCTGCCGGAGGAGGCGTTGAACTACAAACCAAAATGGCGGATAAAAATGAAACCAGCTAAAAAAATTCTTGCCGGACCGGCATTGGTTTTTGTTGTTTTCGGATTAATTTTTTTCCTCTCGCTCCCCTATTATCAAAGTTATATTGGCGGTGACGCGGCCAGTGGTTATAAAACAAAAACAACATATTTCGTGAAAAATCTGGAAACTAATGAATTTAAGGAAGTCTCTGCCGCAGCATGGTATTCGAATTATGTTTTTTCAATAATGACATTTGTTTTTTTTGGACTGGGTATGACAGGTTATTTTTGTCTATTGCTAATAGGCATGATTGCTTTGGTCAAACAGAGGCATGGAAGAAAGTGAACGCAGAGGAAACACAAAGGAACCTGACAATAAATCCTGCCGGTTCCCTTCCAAAAAAGCTTGAAATTTTTAATGGCGGCATATAATGAAAATTGAATTAAAAGAATTATTCTGTATGGAGTGGGAATTTAACAGAGAAATAATGCTTGGTTCAGAAAAGGCATATTCAGTAACGGCTTATATTGGCCCGGCTGATTCAGAGGCATCCAATGCGTTTTATGTAACTGTTTGTAATATTGAATATGTTAAAAAAAAGATACAGGAAAACGGCTGCTTTAATGGGCTTTGGCATTTGATTATGGAAAATCCAAAGCGTGAAACACTTGAGAAGTATTTTCAAGGGCAAATCGACCTATTGTCTGAAAAAACATGGGAGGATTATTATCAAAAATTAAGATTAATAGGTCAATCTGAATTTGAGGATTATCAAGAAGGCAAATCAACAACCCCGGGGTA
>JAITHE010000025.1 GCA_031280125.1 Treponema sp.
AATACCATTTTTACCGCCCCCACGAATCCCTGGGTTTCTTGACCCCGGCGGAATATTGCGCCAAGCTGGGTCTATCCATTCCCAGAGCCGGTGTGTCCTAGAGGTAGTGAGTACGGACAGCCCCCTTGACAGGGCCCCCCATTATGGGGTATATCTATAATAAGCCACACATCGAGGCGGCTTTGTAGCCTCGGTGGCCTTGCGGGGGGTCGAAAGACCCTCCGGGTTTTTTACTGCTTTAGGTCTTTTATCCGTACACTATAAGTTTTCTCATCCTTTCCCTCGCCTGTGGTAAAGACCAGGTTGCCCTTGAACCCTCCCGTATAATTTTTATCATTTACAACCCCTCTGATTTTCCTGATAATATCCTCTTTTTTGATATTTGGATTGGCGATGCGGATGTATACACTTTCTCCCTGATCCCGGGAATCACGAAAGCGCTCCTCTACTTTCTTAATCGTGCCTGTTACCGTCTTAAACTCAAAATATTGCCCATTAACGATAGCGTCAGGCCCTGGGATATTTCTCCCTCTATGGTCTTTTTGTTTAGGTATGAGATTTATGGAGGCCCCTTTTCCGGCAAGGATTTCAGCCTGTTTTGCTTCTTTCAGCAGCGTTTCTTCATCCGACTTGTTCATGGGGAATTTTGATTTTGCTATACGGACACCCTCAAGGTTTTTGGGCAGTTTTACAAACTTGAGTTTAACTGCCCCTGCGCCAAGCCAGACTTCGTCCGGGTAGTCCTTCTTTGCGGTCTTTTCAGTGGACCGGGCGTTTGCCTCCCGCCTCTGCTGTTCCGCCGCCTCCCGCTGCTGCTTCAATAACTCGTCCTTCGTCTTAACCGGCGGCTTGTCCATGACCCGTAACCCATCCTCCCCTGTGGGGATATTATCCATATCCTGGGCCAAAAGGTCAATTTTCTGGTCCACCTCCCCCACCAGCTCTGCCCAGTAGGACAGAGCTGTACACCGGCACTGGATGTTATAGCCGGGGTGGAGCTGGCACCAGTCGGCAGGGCGGTCTTTCCAGGTCTTCCCCCCGTCATCAGAGTAGACCGCGGGATCGTCCCACCGGCAGATTTTCCCCTCAAGGGAGGCATGGGAACCCCGGACCCGCTCATCAAGGCTGGTGGACCATTCATAGAGGTCCAGCCCCACGGCTTCCATACGGGCCTGGGGCACCAGACCATTCAGTTTCCCTATCTGGTCCCGGGCGATGAGGTTCGCCCTGCCGGCCTTGATGGAGCCGTCTGTTTTCTGAATGGCCTGGGCAAGCTGGCACGGGGACATCCCGGTGGTAACGGCCCGTTCCGCCGCCAGGTTTATCCGGCTGATATAGTCCCCCGCCATATTCTGGATCAGCCGGTAATTTTCCTCCTGCCATGCCTGTTTTGTCCCCGGCCACCAGTCTTCATAGACCGGAAACTCTACCCCCAGCTCCGCCTTGGCCGCCTTTTCCCATTGGGCGCTGTTAAAGTCATTCATGGATTCGGCGATGTTCCCTAAGCCCATGAACACGATGGGCGGCGCGTCCCGGGTCCCGCTTTCCATAACGGGCGGAAGGTAAGTAGTGTACCAGCCGTTGAGAGACTTGACCATGCGGCGGTAGGAGCCTCCGGGGGTAGCATCCTGGCGGAACAGCGCGGCGGAATCGCCCCGGAGGATCGCTTCCTGGTTGTTTTTCAGGTACTGGTGGACGTACTCCATCATGGGCCGCAGCCACGCCCGGATAGCCGCGGCGTAGCGGCGCTCCGTGGCCCAGGGGTAAAGCCAGCGGGAGGGTTTCCGGGGGCGGCCCCGGGCGGCCCGGCCCATCCGCTTGCGGCGGGCGTAGAGGGCCGCCTTGAGGCCGGCGCGGCCGGTGGTGGAGCTCACGTAACCGCGCCTCCCTTCTTTGGCTTTTGGGCCTTGTCTTTTCCGGCCTGTTTTTTCAGTCCATCCAGTTCTTTTTGTTCTTCCCCGGACAGTTCCTCTTTTTCCTCCAGTTCGGCTATACGGGCTTCGTTGTCCTCAGGCTCGGCGTTCTTATCTTTCCCTTCCTAGGGATCGCCTTCCCCGTTTTCATCATCCTCCGGGGCCTCCCCCTCCTGGCCTTCTTCTCCGCCGGGGGGAACCTCCGGGACCGGCTGAACCTGTGGCAGCAGATCTTCCGGTACCGGAATCTTGTCCAGGGTATCGCCGAACTCCAGAAACCGCGCTTCATAGGGTTCCATTATTCCGGCGTTGATGTAGGCTTGGTATGTTCCGGCCTTCACCTGCTCTTTGTCCGCTTCCAGTTTTTCCACCTCGGCCTGTTCCTTCCGGGAAAGCTGCTGGAGGGGTTTCCAGATGATGTACGGCTCCGGAATTTTTTTCCATTCGGAAATAATCCGCGCCAGGCGCAGGAGGATCGGGGCCGCTTCCGCCGCCTGTTTTGAACGCACCTTGTCATAGTAGTTCCTCATGTCGGATTCCCCGGTGGCGTTCATCCCCGCGGGGGACACCCCAAACAGCCGGGTAATGGGGTAGCCGGTACAGGACGATACCAGCATGAACATGATGTGCAGGACTTCCGGGACACCGGCGAAGCTGACGTTTTCCCAGTAGAAATCATCATCCTTGTCAAAATACATGGAATGAAAAACGCTCCGGGTATAATCCATGACTTCTACCCGCTTCTTGATGAGCTCCGCCCCGTCCGTCTGGCTGAGGATATCCGCCAGGTTTGCCAGCTTGTACTTCCCTACGCTGAATTCAAAAATATAACTGTTCGGAGCTCGTGGTCCGCCGAAATGAATAATATGCAATCCCCAAACCGAATTTTCGGCCCTCTTTATATTATATGCAATAAAGCCCTGTACATCGTTATTAAAGACAGAAGCGAAGTGGTAGTGCTGCCAGGCATCTTTAGGCAGTTCAAATACTTCCCGGTAATTTATGAACTGCTCGTATTGATAATACGGGTCAAAAGCTGTATCAAGAAACAATTGCCGGAGCCGGTCTTCATGTTTTTTCGCATATTCAAGCATAGCTGATCTTCCCCCCTTACATTTCCCAAAGCGTGCGGATCGCGCTCTGCTGTTTTTTCAGAAAACGGCACAGGCTCGCCGCGGAATCGGGCGCGTCATCATGCCCCGTGCCGTCATGCCGCCAGTCAAGTATCTGGTTCATGTATTCGGTATCCGTCTCCTCATCCCAAATCAAGTCATGCCACGACTCATAAAGGTATGTGCTGATCTTAATGGCCTTATTCATGTTCTCGTTGTAAGTCCGCGTTTTCAGGCCCAGCTTCCGTAAATCCCTGGCCAGATAGCCCTTGTCGGCGTTTGTTTCCGACAGGATTTCTGTACACCGGTACTCATGACATTTCCTCACTATGAAGTCATACCAATTATGCACATTCCCTTCATAGAGCCAGCCAATGCTATAGTTCCCCGCCATGATGGTCAAGGCGCAGGTATCCGCCCCGCCGTAAGCGGCGTCTATGTGGGCGTAGACTTTCTCACGCCTATACGTCTGCGGATCAAAGGCCCCCCAGCGCGGTTCCCTGAATAACAGGCTGTCATCGGCTATCAGTTCCAGTTCGTAATTGATGGCGTAAAGGAAAGGCGGCGGCGCTTCTCCTCGATTTCTTCATTCGATTAAGATACCTTTGCATTTCCGGCTTGATACCGGATACTTTTCGACATGGGTAAACTCCCCGATGACATCCCAACCGTCCCCCGCCGCCCACTTGGTGCCCAGCCAGATGGTAAGGGCCCCGGGGTCTATGATGTTCGCCGCCAGCTCCCGAATGTTTTCTTTCACCTTCTCCCGCTCCGCCCGGCTCACCCGGTCTTGGAGTCCGATGATGTCATCGGCGATTATCACATCGGCGTGGGTGCCGGTTATGGCGTCCCGAATTCCAAAGGCTAAGAGCCTGTTCAAATTGTGGCTTTTGCGGTCAATAGACCGCAAAAAGCCCGATTTTCGGGCTCTTTTGGAGCCTGCAAGGTAGAAATTTGGCGTTGCAAACGCCAAATTTTCAGATTTTGAACAGGCTCTAAGAGGGACGGCTCCGGGCTGGCGCTGGCTTTGAAGCTAAAGAGGATATGACTGTCGGCGTCGGCGGTCTTTTTCGGCGGCCGCCCGTGAACGGCGGTAAAGAGCGCCCGGATTCCCAGCTTGTCAAAAGCCCGGGACACCGCCTTGACGATGCGGCAGGCGTCGGTGTGGGTTTTTCGGATCACCAGGATACGGGCGTTGGGCTGGAACAGCAGATAGCGGATAATGCCGGTGGTTACCACGGAGCTGGTCTTGTAGCTTCCCCGGAAGGCCATAAGGCCGTGGGAGCCGGGGCTGTCCCAGCACTTGGTAATCCAATCGCTATGCAAGGGGAGCAGCTTGTCAAAGCCAAGGAGATGGCCCAGAAGGTGGGGGGATTGCTTGACGGCGGTCAGCCAGGATACGACTTGCGCGCCGCTCATGGGGACTTCCCTTTGGGTTTAGTTCCCCCCCGGGCTTTTCGCTTCGCCGGTTCCCCGCTTCCGGCTTCCCCGCAAAAAACGGCGTTCAATAGGGCCACGGTATCCGGGTCTATCCCGCCTATTTCGTGGTTTATGGTTTTCTCCGGCTTTCCGTAGGACCGGTCCAGCATACTCCACCATGCTTTCAGATCCCCCTGGTTTATATCCCGTACCGAACCCGCAAGGAACTGGGCCACCCCCAGAGGGAGCTTATCAATGTTTCCCTCCTTCCCGCCTTCCTCGGCCTGTTTTATCAGCTCTTTCACTTCGCCTACCGTATAGGCAAAGGTCAGGTTCAGCATGAGGTCCTTAATGTTCTTTTCTGATATGTCATACTCTTTGGCCCATTTCTTGAAAATGGACGGTTTTCTCCCCCGGTTTTTGGGCTGGTTGGCGCTTGAGAACGGCGCTCCTTTTTTCAGGTTTTCCAGGCTCTTCGAGTTGATCGTCGTTTAATCCTCGTTTTTTTCGGCGTTTCCCGAAGTATGCCCCCTTTTGTATTTATTTTCAACCTGGATCATCTCGGTGGTTTTCCAGGCGGGCTTGAAGGAGACATCCTCGAAAAGTCTGGAAAATCCGGTGATGTGCTTGAGTTTCAGCAGCTCCTCCGCGTCCATCCCCAGCTCGTTACAGATGTCCCCGTCTTTCCAGCCGTTTTTCAGCATCTCGAAAACCATACTGGACATACCGGACAGGGCGTGAACCCCCCGGGCCCGGTTGTGCCGGACGGTGGAGGCCATGCGGTCGTTAATGTCCTTGTCGATGGTTACTACCGGGACATGGCCCCGGGTCCGCTCCCGGATGTCGGCCATTTTCTTCCCGGTAAAAAACCGGTGGAAGCCGTCCACGATGATGTTTTTCTCCGCCGCCCCGTCTTCGATGGTTACGATGGGCTGGGTGTAGCCGTCCTGTTTGATAGAGGTATAGAGCAGCCCCATTTCACGGGAGGCCACTGAATTGGGATTGTAGCCATTGGCCTCTACCCGGTCGAGAGGCAGCCACCGTACAAAGTCCACCGGCTGGTCCCGCAGGGGGCTCAATTCGTGGATAAACTCCCGGAGTTCGTTGATAAACGCTATCTTGTCCCCGGCCTCCGCTATGGCCGTTTGGATCGCTTCTTTCAAGGTTTCCTGTACCATGTTATTCCTCTGTTTCCCCGAAAATAAAGGGGTTGTTCCGGTCCCGCTTTTCAACGTGCCCGGTTTTTTTGAATTTCCGCCAGACCATTACATCGGGCCGGCGTTCAAAATTGTCGATTTTGGTCATGTAGTAGTCATTGACCAGAATTGAGGTGATCTGGGCCTTGTACATGAGCCGCCGGGTTTTCATCCCCTCGTAATGGACATCCATCCGCAGGAAGCGTTTTTTCATAGTGTTCCGGTGGGGTTCCTGGACCATCTTTTCCAGGAGGTAATCCCGGTATTCCCTCCAGGAGGAGAACATATAGGGCAGTTCCGCAGGGCACATCATGGATTCGTCCTGCAGGTGCTTGATGGAGTTCACCCCCTCAAGACGTTCCACCAGTTTGTTCCAGGTGTCCCGCTCAAACTCCTGGGCGTATTCCAGGGAATGGTCGGCCGTCTCGCGGTGGAGGTTCGACACCCGCATCTTGTTGACGGGAAGGCCGTAGGCGTACTGGAAATCGTAGATTTTGTTGTACGGAAGGTCAAATCGGGCGATGTAGTGCCAGACGTCGGTATAGGACCAGTCAAAGATAGGATAAAAGGTGTATTTTCCCTCAGCCCTGGACAGGATTTTTCCCCAGGTCCGCCCCTTGTAGGTTTCCGTGCAGGTAAGCCCCAGGCGGCGCTTCGGGTTTTCCTCGGCCCGGACCCCGCCCACCCCGCAGACTTTTTTGCCGGGAAAATCCTTTCGCAGTATGGCCCCAAACAGTTCATTAGACCTCATCGGAAATTACTTTATGTTTTCAAAATTGATAAGACCACAAATTAAAGACATGCGTAATCCAAAACGCCTGCGGCGGTTGCGGTATTTGTTAGACGTAATTTTGAACACTTTTATCTTG
>JAITHE010000007.1 GCA_031280125.1 Treponema sp.
CCTTTTATTCCCGTGGTGGAAATACCCTGGACAAAGTATCTTTGGGCGATAAAAAACAGGGCCAGCAAAGGCAGAAGGGTCAGCAATGATACCGCCAGGAGAAGATTAACCTGCTGCGGCCCGTATTTTGAACTGAAAAATTGCAGCCCAATCGCGATGGTATAATTTCTTTCCGAATTGAGGTATATCAACTGGCTCATAAAATCATTCCATCCGTTGACCAGGGAAAGTACAAAAACGGTTATAAGCGCCGGACGGCAAAGGGGCGCCAGGATAGAGACGAGGACCCGCAAAGTGTTACACCCGTCTATTTTTGCCGCCTCGTCCAGTTCATGGGGGATGGTTTTGAAAAACTGCCTGAGCAGGAATATAAAAAAGGCGCCGGTTCCCAAAAACCGGGGCACCAGCAGGGGCAGGTAGGTGTCCAGCCACCGGAGCCGGGAAAACACCTGATACAGGGGAACCAGGGTTACCTGATTCGGCAGCATCATGGTACTGATAACCAGGATAAACAGGACAGGGTTTGCCCGGCATTTGAAACGGGCAAACCCGTAGGCCACAAAAGCCGACGAGATGACGGTGCCCGCGGCCCCGGTTACGGCGACAAACAGGGTGTTCCTTAAATACATCCCAAAGGGCAGAACCGCCCAGCCGTCGATGAAATTTTTCAGCGTCGGCGGGCGGGGTATCCATTCGGGGGGGATGGCATACAACTGTCTGGTTGTTTTGAGCGATGAAGAAACCAGCCAGGCAAAGGGCAGGATATACAGTACCCCCATGATAAAGATAAGGGCATACCCGGTTATGCCGGAGACCAGGGCGTTTGTCTTTTTGTTTTTCCTCATTTTTCATCCCCGCTTTCACCGCTGTAATACACCCAGCGGCGGGAAGTCTTCATAATAACCACCGTTATAACAAGGATCGCCACAAACAGAATCCACGCGATGGCGCTGCCATAACCGGCCTCAAAGTACCGGAACGCATAGTCAAAAAGATACTGCACATACACATACATCCCCAGATTCCTGCCGCTGTTCGCGTTCAGGCTGTCAAAAATGTAAGGCTGCATGAACACCTGGAACGCCCCGATAATTCCAAGCACCAGGTTAAAAAGGATGGTGGGGGACACCTGGGGGATTTTGATGTTAAAAAGTTTTCCAATCATCCCCGCCCCGTCAATATCCGCGCTTTCATACAGTTCTTTGGGAATATCCTGTAAAGCCGCCAGAAAGATCAGCATCTGTGCCCCGACGGTATGCAGGCTCATAAGTATAATGGACGGCATGGCCCATTTGGGATCGGTCAGCCAGTTGGGGCCCTTAATATGCATCAGATACAGAAAATAGTTGATAAGCCCGTAATCTGAATTGAGGAGCCAGCTCCAGAGCAGCACCGTGGAAATTCCGGCGATCACGCTGGGCAGATAAAAAACCGTCCTGAATATCCCGATGCCCCGCAGTTTCATGTTAAGCAGCGAAGCAAGAAAAAAGGCGGTAACAAGCTGGAGCGGGACACCCAGGACAGAATAATACAAAGTGTTTTTTACCGAGACGGCAAAAAGGTCCTCCGTGAAAACATCCATATAGTTGCGAAACCCGACAAAACGGCCCATTCTTCCCATCGTTGAATCGGAAAATGAAAGAACAAACGAATAGGCCACCGGAAAAAGCACAAAGGCCAGAAACCCCGCGGCCCAGGGACTGATATAGACAAAAAAATTCATGGTGATGTTTTTTTGCAATGGCGAAATTTTACGGGAAATCATAAACCGTCTCCTCCCGGGGCGGGCCCGGAACAAACTGATTTGCCGGGGGCCCGCCCGTTTTTTTTGGCCGGCGGCCTATTTATTTACGCCGGAAAGGTTCAGGGAACGCAGGATGACCCTCCCCCGGGCGGCCAAATCTTTGGCGCCCTGGGCCATGTCCGCGGTCTCCCCTTTCTTGACGCTGTCCCAGAAGGCGTTGTAAATATCGGCCACCTGGGCGAAAGGGCCGCCGGGCTGAACCAGAATAGCGTCGGGGATGCTGTTAATCAGCGCCTGGGTATTGAGGTCCTTTTTTTCCCAATTATAGGCCCTGACTATTTCGGCGGCGTTTTTCGTGGGGGGAACGGCGGCCAGGGCGCAGATTGCCAATGATTCAGGATCGGTGGTTGCCCATTTGGTAAAAGCCCAGGCGGCTTCCTTGTTTTTGCTGCCCCTCCAAATACCGTATCCCTGAACAATGCTCCAAATCGGCGTTTCCCCGGTTTCGCCGGTGGTGGGCATCCTGACGATATTCCAGTCAAAGTTATCGCCGATGGTGGTGATAAAGTCATTGAGCCCCCGGATGTTTACCGCCTGTATGCCGGACCTGCCGCCGAAAAACCGCTGGTTTGCCACCACCCCGGAGGCTTCCTCAAAGTTGGGATACACCTTGTATTTCCATATCAGGTCGGCGAAATGCTGAATCCCCCGCACGCTTTCCGGCGAATCAAAAAGAATCTCGGTGAAGTCATTGTTGTAGTACCGCCCGCCAAAGTACCAGGGGGCGGTTTGCTGAAACACCCAGTGATCCCCCAGGCCGAATACCTTGGACGGCCCCGAACCGCGGGTTATTTTTCCGGCGGCCTCCAGCAGCTCGTCCCATGTCCAGGAATCCCCGGCAGGAACCGCCGCGCCGGCTTCCCGGAAAAGGTCTTTGTTAATCGCCAGGACAAAGGGACAAAGCCCGATAGGAAGGGCTTCGATCATGCCGTCGTTTAATATGTACCCGTTAATCGCCCTGTCGTAAAAAATGCTTAAATCGACCCGGTCCCGTTCTATGTACGGCCGCAGATCCGTTAAATCGGGGCTGAACATATGAAAATGATCGTCGCAGACCTCCCAAATATCGGGGCCGTCATTGGCGGCCAGCATGGCCGTAAGTTTACGGTCATAATCGGGGGAAACTTCCATGTTCACCTTGATATTCGGAAATCTTTTTTGAAAAACCTCCGCCTGCTGTTCCCGGGCCATTTTTTCCGGCGGATACCCGAAGGTAAAGACCCGGATCTCCCCGCTTGCGCCGGCGGGGGCGTCCGCCTTCCTGCCGCAGGCCCCCATCGCGGCGAACCCCGCGGCCATAACCAAAACCAGACCTTTCAATGCCGTGCTTTTCATAAAATCCCTCCTGCCGTCCGTATGTTTTTTACGCGAAAAATTCGCGTAATTATAAAAGGCGTTATGCCCGTCAGCCTTTCACCGCCCCTTCGCTTAATCCCCTGATAAGGAATTTGCTGAACATCGAAAAAACAAGCATGGCGGGGATACTCATCAGAATCGAAGCGGCCATCAGAGAACCCCACCGCACTCCCAACTCATCAATATAAAACGCCAGCCCCACGGATATGGTCCGCAGCGCCTTGCCCTGGGTCATGGTCAGGGCCAGCAAAAATTCGTTCCAGGCGGTGATAAATATGTACATCCCCACCGAAGCCACCGCCGGCATAATTATGGGCAGATCAACCCTGAACAAAATTCCCAGGGGAGAGCAGCCGTCCACCACCGCGGCCTCCTCAATTTCATAGGGGATGGAATCAAAAAAACCCTTGAGCATCCAGAGGGAAAGGGGCATGGTAACCACCATAAAAACCAGAATGAGCCCCGGCCGGGTATTATAAAGCCCGATGTTCCGCAGGGTGGCAAGGAAGGGCACAATCAGGGCGACCCGGGGAAGGAGCCTCGTGAGCATGATAGACATCATGAGGGTTTTGTTGCCCGGAAATTTATGCCGGGAAAAACCGTAGGCCCCCAATACGCCGATTGCTAAAGCCGCAACGGTTGATAAGATCGCGGTGATAAACGTATTGATAAAATAGCGGGCCATATCGGCGTTGCGGAGAACCTCGCCGTAATGCCCCAGGGTGATTTGCCCGGGGATCCATTGGGGGGGCTGGTGGAAAATAAGGCTGTCCGGTTTGAGGGAAGTTGAAAGATCCCATGCCACCGGAAAGAGGGCAAAGGCGCAGAGGGCAAGGGCAATGCCATAGAGGAATACCACGTATACCTGCTTTTTGAGGCTCATCGTTTAGTTCCCTCCCCGTTTTCCGGCGTTTTGAAGCACGACATAAATAACGCAGAATATCAGGGCGGCCAGTATAAGCGCCACGCTGACCGCCGAGGCCCCGGCGAAATCAAAGAGCCCGAATCCCAGACGATAAATAAAGAGGCCGAAAATTTCAGTGGCGTTCCCCGGCCCGCCGCCGGTCATGGTAAAAATCATATCAAAGGCGTTGATGGCGTTAATGGCCTCCAGGGCAAGCACGATGAGGAGTACCGGCTTAATCCCCGGGATGATGATATGCCAAAACCGCTGAAAGGCGTTGGCCCCGTCTACCATGGCGGCTTCAAAGTAATCCCGGGGAAGCCCCTGCATGGCGGAGAGGAGCATCATCATCACAAAGGGATAACCGGCCCAGGTGGCGGCCGCCAGGATCGCCCCCATGGCGGTATTCGCGTTACCGATCCACGGATAGGGGGAAAAGCCCCATGCCTTGAGCATACCGTTAATCACGCCGAAATCCCCCTGAAAGATCCAGCGCCAGCTATTGGCGGATACAATAGAAGGCACCGTCCAGGGGATAAGCACGACAATCCGCAAAAACCTGACCCCCGGAAATTCGGAATTCATCACCAGGGCGGTAACCATCCCCAGGATCAGCCGGAAAATAACCGAGCAGAGGGTCCACTTGACAGTGTTACCAATAACGGTTGGCACTTCGGGCCGGGAAAAAACTTTGATAAAGTTATTAAGGCCGTTGAACCGCAGGGAGAACCGGGGCAGTGTGATCGTGGAAAAGCTGAACAAAAATGTCTGGATAAGCGGATACAGCATCATTACCATTAACACCGCCATACAGGGCATGATGAAAAGAACCCCGTATAAACTTTTTTTTGTCGAAAATTTCAAGGTTCCCATATCCGCCTCCGCAATAGATCCCATAGAGAGAGGAAGCCGCGCGGCCACGGGCCGCGCCCCCGTGGGGGCATTCGGCCCGCGCCTTAAAAAAGCGGCTTAAAGCAAAGGGTTGATCCGGGCCGCCATATCATCGGCGCCCTGTTTGGGAGTTTTCTGCCCCTGCAGGACGTTCTGCAGCTCGGTGATGATGATCTTGCCGGCTTCCCCCCAGGCGCCGACAGAAGGAAGGGTCTTCCCGCTGTTGGCGGCGATCATGAATTGCCTGTGATCGGGACTGTTCCAGGGGGGGGCGAGATCCCAGGCCGCCTTGTTGGAGGGTTCCACGGAGTTATGTTTGGACTGAACCTCCGCTTTGGCATACCAGAGCAGGAAATCCGCCGCCTCAGTGGGATGGGCGGCGCTCACGGGGATCGTCAAGGTCCACCCGCCGGCGCGGTTGGCCCCTTCGGGCCCCTGTACCAGCCCCCATTTCAGATTGGGGTTTTTGCTGAAGACCTCAATGCCCGACACGCCATAGATGAGCAGGGCGACCTTGTTTTGATCGAAGAGGGGCAGCAAATCCCGGGCGGTGGTAAAGTTGACGCTGCCGTCGGGAACCACGTGGTGTTTGGTGTAAAGTTCTGTCCAGAAGGTGATGGCCGCCACGCCTTCCGGGGAATTGATGACGCACCGTTTCCCGTCGGGGGAAATGAAATCCCCTTTATGGGCCCAGAGTACCGGGGCAAAGGAGGAAAACACATTGGACGGATCGCTGGGGTCCGCCGCGATACCGGCCCCGTATTTCTGTCCGGGGACGGTGATCTTCCGGGCCGCCGCCAGAAAATCCGCGTAGGACCATCCGTCTTTGGGGTAGGGTACCCCGGCTTCATCAAACATGGCCTTGTTGAAGTAGTACACGCCGCCGGAAGCGCGGCTGGGCATACCGTACATCTTGCCGTTAAAATGGCTGCTGTCCCAGGCTGACGCAAGAAAATCCGAAGCCTTCAGCTTGCCCCCCACCGGCTGGGTAATATCGGTCAGGAGGTTGCGGCTCGCGAATGAAGAAACCTGGGTAACGTCAATATCCAGAATGTCCGGCGGGGTGCCCCCCAGGATGGCGACCGCCGCGTTGTCAAAATAACCGGCGATGGGCAGCAGTTCAATTTTTAGCGTGTATTGAGGATAGGCGGCCTCAAAATCCGCCTTGATGCCCGGGGCCTTTCCTTCCCACCAATTGCCAAACCAAAGGGTCAAGCCGGGTTTACCGCCGGAAGACGGGGCCTGGCCGGATTTAGAACCCTGGCCGCCGCCGGCAAAGATCATGCCCGCCGTAAGCGCCAATAGGGCCGCGCAGAATGCCG
>JAITHE010000041.1 GCA_031280125.1 Treponema sp.
ACGGTATGAGAAGAAAGTGAGAAACTACCAGGGGCTGGTAGAGTTAGCCTGTGCTATTATAGTTTGGCGCAACCTGATCCCGGTTCACCCCGGCCTTATTCCCGGATAAGCTCTAAGTATACGCATATGGGGGTATGCCCCCCTCCACAGTCCTCAGCGCCGGGTTAAACCCGCCGCTTCCGGTCTGTTCCGCTGCCCCCCCAACGGGGCTCCGCCCCCCGTAACGCCCCCCGCCGGATCCTAATTGAACCTGTTTCGGCCAGCGCCTCTTATGTAAGACTTATTTGAGCCTGTTGCAAAAGTCGGTTACTTTTGCACAGGCCCTTGCAGTTTCTCAGGCTAAAGCCTTACGAAACGTGTATTTTTAAGAAGTTGCTGTTGCAACAGCCTTGTTTAGAACGATATTTTCCCCATTACAACGGCGTGGGCCGCGCCGGTGGCGGACGGGGCGTTATTGCAAAGGCCGTGGAGGGTTTCGTTGGCCAGGACGGCGAAGGCCGCCGCTTCCTTGGCGTCCGGGGGAACGCCCAGGGCGTCGCCGGGATGGACAGCGCAGGGGAGGAGCAGGGTCTGGAGGGCGGACATGAGAGTGTTGTTGTGAACTCCGCCGCCGGAGATGTAGAGTTCCTGGGGGAAGGGTGTACAGAAGCGCCGAATTCCCTGGGCGATGGTTTCGGCGGTGTAGCGGGTGGCGGTGGCCAGAATATCCCAGGGGGAAAGATTTTTTCCCTGGGCCTGGCGGAGAAAGCGGGCGATATAGTCCTGGTTGTAGCGCTCCCGGCCCGTGCTTTTTGGGGGGGCTTGGTCCAGGTACGCCTGGTCCTGGGCGAACATGGAGGCGAGGAGGCCGGGGTCGGGCCGGCCCCGGGCGGCAAAGCGGCCCGCGGGGTCAAAGCGTTCCCCCAGGAGGGTCTGGGCCGCGGCGTCGATGATCATGTTTCCCGGTCCGGTGTCAAAGGCGAGGATGGCTTCCGGCCCGGAACCCGCGGGGAGGAGGGTAACGTTGCCGATGCCGCCGATGTTTTGGAGGGCCCGGGTCCGGTCTGGATGCCGGTAGAGGAGGTATTCTGTGTAGGGTACCAGGGGCGCGCCCTGGCCTCCGGCGGCGATGTCCCGGACCCGGAAGTCGCTTACCACGATACAGCCGAGTTTTTCGGCTATCACCGCGGCTTCGCCGATTTGCAGGGTGCCCCGGACCATACGGCCCGCGAGGGGGTCGGCTTCGCTCTGGTGGTACACGGTTTGGCCGTGGCTGCCCGCAAAATCCACGCTTTCCGGGGGCAGTCCCGCCTTCTGGCAGAGCGCCGCGGCGGCCTCTGCGGCAATGTCCCCTAAAAGGGCGTTGAGGCCGCAGATGAGGCGGCTTCCCCCCCGCTCCCCCTGGACCGCGTCCGTAAGGACGCGGCGGAGGGCCTCGTCGTAGGGTACGGTGAGGAAATCCAGCAGATTAACTTTAAGAGCGAGGCCCGTCCCTTCGATTTCCAGGAGGGCGGCATCCATGCCGTCCAGGGAGGTGCCGCTCATAAGGCCCAGAGCGATTCGTTTTGGTTTGGCAATGAGTTTTTCCAGGGGATTGGTTTTTTCCGGGGGATGGATCATATACACTCCTTTGGCTAGGATAAGACTATGACGCTAAAACAGAAAATAGGCCAGCGTTTTGCCTTTGGATTTTCCGGCGCGGCCCCCAATGGGGAATTCCGGCGGCTGGTCCGGGAATATCAGATAGGAAACGTGATTCTTTTTCGGGAAAACCTTAAAAGCGCCACCCAGGCCAGGGCCCTCTGCGGGGAACTCCAGGATTTGATCCGGGCTGAGACCGGCCAGCCCGCGTTTATCGCCCTTGATCAGGAGGGGGGGGCGGTAACGAGGCTTCCGGCGGACATGGTGAACGCGCCGGGGGCTATGGCTCTGGCCGCGCCGGGAGACCCGGAAAAGGCTGCGGCAGCGGCGCGGATCAGCGCTGCGGAGCTGGGGCGGATCGGGGTGAACCTGAACCTGGCCCCGGTGCTGGACATTAACAGCAACTGGAACAACCCGGTGATTGGCAACCGGAGTTTTGCCCAGGACAGCCAGGGGGCGGTGCCGTTTATCAAGGCTGTTGTGGGGGCCTATGAGGACGCGGGGCTTTTATGTTGCGGCAAGCACTTCCCCGGCCATGGGGATACGGCGGTGGATTCCCATTTGGACCTGCCCTTAGTTGACAAGGGCCTTGGGGAACTGGAGGCGGGGGAACTGTTGCCTTTCCAGGCGGCAATAGGGGCGGATATTCCCGCAATCATGACCAGCCACATCCTGTTTCCAAGGCTGGAGGAGGAGAAGCTTCCCGCTACTCTGTCCCGGAAGATACTCCAGGGCCTTCTCCGGGAGAAAATGGGATTCAAGGGCCTTATCCTGAGCGACGGCATGGAAATGAAGGCGGTCAAAGACTATTACGGGGTTCCCCAGGCATCAGTTCTCGCCCTGGCCGCCGGGGTGGACATCCTCTTTATCTGCCACGAATCGACGGACATGGAAGAAAGCCTCCGCAAGGTAAGCGCCGCCTATGAGGATGGCCGTTTGGATACCGCCGCCCTTGACGCATCGGCGGAACGGATCCTCCGGTACAAAGAACGGTACGCCTTCTTTGGCATGGGGGGCCGGGATGAAACCCTGGAGGCGCTCACCGTCCGCCGGGAGGAGAACGCGGCCCTTATGCGGTGTACCCTGGCCCCCTGGAAGGCGGGGGCGATGCCACCGCCCCTGGGGGACCGGCCTTTTTTCACCGGTAGCCTCCCCTACCTGTCCACCATAGCTTCCTCCAAGCCGGACGAGTCTTTGAGTTTTGCCCGCTGGTTCGCGGCGGAGTTTGGCGGTTCTTTTCTGGAAACCCCGGTAAATCCCGATGCCGGCGATATTGCCCGGACCCTCGCCGCCCTGCCCCCGGCCAGCTCTATCACCCTGGGGACCTATAACGGCCACCTTAACCGGGGCCAGATCGCCCTGGCCCAAACCCTTGGGGAGGAGGCAAAACACCGGGGGATTCCCTTTGCGGTCCTGGCCCTGCGGAACCCCTGGGATCTCGCCCTCCTTCCTGAAAACGCCTGGGGGCTTGCCCTCTGGGAGTACAGCCCGGAGAGTTTCCGCGCGGCGGCGGCGGTGTTCCGGGGGGAATATA
>JAITHE010000037.1 GCA_031280125.1 Treponema sp.
CGGAGGGGAAATTTGTCTACGAGCGGGCGGCGCCGAGGGCGAATACCGCCCAGGTCAAGGAGGCGCTCAAGCTGCTCACCATGGCCGGCCTGGTACATCCGGTGTTCCACAGCGCCGCCAACGGGATTCCCCTGGGGGCGGAGATCAACCCCAAGTACCGCCGGATGATCCTCTGCGACACCGGTTTGTTTCAGCATATCCTGGGCTTCCATCCGGGGGCCTTGCTTTCCGATGAATTCAAAACCATAAACCGGGGGGCCATGGCGGAACAATTTGCGGGGCTTGAACTGCTCAAGGCAGGGTCCTGTTACCTTCCGGCCCAGCTTTTCCGCTGGCGCCGGGAAAAACGGCAGAGCAATGCCCAGGTTGATTACCTCATCCAGCGGGACGGGGAGATCATCCCCCTGGAGGTAAAGGCGGGCAGCCGGGGGGCGATGCAGAGCCTGCGGATCTTTATGGACGAGAAAAATTCCCGCCGCGGGGTCCGTACTTCTCTGGAGAATTTCGCCCGGTACGGGGACATCGAGGTCTATCCCCTCTACGCGGTGTCGAATCTGATCAGCCGCTGATCTCCGCCGGGGCCGCTTTCCTGAACACCAGAACCACCGGGCCGCCGTTCTCATCGGTGGTGGAAAGTTCCCGCCGGTCATCGGGGGTCAGGGTACGGCGGCTTACCCGTACAAAGCAGCGTAAAAACACCGGTTCCTTAAGGGCCGATACCCCCTTGTATAAATCTTTGGCCTGTGTTATATCTTCCTAAGAAGGCGGATATTCGCAGTGCAGCCCCATGAAATTCCAGGGGCTTTCTCTTACCCCCCCCCCCCCCCCCCCCCTTATAATTTATTCGTGGCGAGGGTTTAATACCCCGCCGGACCTGCGGTCCGCGCTCTGCTGCGGTTATAAAGGGATTAAACCCGAGTCCAACACCACAAGAGAACAACATACCCCGGGGCTCTGCCCCGGGGTTGTTGATTCTTTTATCGTTAGTTTCTTCCACGATGTCCTTTTCCTCCAGTCCGGTATATACGGAACCGTCAGGCGGAAGGGCTTCCCATACTCTGTAAATGATTTCGGCATCGATCAAACAGCCCTGTTTTCAAGGCAGGGTGAAAATTTTTTCAGGAGGCGCGGCGATGGAAAATTATCTCAAGGGAAATTTGTATACCAACACGGCGGATTACTATGACTACGACAACCGGGATATCATAAAAGACGATTTGGACTTTTATGTTGAATACGCTGCTCAAACAAAGGGGCCGATCCTGGAATTGGGAAGCGGCACCGGGCGGGTTTCCCTGTATCTGGCGGAAAAGACCCGGCGGACCGTTGAGTGTGTGGAACTTTCCGAGGCCATGATTGAGCGGTTCAGGCACAAACTCGCATCCAGCCATAAAAATTTAAGCCCCTACCTGTCCATACAGTGCGGGGACATGGAAAAATTTGATCTGGGGCGGACCTTTGAGTATATCATCATTCCCTGGAGGGCCTTACAATACCTGCCGGAACAGGAACAAACTGCGGCCTGTTTGCGGCAGGTTCACCGGCATTTATCCAATACCGGCCTGTTTATCTTTGACATTTTTAAGCCCCGGACCTATGACGCGGCCTGGGTCGGCCAGGAAGCGGTGTCCTACGATATTATGGACGGCGATAAAAGGATCATCCGTTCCACCGTCAACTGTTATGCCAATACGGTGAAAAAGAACATCTGGTACATGAACAAAATCCGGGTGATAGAGGACGGCAGGGAAGATAGTAAAGAGGATATGCTGACCTACAAATATTATGACTATGAGGATATAACCGGGATCCTGGAATCGTTGAATTTCAGAATAGAAGCTGAATTCGGTTATTATGACAAGCGATCCATACCGGAGGGAGACGAGATGATATTTGTATGTTCAAAGAAGTCATAACCCCTAGACCCGGTAGGTATCGTCAAGCTGTTTCAGTTCTGAAAAGGTGTCGATCTCGGTGATGTCGTCAAAGGAACATTCCCGAACTTCCAGGGCGTATTCCTTGAGGAAGTATTCCAGCGCCACCTGATCCCAGTACCGTTCTTTGCCGCCGGGCATCTCGTAGACCTGTTTGATATGCTCCGCCATTTTGGCGCCGTCCTGTTTGTCCCAGTAGGAAATGCCGAACATATGGTGGCAGTTCCGGCCCCCCACCCGGAGCCGGGTGATGATCCCGTTCTTCGTTTCAAAGCACCAGTCGTCGGTCCGCTCCACGGGAACGCCGAGGTAGTTGCTGGCGTACTGGTACTTGGTGATAAGCCGGGGATTGCGGAGGAGCAGGTCGGACTCCAGCACATAGGCGTTCTGAAGCTGGTAGCGGACGCACATGGCGGAGGAAATGTTGTTCGACTCGTTGTACAGGGGATTTTCCAGAAAATTCACCGCGGGGTATTTGTAGAGGAGCTGATCAAACTGTTCCCCCAGGTAGCCCCGGACAATGACGATCTCCGTGATCCCTGCGGCGATCACCGCGTCCAAAAGGGTGTCGATGATCCGCTGGCCCTTGACCCGGACCAGGGGCTTGGGGGTGTTGAGGGTGATGGGCACCAGCCGGGAGCCGAAGCCCGCGGCGATAAAGACCGCCCGCTTGACCCGGAAGGGCTCCAGTTCCCCCACGCCCTTGGGGCTGATCCCCTGCTTGTCCACGAGGCCCGCCTCGAAAAGCTGGGTCAAAGTTTTGTTGACCGTTCCCACCGAATGGCCGGTTTCCCGGGCGATAAAACGCTGGGCCGGGAGCTTATCCTCCCGGCCTTGTCCCAAGAGGCTGAGGATATCAAACTGGGGCCGCGAAATGTCCATGAAATTTCCTTAAAAGATAGATGAGGCATTTTACCCCAAAGTTGCAGCCCAGGATAAGGAGGGAGACAAAGGCCGCCCCCTCCAGAAAAAGCTGGGACTCAAACTGGGTGATCATCAGGGAAACTGGCTTGTTCCCCACGGTATTCAAAAAAGATACGGCGGAAATGGTCATCATGGAATTGACGAAAAAGTAGGAACCCATTTCCAGGATCGTAAGCCGGGTTTGGGGAACCAGCACGTCCTTCAAAATATGGAAGCGGTCCACCCCCAGGCTCAGGCCCACATCCTCGAGGTGGGGGTTGAGTTTCCCCAGGGAGTTGTAGGCCATAAGGTAGGGGGAGGCGAAGAAGTGGACCGTGTTCACCAGGATCAGCAGGGAAAGGGTTCCGTAGAGGAAGGAACCCTTGAAAAAGAGAACGTAGGAAAGTCCCAGCACCAGACCGGGGATCGCCAGGGAGGTGATGGAAACCAGGTGCAGGACCCGGGAGGAAGTCCCGGGGCTGCGGGCGGTGAACCAGGCGGTAACATAGGCCAGCGCGGTCCCCAGCGCCGAGACCCCCAGGGCGATGAGCAGGGAGTT
>JAITHE010000082.1 GCA_031280125.1 Treponema sp.
AGCGAAATGTTCGGCTATTCCACCGTGCTCCGGTCCCTGACCCAGGGCAAGGCGGAGTTTACCATGGAGTTTGAAAAATACGGCAAGGTTCCCCAGAGCATCAGCGAAGCGCTGATCAAGGATTTCCAGCAGAAGAAGAAGGAGGGGCAAAGATGATATTGAGCGAACTGGTCCAGCGCAGCCCGGTGCGCATATTTGAAAAATCGATCCACGGCGGCCTGGGAGCCGGGGAAATAGGCGTCATCGCTTCTCCCTCAGGGATCGGCAAAACCTCGGTGCTCGTGCAGCTCGCCCTGGATAAACTCCTCCAGGGCAAAAAGGTAATTCACGTTTCCTTTACCCAGCACACGAGCCACGTCCTGGCCTGGTACGAAGACATCTTTGACGAGTTTACCAAAAAGAAAAACCTCGACCACTCCGGGGAAGTAAAAAACGGCCTCGCCAAAAACCGGGTCCTCCTTAACTTTAGCCAGGACGGAGTTTCAGGGGATCAGATCCTCAAAAGCCTCAAGGCCCTCATCGGCGACGGAGGCTTTAACGCCGAGGCAATCATTGTGGACGGCTTTGACTTTAGCCGCCTTTCCGCCAACCCCGCCGAAGGCCGCCGCTTTATGGAAGCCCTCCGGGCCGCCGCCTGCGACCTGGGCCTTTCGTTCTGGTATTCCTGCAATGAAGGGAAGTACGACAAACAGGATATACCCCTGGCGCTCAAGGACTACCTGGATCTTTTGGATGTGGTGATCGTCCTGGAACCAAAGGCGGACCATATCGAGCTTACCGCCTCCAAGGACCGGGACGCGCCAAACCTGGAACACCTGGCCGTCAAACTGGACCCCAAGACCCTGTTGATTCTGGAAACCTGACGCGGTTTTTCCCGGCGGCGGCGGGCGGCAACCGGGCCGGGGAAAGGCCGGTCATTCCGGGCGGTTCTGGAATTCTCCAATAAAGGACTCAAGTTCTCCGGCGGAAGCAAACTGTCCCTGGAAAAAGCCGTTTCCGCCGCCGCCCCTGCCTCCGGCTTTTTCCAGGGCTTCCCTGATCCTGGGGCGGATGTCGGTTTCCCCGGCGGAACAGAGGGCCGCGAATTTGCCGTCTTTGCCGGCGCCCAAAACAAACACGGCGCCGGAAAGTTCCCGCAGGTGCCGGCCCAGACGGATCACTTCTTCCGCGTCCGCGCCGGGGAAATATCTGGCGTACCAGACACTGGAAGCAGCCCCTTCAAGTCCCGCCTCTTGGACGATCCCCCGGGCCTGCATCCGGGCGGCTTCTTCCCGGCAGGCTTTGATCTGCTCCTCCAGATCCGCGGCCTTTTCCAGGTAAGCCCGGACAGCTCCTCCGGTTTCTTCCACCGGAACCTTGAGGGCCCTGGAAATGATCTGAGCGTTTTCCCTGAGTACCTGTGTTTCCCGGAGGCAGCGCCGGCCGGCAATAAAGCTAATCCGTGTCATGCCCTTGTATTTTTCCGCCCCCAGGATAAAGAGCATACCGATCCCACCGGTAGATGCGAGGTGGGTTCCGCAGCAGGGAGAAAAATCGGTTCCCTTGATTTCAACCACCCGGATCATGTCCTCTCCCCGGGGAGGTTTTTTTCGCAGGGGAAAATCCTCAAGCCGTTCAGGGGGGCAAAGGTGAATTAGCACCGGCAGATTTTTTTCAATAACGGCGGCGGTTTCATCTTCAACCAAACGCAATGTCCGGGGGTCTATGTCTTTACCGTCCACATCAATGGTATTATATTTCGTTCCCAGGTGCATGGAAACCGTAGGACAGGAAGTAATACGCAGGATTGCCGCGGAAAGCAGATGCTGGGCGCTGTGTTGGACCGTAAAATCCCGGCGGCGGACAAGATCCAGGATAATTTCCGCCCTTCCCCTCTCAAGCTTCCCCGCTTCGCCGGCGCTAACCATGTGAAGGATCTCCCCGTCCTTTTCCCGCACGTCAAGTACCCCGGCGCCGTTGATTCTGCCCCGGTCGCCGGGTTGTCCCCCTCCTTCCGGATAAAACACTGTCCTGTCGAGGATTACCCCAAAGGCCCCGGCGGCGGGATCGTCCAAAGAACTCTTTTCGCCGGTTTTCACCGGGGGACGCAGATCCAGAATTCGCGCTTCATAACAGCCGCCGCCGTCCATATCCACGTCATAGTATTTCCGGATTGTTTCCATGGTCCCATAGTAGTATACTTGTTCCGTGTATAACAAGCTTACCGAGGAACTTGCGGTCTGCGGATTTAACGCCGTTAAGGCCCTGGGGGAATTGCATCCTGAAAAAATAAACCGCCTTTTTCTACGGCAGGACAGGCTTCCCCTTTTTGCGGGGGTCTGCAAAAATCTTGCGGAACGGAAACGGCCCTACAAGATCTGCGAAGACGGTGAGCTGGAACGGATCTGCAAAACCGTTCACCACCAGGGAATTGCGGCGATGATCTTTGAATCCCCGGTGAAAGCGGCAGAAGAGCAGGATCTTGCAGCATGGGCCGGAGAAGGAAAAACAGGGCTTCTCCTCTGCGATGTGGGCAACGATCTTAACCTGGGAGCCATTGTCCGTTCCGCCGCTTTTTTTGACGCTTCCCCGGTGGTCATTGCCGGGGGCGGCGATACCGCCGGCGGGCGGGACGAAAACGGACCAGGGGGCGTGCGTCTTAGTACCGGCGCTTACCGGGCCGCAGAGGGCGGCGTGGAACATGTGGAATTCCGCTCAGTCCGTAACCCCGCGGCCTTTCTGCGGAGCGCCTCGAAGATTCTGGTAAGTATTGGCGCCGATCCCCGGGCCCGGCTTCGTATCGGGGACCTTCCCCGGCTTATCAGGGAACGGGCCCCTCCAGGCCGGACCGGCCGTCCGGGGGTAATTCTGGCGGCGGGTAATGAAGAGACAGGGCTCCCTCAGCAGGTCAAGGACCAGTGTTCCCTTTTGGCCAGAATTCCGGGAACCGGCGCGGTGGAAAGCCTTAACGTAGCCCAGGCGGTCTCGCTTTTTTTGCAGGTACTCTATGAACGATAGGGGGCCGGAGGACGGGGAAGCCGCCGTGGAGGAACTGGCGGAGATAATCCGCCGGCGTCTTGAAAGCAGATACCGGCGGCTTTGTTTTGTCCATCAGGAACTGGCAAAACTTGGCGCCTCCGCGAAAGAACGCATAAACGGAACAACACAGGATGGAAGCCCCGGCGCGGTCTTCCGGAGCGAAAGTTTTGAAGACTTTGTTTTTAGCAGGATCGATTTTTCCATATACAAAAAAATTCAGGCGGAAGAATTCGGCCTCCTCTTTGATCAGGGCCTTGAAGATTTTGACGAAGAATTCTTTCGCGGGGCTTTTAATCTGGACAGGAAACAGACGCGCCGGATGATTGCGGATTCATACGTCAAGGCGGGCTCCTTCTTTGTTTGCCGCCGCGTCGGTCCGCTGCTGTGGTCGATCATGCGCAGCCTGCACACTGCCCTGGATTTTCTGTCCCTTGTGGATGGTCTTGGGCTTGGCGAAGTGCAGATCCGGGCCGCAGCGGAAGCCCTGAGCGGCAGGGTGATCCGCCACGACGACGGCATGGAGACCCGGCTTTTTGCGCCCGGACAGGACGCAAAAAGCCGGGGACTACTTTGCGGTACCTTCCATCCCCTGGGGAAGGCCCATACCCTTACGCTGGTTTGGGGTACCCCGGGTTAACGCTCCCGCCTCATATCCGGCGCGGGTCCCCGGCTGGGCGGCCACCCCCAGGGGGAAGCTCCCGGCGGAGGCGCCCAGTAGAGGCCGGGCTGGCAGGGCATACCGCGCATCATGGGGGTATTACGCCAGGGCGCTGGTCCGGCAAAGTTTCCTGGCCGTTTTTCCAAGCCCGGTCCCAAATTGTAGGATCTGCCGCCAAGGCTGAGTTTTACGGCCAGCAACACTTTGGTATTTTTATCCCGGAGGGATGGGCGGATGTATCCTTCCACCGTAACATCGGCCCCTTCCTTGAGGCCGTCCACAAAACCGATGAGCCGCCCGATACCCGCCACATAGTACACATCGCTGCCGCTCTCCAGAGCGATGCGGCCGTTTACCAGCGCCAGTTTTCCACTGACCCCCGTCGTTTCGGCCGCCGTCTGGGCAAAAACCCTGGAGACAGCCAGTGCGGTCAGTAAAAAGATAAGAACCTTTTTCATGGTAACTCCTTTGAAGCCCGGGATTCCATAATCTGGGTAAAACCGGTCTTTATAATTTATATATAGTCTAGCAAGATCCGTGCCAAGCCGGAAAAGGCGGCCCGGCAAGGCGGTTTGACGCTGTCCGGGAAGAAAATGCCCGGCCTCCCTTCGCGGTGCTGCCGGGGTGGGAAAAATTTACCCGGAGATACCGTTCATTCGCAGTGGGGGCAAGTACCCCGCCCCTTACGGCGGGGAGCCTCATTTAGGGAAAAGCAGGCCGGGCAGCGCAAGACCCCTGGGGGATTAGGGGGGCCTGGTTTTTACTTCCCTGTTCCGCCGCCCGGTCCGGGCCTTGCTTTTTGGGAGACAGGATATATACTAAAAATAGATGGGATACCTAATGCGGCGGAGGCGGGGATTATGAGGATTGCCCTGGTTCATTACCACCTGCGTCCCGGCGGCGTAACCCAGGTTGTGTTGCACCAGGCAAGGGCCCTCCTTGAGGCGGGAGACGATGTACTGGTCCTAAGCGGGGAAGCTCCCCGGTATGCCGGTGAATGGGCGGGGATAAACCCGACGCTGATCCCCGCCCTCCACTACGACCGCTGCCGTTCCGGACGATTCAGCAGGGCGGATCTGGTGCGGGATCTGGAGGGAGCGTTTCAAGCCCGCTGGCGGGGCCGGCCTGACATCGTTCATATCCATAATCCCCTGATACGAAAAAACAGCCTGCTCATGGGGGCTTTGAAGATCCTGACCCGGAACGGCCCCCTGTTGCTGCAAAATCACGATCTGGCGGAGGATTTTCGTCCCGATGTTTACCCCGGTGAAGAGTATCCGGAAAACTGCCACTACGGGGTAATCAACAGCAGGGATTACCGTTTTCTTTTGGAGGCGGGACTCAACACCGAAGGGCTCCACCTGATCCCCAACGAGGTCCGCTCTCTGACTGCAAGCTCCGGACTTCCCAAAACCAGATACCTTTACCCCGTACGGGGGATCCGCCGGAAGAATGTCGGGGAACTGTTGCTGCTTTCTCTCTATATCCCCGGCGCGCCGGGAAGCGGTTCCGGCGCAGAAAAAACAAGCGCCGCCCTTACCCTGCCTCCTACCACGGATCAGGACGGCCCCATATACCGGCGCTGGAAGGCCCTGGCGGCGGAATTGGAACTGCCCGCGGAATTTGAAACCGGCGCGGCCGCCTCCTTTGCCGATACCCTGGGAACCGCCCGGGCGGTTATAAGCACTTCAATAAAAGAAGGATTCGGTTTTTCCTTTCTTGAACCCTGGACCGCGGGTCTGGCGGCCGCCGGGAGGCGCTTGGATTATGTATGCCGGGATTTTGAGGCGGCGGGAATTCATTTTGATTTTTCCTACAATGCCCTGAACATTCCGGTGGAATATGTGGAACCAGAGACGCTTCGGAAAAAAGCCGGCGCGGCCCTGGCGGGGGTATATGCGGCCTTTGGGAAGGAAACCCCCTCCTCACTCGCCACTGTGCTGGATAGTGTCTTTTTGGGCCGGGATTTTTTTGATTTTGGGATCATGGATGAGGATACACAGGAAAGGATCATCCGCATGGCCGTTTCCATTGGGCAGGTTCGGGACCGGATTAGAAAGGCCAATCCCTTCCTGGAAGCCCTGGGAGACTGGAGGGACGATCCCGGGGTGGTGGAGGCTAACCGCCGGGCCGTGGAAACGGCCTATTCCCGGGAAAGAACGGGGACCATCCTTCGGAACGCTTACCGGAAAAGTCTTCAACCGGTTCGCCAGCGCCTTTCCCGGTCCCGGCTTTTGGATCTGTACCTGGATCCCCGCCGCTTTTCTCTGATCGGCGTCAGCCCTCCCGCGCTGGAAACGGAAGGTCAACAGTGAAAGACGGGGAAACAAGACGCTGTATAGAACTTATCCGGAAGCTGTCCCCGCCTCTGGAACCGCTGCCGCCGGGTTTAAACCCCTCCTGGGAAGCCCTGATCCCCCCCGGTCCTGCCCTGGAAGATCTCGCCCGGAAGGGGGTCTGTATCCGGGCGTTGCTTTTTGATCTCTATGGAACCCTCTTTATTTCCGGGGCGGGGGATATCGCTGCGGGGCCGGCGGAGGCCGGGCCGGGGGCCGGTCCGCCGGGCCGGATAAAAGGGGATGCCTTGGCGGCCATGCAGGATCATTTCCGCCGGGAGGTGGAACGGCGGCACTGGGAAGCAAGGGAGACAGGTACGGCCTGGCCCGAAGTGACGGTGGAAGAGATTTGGGCCGCCTATGGAGGGCCTCTTCCCCCCGGCTGGGACGGAAGCGGAATCCGGGAGCTTGCCCTCCGTTACGAACTGGCCCTTAATCCGGTATACCCCATGCCGGGGGCGGAAGACAGGATCCGTACCCTGGCCGCCGCCGGTTTTATTTTAGGGATCATCTCCAACGCCCAGTTTTTCTCTCCCCTGTTGTTCAGCGCCTTTTTCGGCGCGCCCCCGGAAAAATTGGGCTTTGATCCGGCGCTCCTTATCTATTCGTTTACCATGAAGGAGGCTAAACCTTCGCCCCGGTTATTTGCCAAAGCCCGGAAGGTTCTTGCAGCCCGGGGGATAGGTCCGGAAGAAACCCTCTACATCGGTAACGACATGCGAAACGACATCATCCCCGGGGCGGCGGCGGGGTTTGAAACGGCCCTTTTTGCCGGAGACCGGCGTTCCCTGCGGCTCCGGGAAGGGGATTCCGCCTGCGCCGAACGGCGGCCCCGTCTAGTTTTGAGGAATTTACAAAGCCTTGCCGGAAGCCGATAATCCCTTAAGGAGATGTTTGCAAAAGGGATGATAGATTTTTTGATCCAGATTATTAAATCCTGGGAGATCATCACCGTAACGGTGGTTTTGATCTTCTATTTTTATCTGGTTTTCTATGTAACCAGAACCCATCATCCCCCCAGGAACTTTCCCCCCCGTTCCAGGGCTCACAAAAAAGAAAAAGCCCCTGTTGAGCCGGTCCCTGAGGGGAGCGATGACGAGGATCTGGGTATAGAAGAAGACTAGCACGCCGGGAAGTCTACATACAGCGGGTATAATCCTCCGGCTTTGCCGGAGATATTTAACTTGAAGTGGTCCAAGTGGTTTGAAAAATATAAGGCCGCCTGAAATTCCTAACGCAACCTAATAGAATAAGATTAAGAGGCGGAAATGAGTTATCAGAGGATTACCCTGGAGGAACGGGAAGAAATATTCAGGCTGCGTTATATTGAACGTCAGACATTGACTGAGATTGGACAGCGGCTGGGGAAGGACAAGTCTTCGGTTTCCCGGGAAATAAAGCGGGGGACAAAGAACCGGCTGTACAACCCGCTGGCCGGCGAAGCGGCCCGGATTGACGGGAGAAAACGCCAATGCCCCCCCCAAGCTGAAAATGTATTTTTGCCATCCTCATTCGCCATAGGAAAAGGGGGCCTGTGAGAAAACGAATTATTTAATCTCTAAGGGTTTAATTCCCCGCCCTGGACTTAACCCCGCAAGGTAGAGAGCATCAAGCGGCTTGCGTCCAGTAAAACATATCAGGCGCGAGAAAGTCAACCACGTGTTCGTACTCGCTACCTTGAGGACACTCCCGCTGAAATGCGCCGATAAGCCGCTCCACGAAGGGCTTTTCCTTAGGCGGTTTGGGACGCGTCCGGTACCCGTGAATACCCGGTTGAGCCTTTCATGGTTTGCCTCCGGCAGCTGGTTTGCCGTTAAACTTATTCTACACGGCTGCCTCAAGGGCCGGGTGTCCTCTTTGTTTCTGAGATTAGACAACGGTTTTTGTAAAAAGCGCCGGCCCCGGCAGGGCGGCCTGGGCGCTTTTATCCTTTCCGCAAATGGGATACACTGGTTCCGTGCAAAACCTTCGCGCCCGCCTGGCCCGTATCCGGCGGCAGGGCGGCGAAACGGTCCTTCCGGATCCGGCGGTTCTGGCTCTCCGTGGCAGCCCGCCCATCGGCGCCGCCCGGACGGAACCGGGGAGGGAAGGCTGGACAGACGCCGGATACAAAACGCTGCGCCGTACCTTTACCCTGCCCCTGGAAATACCTCCGGCGCTGCCCGCTACCCTTTGTTACCTGCTGCCGGATCTGGATCGTTACCGGATGAACACGCCGTCTGGGGAATGCGGCAGAACCGCTTTGGTTGCGGCGGATCATTTTTTGTTTTTTGATCTGGAAACCACCGGTCTTTCCGGCGGAGCGGGAACCCTGGCCTTCCTCGCCGCCTTTGGCCGTTTTACCGGGGCCGAAACGGGGGATGTTTACGGTCTTGAAATTACCCAGTTTTTATTGCTGGACTATCCGGGGGAAGCGGATTTCCTGGGGGCGGTTCTGGCCTTTATCGGGGAGAACGTCCCCGCCCGCTGGAAGGGATCTCCGGGGGGTTCCCCCTTGCTTACCACCTACAATGGCAAGGCCTTTGACAGTCAGATCCTTAAAACCCGGTGCCTTATGAACGGATTCCAGGCTCCGGCGCTTTTCCAGGTTGATCTCCTGCATCCCTCCCGGAGGCTCTGGAAACGGATCCTACCCAACTGTTCCCAGGCCACCATAGAGACTATGGTGCTGGGTCTTGATCGTACCGGGGACATGCCGGGTTCGCTGGCTCCGGATATCTGGTTTGCCTTTTTGAGGTCCGGCGGAGAATTTCCCGCCCCGTCCTTAGACGAAGTGTCCGGGCCCTGCCAGGCCCTGGGGCAAGTCTGTGATCACAATGTCAGGGACATCGCCGGGCTGGCGGAGCTTTTCCGGGCCTTTACGGAAATTGCTTCGGCTCCCCTGGAGGGGATCCGCGGTTTTCGCTGCGACGGGGAACGCCTTGCCCTAAGCTGGCGGCGGGCGATTTTGAGCGGCGGCGTTTGCCCCGGATTGCGGAAAGAAGCGGGCCGCCTGTTTCCCGGGGATGAAGGGGAGACGGCGGAAAAACTGCTGGAAGCGGCGGCCCTGGATTATCCCCGGTCCTGTCTCCGGCTGGGCTTTGACTGTTTTCGCGCTGGCCGCCGTGAAGAGGGAAGGGCGGCGCTGCTACGGCTTGCCGGCAGGACCGGGGCGGACGCCGGGTCCGGAACGATCCATCCCTGGAAGGTTCCCTGCGCCGCCGCGGTCAGGGCAATGGCCCTGCGGGCGCTGTCCATTGATGCGGAACGGCATCTTGGCCGGAAAGACCGGGCCCTTGCCTATATCGAAGCTGCCCTGACGCCGGAGGGAAACGGCGCGGAGGGCGGGGCGCTGCCGCCGGGACTGCGGAGGGATCTGGAACGGCGGCGGGAACGGCTTTCCGGTTAAAGGCCCTGTTCCGCCCGCCGCATCCCCGCGGGCCGTCATAGGCCCTGGCGCAGGGCCGCCCGGCTAACGCAGGGTTGCCCTGAGGGTTTCGGCGTTTTGTTTCATGAGCCCCAGATAGGAAGCCCCCGAAGCCAGTTCGTCCCGGCTGACATTGTGAACCGAATGGAGGAGCCGTTTTTCCGCCCCGGATCCTTCGGCCACGGCGTCCGCTATTTTCCCGTTGGAGAATTCAATGTGAAACACCACGGGAATTTTTTCCGCCTTCACCTTGTTGATCAAAAAGGCCAGGGTCGCCGCGCTGCATTCGGTTTCGGTGGAGCAGCCGGGGAAGGCGGCGTAGTAGTCCAGACCGTAGGCATCGGTAAAGTACCGGAAGGGAAAGCGATCCCCAAAGATCAAGGTACGGCGGGCGGCTCCGCCTGTGATTTCCCGGAACGTCCCGTCCAGTGCGTCCAGTTCTTTTTGGTAGGCCGCCGTATTGGCCTGGTAGAGGGCGGCCCGGTTAGGGTCCGCCTCGCAAAGGGCGCCGGAAATTTTTTGGACGATCAGGCTCGCGTTCCGGGGAGAAGTCCATACGTGTTCATCGTAGGCCGGGCCTTCTTCTTCCTCCTCCTCTTCTTCCATGCCCTCCACGATTTCTTCTTCCACCACTTCCACGCAGTCCATGAGGGAGATGATCTTCATCCGTGAGGTGTCCATGGAGTCCAGCACCCGGTCCACCCATTCATCGCTTTCGCCCCCCACATAGATAAACACATCGCAGTTTTGTATGGCGATAATGTCCTGGGGGGACGGTTCGTAGGAATGGCTTTCCGATCCGGGCTTGAGGAGCATGGTAAGCTCCACGCCGCTTTCCGCCGCCCCGCCGTCTCCGCTGATGCCCGCTATGGCCCGGACAAAATCCCAGGGCGGAAAGATCGTGGCAACCACGCTGAT
>JAITHE010000060.1 GCA_031280125.1 Treponema sp.
TCCTTGACAAAGAGCCCCCGGTAATCGGCAACCTCCTCGGTAAAGCGGCACTCGGCGTCGATGGGACAAACCACCGGAACCCCCGTGCCCTTGAGAACCCGCTGATCATCCTCGCCAAACCCCGGCGCGGTGTGGACAATCCCCGTGCCGTCTTCGGTGGACACAAAATCCCCCGGATAGGTCCGGAAAGCGCCGGATTCCACCGCGTCGGCAAAGTAAAGGAACAAGGGCTCGTACTGGATCCCCGTAAGCTCCGCTCCCTTTTTGATCCAGAGGATCTTGTAGTCCCCCTCGTTACGGTAGTAGGCGGAAAGCCGGGCGGCGGCGATGATGTAACGATCCGCCCCATCTTGAACCAGGGCGTAGTCGATCTCAGGCCCCACCGTGAGGGCCAGGTTGGAAGGGAGCGTCCAGGGAGTAGTGGTCCAGGCCAAAAGCCAGGCCGCCCCGCCGGAACCCTCCGCCAGGTCGGCGGGCTCCACCTTTGCGGCGGGACTGCCGGGCACCGCCCCGGTGATCTTGAAGCGCACGGTGATCGCCGGATCGTGGACATCCTTGAATCCCCCCAGGTTAAGTTCGTGGTTGGAAAGCACCGTGGCGCACCGGGGACAGTAGGGCAGAATGTAGTGGCCCTCGTAGAGGAGCCCCTTTTCCCAGAGGGACTTCATGACCCACCAGATCGTTTCCATATAGGGGGGATCCATGGTTTTGTAGTCGTTGTCAAAATCCACCCAGCGCCCCAGCCGGGTAATCACCCGCCGCCATTCACCCACATAGCGCAGCACCGAATCCCGGCAGGCTTCGTTAAACCGGGCGATCCCAAAGGCTTCAATATCGGACTTGGAATTAAGCCCCAATTCTTTTTCGATTAAGGTCTCCACCGGAAGCCCGTGGCAGTCCCAGCCAAAACGCCGCTCTACATGGAAACCCCGCATGGTCTTGTACCGGGGAATAATGTCTTTAATGGTAGAAGGCACAAAGTGGCCAAAGTGGGGCATCCCCGTGGCAAAGGGAGGACCGTCGTAAAAGACAAAGTCTTCCCCCCCCTCCCGCCGCCGGACAGATTCCTTAAACGTCCCCTGGGCCTCCCAGAGGGCGAGGATCTCTTCTTCCAGTTGGGGAAAGTTTACCTTTTGATCCACCGGTTTATACATACCCATGTACGCAGTGTACCATGAAGGGCGGCCTGTTTCCAGACCCACACCTGTAGGCGGGACCCTCGCTGCCACGGGAACCCCAACCAAGCGGCGAAGCCGCGCAGGTTCCCCTCTTGATGGCGGTGTGAACATGCTTTAGATGGAGTTTTGGCCCCGCCAAAACTTCTAGCCGAGGGGCAACAAGGATGCTGCCAGGACCTGGCTCATGGGCGGATACTACGGCTATACCCGCGAAGAGCGGGCCCAGCTTTACTTGGCCGCTTCCCTCCACGACATCGGCAAGCTCGCCACCCCCGCGGCGATTTTGGAAAAAAGCGGAAGAACTGGACCGGAATTCCCGGCTTTTGGCCTGCATGACATTTACCAGACGGTCAGTGAGGAACGGCCCTGCCATCCAGGGCGGAACCACGGCGACGCCATACAGATTCTCTACGGTATGGCGAATAAGGGCTGGATAGATGCCGGCATTGCCGCCGGCATGGACAGGGCCCTTGCCCCCTTTGACGGCGGCGACGTTCCCGCCCCGGTTTATACCCCCGGATAAACCTCGATACGCCCCGATAAAATGGACCGGGGAGGAAGGAGGGTTGCGGCCATCTTTCCTTCCAGCCGCAGGTTTACCGGCGGCGTTCCTGTGGTTATCACCAGAGCTACGCCAAATAAAACCACCCGGATCAACGTGGACCTCGTGTTTCCCCAGGGATTAACGGCCTTAGGTCATATCAGGACGAACCGCCGGTTCGTCTCATGACACAATTAGACCACGGTTAAAGGGGATCTATTCTTTACGGATCCAGACTTCCCTGATGCCGAGCAGGCCAAGCCGCCGGGCTACCTCCGGCAGATCCGCAGCGTTTACCCTGGCCAGCACCACCCGGATATAGCTTTCATACCGCTCATAGGCGGGGGAAAAACCGCCCCTTTGAAGGAGATCGTAGAACTGTCTTGCGCCGAATTCATTGGCAAAGGAACCAACCTGAACCCGGTAGTTGCCGGATCCTACCGCGGGAACCGCGGGCATGATTCTGGCCGGCGCCCCGGCGGAGGGCTGTGCATAGGCCGGAACCGGTGCGGGGGCATAGGCCGGAGGCTGGGGTGGCGGAGCATACGCCGGGGCCTGGGCGGCAGGAGCGGGTGCAGCAGGCGCAGGTGCATAAGCCAGGGGCTGTGGAGCCGGAGCGTAGGCCGGAGCTTGGGGAGCCGGAGCATACACTGGAGGCTGGGCTGCCGGTGCGGAAGCATAGGCCGGCGGCGGGGAAGCCCCGGGGGCGACCGGCTGGGTTACGGGCTGCTGAACGGTAGACGCGGGAGTCGTGGAAGGCGCCTGAATGGGAGCGAATATCTGTTGAACCGGCGCCGGGGCCGAAGAGGGGGCCGATGTGGCCGGAGACGTGGGGGTTACTATTACCGGAGCGGGAGCCGCGGCGGGGGGAACTATGACCGGCGCCGCCGATCCCGAATTACCGCCGCCTTCACCGCCGGTCTTGGCGGGATCCGCATAGGTAACCTCGGATCCGGTGGCCATGGCGCCGGGAGACATGATGATATTGTAAATGTTGAAATTCCGGTCGTCCTTTTGCTGCGGATCCGTTTTGGCCGGCTCTCCGCCCTTGGGGGCCTCCTCTGCCGGAGGATTTCCCTTGGGTTCCTCCGCCGGCTCTTCCGCGGGGGGTTCTTCTGCCGGAGGCTCTTCCGGCGGCGGCTCTGCCGGAGGCTCCTCCGGGGGCCGTTCCTCCGCCGGTTCGGTGGCGGCGGCCACGGGCTGCGGCTTGGGAGTCCTGGGGGGACTCACCGTTTCAATCAATATGGGGGTTGCCCCCGATGTGGACATCTCCAGCACCGCCGCCAGGCCGGTGGAAACATCGGCGATCCGGTCTGTCGAAGCGGCTATACGGCCGGTAACGGTGGCCATGGATTCCTTGCCGTTTTCGGTATTGGTTACCCGGACCTGGGTACCTATGGCAAGGGAGGGGTGGATCAAAGACAGATTCGGCGAATTGATGGTCGCCGTCCCTGGACCCTTCTGGCTGAAATTCCGCTGGGCAAAAAGAAAAACGGGTACAATTGCCAAAAGCACAAGAAAAAACAGCCTCTTCATGCAGCAACTTCATCCTTCATTTTTTCAAAACAACCCGGCTTTTCGAAGCCCGGCTTCTTCATTTAGTAAGGTTCTCATGCAGCTTGTCAAAGAAGCCCAGCTTGTAACCCATCATCACCCCAAGCTGAAAACGGTGGTACTCCCCGTTCCCCCAGTTATTGCTGGTCTTCGTATTCCCCAGGTCATAGGTAACGCTGATGTCCATAAACAGCGCCCCCATTTCACCCCCGCGGATGCCAAGCTGAATCCCCCCCAGAACGGCCATGACGGGCAATTTTACCTCCACCGAGGTTGCCATGGGGAACTCCACCCCGCCGTAGAGCTCAAGCATAAATTGATCGCTGGGTTTTAGGACCCCCTTTAGAACCGCCGCCAGAGATGGGGCAAAGGAATGGTTATACCCCTCCAGCGAATAAAACCGGAGTTTCGCGTCGATTTCGGCGGATACAAATTTTAAAAAATGGTATTCTATCATGGCCGCCACCGCAGGCTCCAGCGATGCCTGGTCATACCCCAGCCCTGTCGCCTCGCCGGACTGCGCATTTTTAACATAGGATTTGGCGACAATCCAGGAAACGTCTATTCCGCCGGCCAGGCCCACATAAAGCCACTTGTTGCGCCAATGATCCGTCTTGGGAATGGCGGTTAACTTGGTCATGGGCACGTTGGCCAGGGCCTGGTACACCAGATACAGGTTCCATTCGTACATTTCTTCAAGTTCAGTAAAAGGAAACGTAAACTGTACCATTTCAACGCCGTCGGAATTCCTTAAAAGCTGAATAAGAAGGTCGTATTGTTCTTCGCCTTCATAGTCTTCATAGAATTCGTTGCCCTTTATCGTTAACTGCAGGGTATAGTCCCCCTGGCTTATGTTTTCCGCCAGGCCGTATCCCGCGCCGGACACCTCGGCTTTAAAATTTTCTTCAAAAAAATTCTGCTGTTCCACGCCTCCGGCCTCGGCCACGGGCCTGGGAACATAGACACGAATATCGTCCCGCGTTTGGGCGTGGACAGCGGCTGCGGCAAAAATCATAACCGCAGCCACAACATGGGGTTTTATATTGTGAAAAAAAAGAACCGGTCCTTTTTTTTTCCGCATAAGATACCTCTCCCCGTCTCATTATCGGCAGATTTTCTCTGAAAGTAAACAGTTTTTTTTACCCTTACTTTCCCTTTTGCCCTTTTCTGGCATTGATACCACAGGTATCCATCCATACATTTAGTATACCACCGGAAACGGTTTTTTACATCCCCCCATCAGCCCTCGTAGACCTTACCGGCGTTTTCTCCTTATCTGGCTGGAGTTTTCCACATAAACTGTAGAGCCCGGGGGAACCGGGGCGGTGATCCAGACATTGCCCCCTATGACCGAACCCCGGCCTATGACCGTATCTCCCCCCAAAATGGTGGCCCCGGAATAGATGGTTACGTCGTCTTCTATGGTGGGATGCCGCTTTTTGCCCGTCAGATTCTTTTTGACCGAAAGGGCCCCCAGGGTTACCCCCTGGTAGAGTTTAACATTGTTCCCGATCACGGTGGTTTCGCCGATCACCACCCCCGTACCATGATCTATAAAAAAGGATTCACCGATTTCGGCCCCGGGGTGAATGTCGATGCCGGTTCTGCGGTGGACGATCTCGTTCATCATCCGGGGGATAAGGGGCACCCCCCGGGTCCAGAAAAAGCGGGCCAGCCGGTGAACGGCAATTGCCTCCAGCCCCGGATAGGCAAGGATCACCTCTTCGGTGCTTGCCGCCGCCGGATCCCCCCCAAGGGCGGCCCGGATATCCAGATCCAAAAGCCGCCTGACGGCGGGGAGTTCCCTGAAAAAATCACTTACCAGAAGCTCCGCTCCGGGCCGGCACCCCCGAAAGGGTTCCTCGCCGGAATTCTGTGCCCGGAAGAGCCGCAGTCCAAAGGCAACGCTCTTTTCTACCTCCTGTTCCAGATTCCGGGCGGCCCGGTTTACCCGCTCCGCGGTGATCAGCGCCAGTTTATCGTGATCCAGGGATTCCATTTCCCCAAAACCGGGGAAAAGCAGCTCTATCAATTCCCGGAGGATCCCCTCTATACTCCTCTTGGAGGGAAGATTCGCCTCTCCCGCGGGATTTACCAGACCGTAGTTTCCGTAGGATTCCAGCAGGGCTTCTATACTTTTTCCCAGACCGGGCATTATGCTTCCCCCGTATAATAAGTATCGCTTTGAATACCGCATCTGTCAAAAGGCCGGCGAAACCGGGCGGCGGCGGCCCTAAAGCCTGTACCAAAAAAGATCCCCAGTTCCGCTCCGCTGGTACGGACCGCCGCCTGGCCCAGTTTAAGGAGCTGCCGTTTGCGGGAAAAACCGGTAACCGGCGTTTTATCCGAAGCGCAGAGAACCAGCACCGGCGGCGATCTGTCCCGGCGCTTCTTCCGGGCGGCGGCGGTTTCCGATACGTGGACCATGGCCTCAAAACAGCGTAGGATGATGCTGAAGCCATTTTTGAAGGTATCCGGCGGCATGTCCTGCCAGCGCCGGGTGTCTACCGCCAGGATTCGCCGGATCCCCAGCGCCCTTCCCGCCTCCTGGGCGGATTTTACCGGCATATTGTCGGCTATCCCGCCGTCCACTAGGCAAAGATCCCCCTCGATCCAGGGTTCAAAAAAAACGGGGAAGGACATGGAAGCCCGGATCGCCGCCGCCAGGGAACCGGAACGAAAGATGATTTCCCTGCCGGATCCAAGATCCACGGCGTTGCATATAAAAGGGATGCCGCAGTCTTCTATTTTTTTGTCTCCGGTTAGTTTTTCCAAAATTGCCAGTACCTTGCCCCCGGAATCGAGTCCCGGCCTGGTGGCAATGTTCCCGATGATCTGCCCGGTCTGAAACAGCTTGCCCAAGGGCCCTTCCAGCCTAAAGAGGGGACTTTCCATAAACCCGGGTATGTCCAGCTCTTCCAGCACATAACGCCTGATACCCTGGGGCTTCATCCCCGAAGCATAAAGGCCGCCGATGATCGCCCCCATGGAGGTTCCCGCTATCAACGAAGGGGGCGGGTAGCCCGCTTCTTCCAGGGCGCAGAGTACCCCCACATGAACAAGTCCCCGGGCGCCGCCCCCGGAAAGCACCAGGGCATACTTGAGTTTTTTGTTGATTCCCATCTTCTTTACCATTATAACGGATCAGGGCCTTTCAATGAACCTCCCCGCCGCAAGCGGCGGGGTATCAAACCCCACTGCGAATGAACTTCCTGCCCCTGTTTTTCTCCATGCCGGAAAACCCGTTTTTCCGGTTTTAGAAAGGGTCTATGAAAATCTTTGAAAATACCCCTTGACAAAATATCAATTTTCTGTTTCTTTGTATAGAAACTGTTTCTATACAAAGAAACGTAATTTATTATTAAGGAGACTGCGGTTTATGAAAGAACGTACAGATGGAATCCCCGATCAGGGGACGGGACGCAGGCGGGAAGCGGCCGCCGCCGAAAAGAAGGGTCTGGGTACAACGGAGATTTTACTTACCGGTATACTCCTCGCCGCCGGGGCGGTCCTTAAATTCTTTGCCGGATCCGTTATCAACTTCGGGATGAAGCCCAACTTTATCATCGCCATGTACTGCCTGATCATCCTTTTGATCAGACCCCGTTTTACCGAGGCGGCAGTTATCGGCCTTCTTTCCGGGGCGGTGTGCCAGTTTTTCCCCGGCCAGCCCTATATCAACTTTGCCAGTGAATTAACGGGGGCCCTGGCAATGTGCCTCCTGGCCAGAATTCCGGTGAACACAAAAATCCCCCTAAAACCCTTTGCTGCGACTTTCTTGAGTACCCTGGTTTCGGGGTTTACCTTCATTGGAGTCATGTACCTGATCTACTATGCGGGGGTCCGGATCAAACCTACCCCCCTGGCGGTATTTCTGGCGATCATCTTTGGAACCGCGGCCATCAACGCCCTCATTGTCAGCGTTCTTTGCCTGCCCCTCAAGACGGCGCTGAAAAAAGACTGAACCATGATCGTCATTGACCGGGTTAGTTTCCGTTACCGGGGAAGCGAAAGGGATTCCCTGAGGACCATTTGTTTTAAGGCCGCGGCGGGGGAGTTTATCGGCATCACCGGTCCCAGTGGAGCGGGAAAAACTACCCTGGGTTATGCCATTAACGGGATTGTTCCCCGCCGTTTTCCGGGCGATTTTTTTGGAGAACTGCGGGTCAAAGGGCTGGATACCATCGAAACAGGGCCGGAAATCCTTGCCCGCCATGTGGGAAACGTACTCCAGGACATCGACGGCCAGATGCTTTCTTCTACGGTGGAGGACGAGATCCTCTTTGGCCTGGAAAATTTTGGCTTTTCCCCGGAAGAAATTGAAGAACGGCTGGAAAGCGCCCTGGCCCAGGCGGGCATTGCCGGGCTGCGGGACAGGGCGCTCAGTTCCCTTTCCGGCGGACAGAAGCAAAAGACGGCCATCGCCGCGGTTACCGCCCTGCGGCCTTCGATCCTCCTGCTGGATGAGCCCACGGGAGAACTGGATCCCCTTTCTTCCCGGCGGGTTTTTGAGTACCTGAAAAAACTCAATCAAGAACAGGGGATCACAATTATCGTTATTGAACAAAAGATAGCGCTCCTCTGTGAATTTGTGGACCGTTTGGCGGTGATGGACCGGGGGGAGCTGATCCTAGAGGGGGACGCCGCCGGGGTTCTCCGCCGGGGGGAACGGCTTGAAGCGGCAGGGGTCGACATTCCCCGGATAAGTACCCTGGCGGAGAAACTCCGGCAGGCGGGTCTCTACAGGGGGGACCCGCCGGTTAACCTTGCCCAGGCGGAGGCCATGGTACGGCAAGTCTGCCCCGCCGGTATTTTAGGGGCAGACTGCGGGGTAAAACCGGGTAACCCCGGCGGCGGCCCCGGTGATCCCGCCGGGGGCCCTGCGGACAGTTCCCGGGCCGGCGGATCGCCGAAAGAAGCGCTCCGCTTTGACCGGGTCAGTTTTGCCTACACGAAAAACGGCCCTCCCCTTTTACAGGACATATCCTTTCGCCTGATGGCAGGGGAATTTGCCGTCCTGTTGGGGGAAAACGGCGCCGGAAAATCCACCCTGGCCCGGCTTTGCAACGGCCTCCTTAGACCCCTCTCGGGCGCGGTGATCGCCGCGGGCATGGATACCCGGCGGACCAAGACCAGCGTCCTTGCCCGCCGGACGGGCTTTCTCTTTCAGAACCCAGACCGGCAGATCTGCCGCAGTACCGTGCGGGAGGAGATCCTCTTTGGCCTGCAAAACATTTTCCCCGGCGAAAGGGAGGAGCGGGAAAAACGCTGTAAAGAAATGCTGGAACGATTTTCCCTGCCGGGGGAGCGGGAACCCTTTGGCATGAGCAGGGGAGAACGGCAGCGAATCGCCCTGGCTTCGGCGCTGGCCCTCAAACCGGAATTGCTTATCCTGGACGAACCTTCCACGGGCCTCGATTACCGGGAGTGTACCCTGGTTATGGGGGCCCTGGCGGAACTGAACCGGGAAGGAACGGCGGTACTGATGATCACCCATGATATGGAAGCGGCCTGCGACTATGCCCGGCGGGCACTGATCCTCAGCGGGGGCAGGCTCGCCGCCGACTGTTCCGTCAGGGAAGCAATGAAAAACCGGGCGCTGCTGGCCCCCGCCTCCCTCCTGCCCGCCCAGATACCAGCCCTGGCTTTGGCCTTGGGACCGGTGTTTGAAGGGGTATACACGGTGGATGAAATGGTGGAGGCCATCCATGACAGGATTGCTTGACTACATCGGCGGCAATTCCCTGCTTCACCGCCTTAACCCTTTGACCAAACTGATCCTGGCCTTTGTCCTCTGCGCCTCGGGGTTTCTTACGATGAACCACCTTATGCCGGCCCTGGTTATTGTTTTTACCCTCTGCCTTTCCGCCCTTTCGGGAACATTCCGCCGGTCCAGCCGGATTTTTCTTTCCCTCCTTAAATTCTCGCTGATACTCTTTACGGTTCAGGTTCTTTTTATCCGGGAGGGGGTAATCCTTCTGCGTCTTCCCGGAGGGTTTTACATTACCGGACCAGGCTTAAGTTTTTCCCTCCTCTTTGTACTCAGGCTGATCGCCGCCGCCGGACCCCTGGCGCTGATGCTGTCGGTAACCAAAACCAGCGACATCGCCGGCGTACTGGTCCGCTACCTGCGGATTCCCTACAAATACGTCTTTGTACTTACCACAGCCATGCGGTTTATCCCCCTCTTTGCAGAAGAGATGGCGGGGATCATGGAAGCCCAGACAGCCCGGGGGGTAGATTTTGACACAAAGAATGTTTTTAGGAAGATCCGGCTGATCCTGCCCCTCTGCGCCCCTCTGCTTATTTCATCGGTAAGAAAAATCGAAGGGGGCGCCATATCGGCAGAACTAAGGGGCTTCAAGCTGCGGACCCGTCTTTCCGGGAGCAGGCGCTGCCCCTTCCGCCCCGCAGATGCGGCGGTCCTGGTCTTTTGCGGGGGAATTTTGGCGGCGGCGGTAATCATGGGGTAAGCGTGCCTGGGGAACCGGGAGGGGCTGCAAAGTTTTCCCCGGCGGCAAAACCCTCCGGGAGATTCCAGACCGGGTTCAGCCCTGATCCACAATCAGGCTGAGGAATTTCCGCGTCCGTTCTTCTTTCGGATTTTGGAAGACCCCGGCAGGGCTGCCCTGTTCCAGGATTTTACCGTCTTCCATAAAGATCACAGTACCGGCTATTTCCCGGGCGAAGTTCATTTCATGGGTTACGATGATCATGGTCATGCCTGCCATGGCCAGCTCTTTTATCACCCCCAGCACTTCGCCGATCATTTCCGGGTCTAGGGCGCTGGTGGGCTCGTCAAAGAGCATTATGTCGGGGTTCATGGCCAGGGAACGGGCAATGGCCACCCGCTGCTGCTGGCCTCCGGACAACTGCCAGGGGTAGGCGTCTGCCTTGTCTGAAAGGCCCACCCGGGCCAGGAGTTCCAGCGCCTTTGCCTCGGCCTCTTTGTGGCGCATCACCCCCAAATCTACCGGCGCAAACATGATATTGCGCTTGGCCGTTAAATGGGGAAACAGGTTGAACTGCTGGAACACCATACCGATACTGCGCCGGGCCTTGTTTAGGTTGACGTGCCGGTTGGTCATTTCGTGGCCGTCCACAATAACGGTGCCGGAGCTGGGTTTTTCCAGCATGTTAAGGCAGCGCAGAAACGTTGACTTGCCGGAACCGGAGGGCCCAATGATACAGGTTACGTCTCCCTCGCGGGCTTCCATGCTGATCCCCTTGAGTACTTCCAGGCGGCCAAAGGATTTATGCAGATCCGTAACGGAGACCTTTACGGGCCGGTCAGCCGGAGCCTTCCCCCAAAAAGCAGTCCCCGCCGGAATACGCGCCGTACCGCCGCCGCCCGCAGCCTCAGTGCGTATGTTTTTTATTGGCGCCATAGTCAAGCCTTTTTTCAACATGGGCGGAAATCTGGGAAAGAACGGTGATAATCCCCAGGTATACCGCCCCCACAACGGTCCAGGTGGCAAAGGACTGCATGGTCCTGCCGATGTAGATCTTGGCCTCGTAGACAATCTCCGCCAGGCTGATCACCGACACAATCGACGTATCCTTTAAGCTGATGATAAACTGGTTTACCAGGGAGGGGATGGAAATGCGAAGCGCCTGGGGCAGGATGATCCTGAACATGGCGCGGTAGTGGGAAAGCCCCAGGCTCCGGGCCGCCTCCATCTGGCCGCGGTCAATGGCCTGGACGCCCCCCCGGAAAATTTCGGCGATGTAGGCCCCGGCGTTTACCGACAGGGTGATGATCCCCGCCGCCAGCGGGGACAGGCGGAAATTAAAGCCCAGGGACTGAATAAGCTGGGGTACGCCGAAGTAAACAAAAAAGGTCTGTACCAAAAGGGGCGTTCCCCGGATGGCCCAGATGTAAAACCGGGCGATGATCCGGGGAACGGTAAATTTCGACATTCCCAGCAGGCAAAAGAAAAGCCCCAGGAAAAGGGCGATAACCAGGGCGGCGATGGTGGTTTCCACCGTAATCACCATTCCCCGCATGAGCAGGGGGAACACATCCTTCATTACCAGCGCAAAATCCATAGGACCGCCGTTTTACGCCTTCACCGCCGCTATTCGGTCCTGATGTACTTGTCCAGGATCGCCTGGTAGGTTCCGTTGGCCTTTACGTTAATCAGGCCCTGATCAAACATCGCCAGGAGGTCCTGATTTTTCCCCTTGAGGACCGCGAATCCGTAGGCTGAACCCTTTTCCATGCCCGTTACCATTTTAAGGCCGTTCCCCTGGGAGATACCGTAGCCCATGACAGGGTAATCTTCGAAACAGGCGCTGGAGTTGCCCGCCTTGACTTCCTCGTACATAAAGGGGGATTCGTCAAAGTAGACCAGATCAAAGCCATAGTCTTTCTGGATGGATTCGGCAAAAGCAGCTCCTTCGGTGCCGGTCTTTACCGCCACCCGTTTTCCCGCCAGGCCGGCGTAGCTTTTAATTGTATCATCCCCGGCCCGGATCGCCATGACCACCCCGGAATCGTAGTAGGGAGCGGAAAAGTTGTATTTTTGCTGCCTTTCGGCGGTGATGCTCATCCCGGCGATAACCCCGTCGGCCTGGCTGGATTCCAGGGCCGCCACGGCGGCGCTGAATCCCAGAGGCTTAAGGTCATAGACAAATCCCTGATCCGCCGCAATGGCCGCTAGCAGGTCAATATCGATCCCCACGTACTGGCTCTGGGCATTCTGGAACTCAAAGGGCGCGAAGGTGGTGTCGGTGGCAATGGTGAATGTCTTTTCCCCGGCGGTTTCCTTTTTGGCGCAGCCAGTTACAAACAAAAGCGCACACAGCGCCGCACAGATCGCCCTCCCACAGTGTTTTTTCATCTGTTTTCCTCCTCAAAATATGGTTTTCCCCGCCCCAAGGCGGCAGGTTATGCCCGCTGATAAAAGACCCTCTTAAAACCTGCCGGACTGCCAAACAGTTCCGGCAGGTTTCCGGCCAGGCCGGGGGCCCTACTTCCCCGCCGCCAGGGGCAGTTCCTCACCCTCCGCCGTCCCGCCGCGGGAGATTCCGCCGGCTTCGGCGCTCCCCGGAAATACCCGGGGCGGATCCACCAAACCGGAAAGATCCCCTGTCCCCCGGAAGCGGAGGACGTTGACCATAAAGATGTTCAGCTTGTTGATGATATTGGGGGGCAGAAGGTTACCGTCTACCTCTACCGAAAGGATAGGATAATTTCGCTCCCGTGCCCAGGGGGTAAAGATCCCTTCAATGACCCGGCCTATAAGACAGGCAAAGGGGCTTATGTTGACTATCCCCGAATAACCCTGCTCCATGGCGGTGGCAGCCACGCCGCTGGATACGGCAATCTCCGAATTGAGCTCGAGGTTAAGGAAATACTTTTGGGTATTGGCCATGATCTCGTGCATATCATGGGGAGTTTCGGGAACAAGCCCTGTGGGCTTAAGGATCGAAATAACCTTTTTTTCCACCGAATGTTTCCACCACTCTTCAAGCTTGAGCTTCTGCAAATCCCGCCAGGGCTGGGAAAAGATCCGTCCACCGGGTTTTTTTAGCTTGATAAGTTTTTTAAGGGAGTATTCCCGTACAAAGTCCAGATAATGGATCCACTCGGCTATATTTGCCACCTTTACCACAATACCCCGGCGGCTCATTAGATCGATCAGCTCCCCCACGGCAAAGTCGTCCCGGCGCACATAGATTTCCCCCACCACGAGAACCCGGGGGCAGTCCACGGCGCGCCGTGCCAGGGGTATTTTTTTGACATCCGCCGCCACCTGCCTAAGACCATGCCACACCTTTTTGGGATCGTGTTCCACAATGTTCATAAGGACCCGCCAGGATTTTTCAAAATCCGCCAGGGCCTTAACAGGGTCTGCCGCCGTGGTTTTAAGGGCGCACTGTACGTCCTTAAGGTAATCCGCCAAAACAAAGCCCCGCCACATTTCTTTGGCAAAGCCCGGCCCCAACTCGCCGTAGGAATTATCCGCCGAAAGGATAAAGACCACCACATTTTCCAGCCGCATGTCCCGGAAGAGGTTTTCGTAGTACACAAAGTACTGGCCGGTCCGGCAGGGGCCGGTGGTGATCGGCACAAAAAGAAGGTAAAGCTCGTCTTTGCGGTATTCCCTGCCGGCAAAGAACTGGAGGGCGCTCCCCAGCACCAGGTGGCTGGGAACGCACTCCTTCCCCGAAGCGTGGGCCCGGGCGACCTGCACGGTTTTGGCGGTGGCCACCGGCAGGGCCTGGGCGTTGATCCCCAGGCTCCGTACCGCGGCGGCGGTGTATTCGGTGGAGATCGCCCCCATGTTGGAAAGCAGCACCTTGACCCGCTGGTTGTGCCGGACAGGCACCCGCTCGCCGGTTTTTTCGTTGTCTATGCGGATCTCCTCCCCTGCGGGGGCGGCAGGCTCGTAGACAAACTTCCAGCCGTTGCTGTACCGCTCCATTTCCAGTTCGTCCCGCTTGGCCCGGTAGCCGTCGATAATATCCAGAAACGCCTCTACCCGGGTATCCACCCCGGCGTCGGCGGAGTGGGAGTCCAGCTCCAGCACCAGGAAGGGCTTTTGACCCATGATCCATTTAAGGTAGTGGAGGATGAAGGAATCCGGCGCGCAGGAAAAGTTGGTAATATAGGTAACGTAAACATTGTCTTCTTTTTTGAGAAATGCGGCGGCCTTGACATCCTGCTGGCCGTAATACCAGTACATGTTGGGAAAGATCGCCTCTCCTTCAAAGGGAAGAATATCGAAGGGAATGATCGAATAGCCCCGGGTGGCAAATTTCCGGGGAATCCCCATGTTGGCTTCATTGGTAAAGGCGTTGTAGGGCCTGCCCAAAAGGGCTATCACCGGACGCCCCGCCCGGCGGGCTTCTTCCAGGGCTTCCTGCCCCAGCCGCCGGGCCGCCTGGAAGAATTCCTGCTGTTTGGCCAGGGCCTTTTTGAAGGCGGCCCGGGTTTCCCCCTCGCCTATGCCGAGTTTTGCCGTTACCTCCCGGAAAAGCTCCAGGGCTTTTTCTTCGCCGAACTTAAAACTGACCACCAGGGGCAGCCAGACCTTTTTTTCCACCTCGGGAAAGGCCTTTTCAATATAGTAGGGCAGGCTCTGGGTAATGGGACAAAAATTGGCGTGTACCTCCTCTTCATAACTGGGCATATCCCGGAAATGGGGCAGCAGCACATAATCCGCCCCCCGGTTCAGGCAGTCCTGCACCGCCCCGTGGGCAATTTCCGCGGGGAAACAGTAGGTGGATTCCGCCCGGGCCACCCCTTCGTGGACCACATCGGTGGAAAGAAAGGTTTTTATGCCCAGTTCGTAGAAAAACCAGGAATAGAGGGGGTAGAGGGAATGGGTGGAAAAACACCGGGGAATACCCACGGTAAACCCGCGAAGCGAAGAAGCTGTCTTGAGGGGAACAGCCTGCTTGAAACCCGCTTCGCCCGCCGCGGGTTCCGCGCTCCCCCCCGGAGCGGCATACTCTTCGTACATCAGCTTCTGCCGTTTTTCCACATAGTCCAAAACCGGGACGTCCGCGGGCTGCAGGTCCGCCCTTTGTTTTCGCATGTTGGTATACTTGTTGCACCTGCCGCCGAACATGTACTTGTGGTTCGCCACATTAAGAACCTGGATGGGGCAGTAGTTGTCGCAGCTCTGGCACTTAAAGACCTGCTCATAGACAATTTCCCGGGCCTCCAGTTCCTTTAGATCCACAGCTTTTTCCGCCAGGAGTCCCTCGCTGTGCTTGCGCCTGGCCAGAAGGGCCACCCCAAAACAGCCCATCAGTTCCGGCGAGGGGGGCACCAGAATTTCCTTGTCCAGCATCATAGCAAAAGCCAGGGGGACCGCCGGATTTTTGGCCACCCCGCCCTGGAGGAAAATTTTACCGCCGATGGTGCGGTTTCCCACCACCCGGTTAAGGTAATTGGCCACAATCGAACAGACAATGCCGGCGGTGATATTTTCCCTGGTGGCCCCCTGTTGAACCGCCTTGCGGATGTCGCTGTTGATAAAGGCCGAACAGTGTTCCCCGAATTTCAAGGGGGCGTCCGCCATAAGGGCCAGGGGGCCGATTTCCGGCGCGCTGTGGATCGAGAGATCCCCCGAGGCGCTTTCTTCCAGAAAAGAACCGGTTCCGGCGGAACAGGCTTCGTTCATCGCATAGTCGATGGGAACGCCGTTTTTAAGCAGTACGTACTTGGCGTCCTGGCCGCCGATTTCAAAGATCGTCTCCACCCCGGGATCAAAGTGGGTGGTACCCACCGCATGGGCGATGATCTCGTTGTAGACCCCGGGGGTTCCCAGAAAAACCCCCAGAATTTCCCGGCTGGAACCGGTGGCGGCGGTTAGACAAATATCCGGCTTTACCCCCCCCGTATCGGCGGCGGCCTTTTCTTCTATAATTTGCAGACATTTCTTGAGGGCTTTAACGGGATCCCCGTGGGTACGGCCGTAGTGGCTCGCAGCAATTTCCCCGGTCTCCATGTCCACCAGGCATGCCTTGGTGGTGGTGGAACCGCCGTCTACCCCCAGGATATAACGCCTGCCCGCTTCGACCCTGCCGCCAGAAACACCCTCCCCCCCGGCGGCTGCGGTCCCGGCCTCTCCCGCGGTGTTAAAGAAACGGACCTTCTGTGCCCAGTCCTTAAGGGCCGGGAGGGTTCCAAAGCGGATCTCGGTGGGTTTAAGGAGCCTGCCTTCCGGCGGCAGAGGGCTGCCCGATTCTCTTGCCAGGGCCGCCGCCCCCAGGGCCTCAAAAACGGGGGCCTCCCCAGGTACAATAAATTCTATCCCCGGGGCAAGGCTGCGGATAAACGTAAGGATATGCCGGTTCAGGGTAATTCCCCCGGTTAAAACCACCCGGCCCGAGGTAACCCGGGCCCGCTTAAGGAAGTCAATTACCTTTACGGCCATGACGTTGGAAAGGGAAAGAACAATGTCCTCTTTTGACGCCTCCCGCTTGTTAAGCCGGTGGGTACAGTCGCTCTTCATAAATACCGAACACCGGGTGGACAGGGGATGCACCTGGGCCGTGCCGGGAACTTTATCAATATCCTCCAGGGTCATATCCATCCGGGCAAGCTGCTGCTTAAGGAATTCCCCCGTACCGCTGGCGCACTTGTTGCCGGAAAAACTGTTGACGATCTTCCCCGATTCGTTCAGACGGTAGACGATAAGATCCTCCCCGCCCATGGAAACCACCGCGCCGGCCTTGAGGCCCAGGGCGCGCAGGGCCGCCTCTACGCAGAGGGGCTCCAGGGTCCCCGCCGCATCGAACATAAACCGCCCTTCGTTCCCCGTAACCAGCACGGGAATACCGCCGGGTATTCGGCCCTGGGCCAGAAGTTTTTTTACCGCCGCCGCAAAATCCCCCTCGTGGGGAACGGCGGCGCTCCAGAGACAGCGAAAACCGGCTTGATCCTGTTGGGCCAACACCATTTTAAGGCTGGTAGAACCTATGTTGATGCCTAAAGATTGTATGGTCATTTGCTGTTTATAATACCGGCCTCTTCAAAAGTTGACAAGCCCTTGACAATAATAAGAACTATTATTATTATAGTAGTATGGACGCCGGCAGGGGCAAGAAGAAACACAGCGTCAAACGGGAGGCGATCCTCAGCCTTCTCCAATCCACCACGATCCACCCCGGAGCCCAGTGGGTTTACGGACGGCTAAGGACCGCCATCCCGGACCTTTCCCTGGGTACGGTGTACCGTAACCTCAGCCTGTTCCGGGAGGAGGGAACCGCGGCTTCCCTGGGGGTGGTGGGGGGGGAAGAACGGTTCGACGGCATTACGGAGCCCCACCCCCATGTGGCCTGTACCCGCTGCGGGGCCCTGGTTGACCTGGAGCCCCGCCGGGCGGAAGCCCTGATCCGGAGCTGCGAGGAAACGGCGGAGGAACCCGCCGGAACCGCAGCGGATCCGTCCCCCGGCCCGGCCATAGATTTCCGCAGGACCCTTTTTTACGGCCTCTGCGGGAACTGCCGGAATGTAGTCCCGGCGGCTCCGGCATTCCGGGAAAACGCTTCCCGGCGGGAAGAACAGTAGTACGCACCGGCGTTGGCCGTGGCTATATTTTTGATTGAAGGAGACAATTATGAAATGGGTTTGTCAGGTTTGTGGTTATGTGTACGAGGGAGACAAGCCTCCCGAGGTGTGCCCCCAGTGTAAGGCGCCGGCCTCCAAGTTTACTCAGCAGGCGGGGGGAGCCCAGAGCTTCGCCGCCGAACATGTGGTAGGAATCGCCGCCAATACCGAGGACGATATCAAGAACGACCTCCGGGCGCACTTTAACGGCGAATGCTGCGAAGTGGGGATGTACCTGGCCATGAGCCGGGTTGCTGAACGGGAGGGGTATCCCGAAATCGCCGAAGCCTACAAGCGGTATGCCTTTGAAGAAGCGGAACACGCCTCCAAGTTTGCGGAACTCCTGGGCGAGGTGGTTACCCCCAGCACCAAGAAAAACCTGGAACTGCGGATCGAAGCGGAATACGGCGCCTGCGCCGGAAAGACCGACATTGCCAAGCGGGCCAAGGAACGGAACTACGACGCCGTCCACGACACGGTCCACGAAATGGCCAGGGACGAAGCCCGGCACTGTTCCGGGTTCCGGGGCCTCCACAAGCGGTATTTCGGTTGACCCTGTAAAAATAACCGGGGCGGCGGGTAACCGCCCCGGTACAATCCGGGATTAAACCCGGGTCTACCACCCATAAAAACACAACAGGACCGGGGCTCTGCCCCGGTCCTGTTGTTTCCCGGTATGGGAACAAATCTGCGCTGCCCTAGAGGGCGCCGGGAAGGGCGAAGTAGGCCTTAATCTGCAAGGTCAGGTTATGCCTGGCCATGGTGTTCTTGCCCCACAGGGGAATTTCGTACTGAACTTTGAATTCCAGCGGCAGGGGCGTACTGGTAAGAAAAACCGACACATTGGGCTTAAGGCTCAAGGCGTGGGAAGGATCCCCCTCTGAAAAGCTGGGAAGGACATAACCCTCTAACATCTCCTGTGTCCCGGGTATATCCGTACCACCTACATTGACAGCCTTAACAGTAACGGTATAGTCCGGGGCGGGGGTAAACGTATAGTTCACCGGCAGCCCCGCGGAAAGGCTGATCCCCTCCCCCAGGGGGAGGGTAAAGACCGGCTCGATCTCGAAGGTCAGTTTGTACTTGTAGTTTACTTCCCCGTCCACTGCGTTAATGGCGTTTTCCACCGCTGGGGTTAAGACAGGAACACCAGGGGAAGTGCCGCCACCGCTAGTTATAGCGGCATCAATAATAGTGGCAAAAGTGGAGGCATTTTGCAGTAATTGGCCCTTTATCACCGCCAGGGTGGGGCTGTCCTTGTTCAAATCCTTTTTAACGGGGTACACCAGAGTTTCGTTGTAGAGGTTGATAAAGAACTTGTCGTTGATCTGCCAGTCAAAGTAGAGCCGGGCCCCGGTGGCAAAGACATGGTTATCCATGCTGCTCAAGGTTGCCTTGTTGCCCTGGGCGGCCTCTTTGAATTCGGCGGGAAAGTCCGGCCCCGGCAGGGGAATAATTACCCCCGGAGCTATGGCCGCCCGGAAGGTTTCCGTAACCAGGGGAGCCTTGGGGCCCAGGAACTGGATCTTGGCCCCCACAAAGAGGTCCGCCACGCCATTGACATTGGAATCGTCAAAACCGAGGGGGGCGGTGACGGCGCTGGTATCGGACCAGGGGGTCCACCCCGGAGCCCACTGGACGGCGGCGGTGATCCAGTCGATCACCCCGTATTCAACGGCAAGACCCAGGTTAAAGAGCTTTACCGATCCATCGTCATATTTTTCATAGGAACCGTCCTTGTCATACCCCCCCGGGGCAAAGGAAAAGGTGGGCGCCAGATACACCCGGCCCACCATTTTGGGCATCACCTTGGCATCGTCGGCAAAGGCCGCCCCCCCCAGAACCGCTGCAACCAGGACAAAGGTTAACAATTTTTTCATCACAACCTCCGTAGACATAAAAATGTTTTGATTATCATTGACATGTCCCCGCCTGTTTGTCAAGAGAAATCTTTCTTAAATTTATAATTAACCGGGAAACGGCAGCCCTGGCGGCAAAAAACCGGGGAGGACGAAAAGACGGCTTGCAGTTTCCCGGAAAACAGGTTATAGTTACCCTACTATAGTTATGGAATTCAGTGAATTTAATCTGCACCCGGATCTTCAGCGGGGAATTGCCGACGCGGGCTACCGCACCTGTATGCCCGTACAGGAACAGGTCCTTTCCAGCGCCTTTGGGGGGCAGGACCTGTACGTCCAGTCCCAGACCGGCACGGGCAAAACGGCGGCTTTTTTGGTGGTTATCTTTCAGCGGCTGCTGGCGGAACCCCTTTTGGGGGGGAAAAAGGCGATCATCATGGTCCCCACCCGGGAACTGGCGGTCCAGGTGGAAGAAGAAGCCCGGGTTCTGGGGAAGTACCTCCCCTTTAAGTCGGGCAGTTTCTACGGCGGCGTGGGCTATGCCCAGCAGCAGGGGCTCCTGAAGGATAACGTTCAGATCCTGGTGGGAACCCCGGGCCGGGTTTTAGATCTTAACAGTTCGGGCCTGATGAACCTGATGGACATTGCCTTTCTGGTCCTGGACGAGGCGGACCGGATGTTCGATATGGGGTTTTACCCGGACCTCCGGAAGCTGATCAAGGTGGTGCCTCCGGCGGATCGCCGGCAGACCATGCTTTTCAGCGCCACCCTCAACACCTGGGTTAAAAACCTGGCCTGGGAGTATACAAAAACCCCCTTGGAAATTGAAATTGAGCCGGAAACGGTTACGGTGGACGAGGTGGAGCAGGTGCTTTACCACGTATCCAGCGAAGACAAGATGCGGCTCCTCCTGGGGATCCTCCACAAGGAAAATCCCGAAAGCGCCATCATCTTTTGCAATACCAAACGGTACGCCGAGATTGTCGCCAAGCGCCTGCGGATCAACGGCTTCGACTGTGAATTTATCATCGGGGATCTTCCCCAGGTAAAGCGGCTGGCGATCATAGACGGTATCAAGGCCGGAAAGATTCGCTACCTGGCGGCCACCGATGTCGCCGCCAGGGGTCTGGACATCGAGGGCCTGGCCCTGGTGGTCAACTACGACATCCCCTCGGAGGCGGAAAACTATGTTCACCGCATAGGCCGGACCGCCCGGGCGGGCAAAACCGGCAAGGCCGTTACCCTGGCCAGCGAACAGGACGTATACGAACTAACGGGGATTGAACGGTATATCGGCAAAAAGATCCCCAGCGAGGTAGCTTCAGCGGATCTCTACGGCGAAGACAAAAGCGGAGGGGTGCGGATCAGGACCGGTTTTTACGATGACCGCGGCCGGGGACGGGAAGAACCGGGGGGCAGCCGGAGCTGGGGGGGGCAAGACCGGGAACGGCGGCCAGGGGGTTCCCGGGAACGGAGCGCCGGCCGCGGGGAACGCCAGCGGGACCGGGGGGATCGCCGCGGTTCCAGGCCGGGCGGTCATAAACGCCGTCCCCGTCCGGCGGAAATCCTTCCCGGAGGGGAGGGGGCCAGCCAGGAACCGGAGGCCCTTTCCCGGCTGCCCCTGGAGGAGCGGATGGCCTACTACCGGGAAAAGTACAGCCATGCCCCGGGGGAGGCCCGGCCTGCCCCGGAGGAACGTTCCCCCTCCCCCGGAGGAAGCCAGGAGACCGCGGGCCAGAGGAGCGCGGATCAGGGCCGGACCATCCCTCCCCGGGGTGCAGCTTCCCGGGGCAGGCCGGGCGGACGGGGCAAAAACCGCCGCCGGGGCGGCAAGGGCCCCGTTTCCGGGGAACGGCCGCCGGAGGCTCCCGGCTCCGGAAAACCGGGGGGCGGAAAATCCGGCGGCCCTCCGCCGGGTGGTTCCCCTCCCCCGGAAGGGCAAAAGAAGGGTATCTTTTCCCGGCTGACGGGCCTTTTCAGGAAAAGGTCAAATACTTCGCCCTAAAGTTTCCCCGCGAAGCGGGCTCTTGGGTGTTAAATCCCTTCGGCACGAATAAAACGGGAGATTTTCCCGTCCGCCGCTGCGGGTTTTTGGATTTCACCGGGGCAGGCCGGAACCCTTACGTTTCCGGTCAGCTTTGCTGTATAATGTTCCGGTAAAGGGGGCGGACCATGAATAAACCCGTTTTTGCGAAACTGGCGGCGGAGCGCCATACCTCGATAAAGCGCCGGTTCTTTGTATTTTCCATCGCTTTGTTTCTGGTTATCCTGATCGGCGGAAGCGGGGCTTTTCTTTTGTCCATGCGGCATATTGTCCGTTCCAACGCAAGCAATGACCTGAGCCAAACGATAGAGATTGAACGGATAAAGCTGGAGGCTTCGGTAAACGCCGAGATCGCCCTGGTCCTTAAAATGGCCGGTTCCGCCCTGATACAGCGCTACTTTGCCGACCCCGCCGATCTGGAGCTGGAGGACGCCGCCTTTGCGGAAATTGCCGGATACCGCCGGGCTCTGGCCTCCAATTCGGTGTTCTGGGTAAACGATGTGGATAAAGGGTTTTACTCCGACGACACCTACGCCTACACGGTGGATACCTCGGATCCCAACAACTATTGGTATCTTATGACCCTAAACGAAACGGAAAAATACAACTTCAACATCAACTACAACCCGGATCTGCAAAAAACCAACCTGTGGATCAACGCCCCGGTTTTTGACAGCGGCCATACCCCCATCGGTATCCTGGGTACGGGCATAGATCTTTCGGCCTTTATCGACTCCATCTACAAAAATTACGATGGCCGGGCGGAACTGTATTTCTTTAACGCCGCCGGGGAGATCACCGGCGCCAGGGATGCCAGCCTGGTGGCGGAAAAACACACCATCGCCGAAGTGCTGGACGAAACCGGCGCGGAAATCGCCGCCCGGGCGGAAAATCTTCCGGCGGGAGAAACGGAAACATTCCTTGCTTCCCGGGGAGAAACCGCCCTGAGCGCCGTTCCATCCCTGGGCTGGTACATCGCCGCTGTTCAGCCCTTTACCGCGGCGGATTATCTTAACACCCCCATAACCTTTCTGTTTCTTGCCATGACGGGGGTTATCCTGGCGATCTTTGTCATTGTCAATGTATTTATCACCGGGCTCCTAAACCCGCTGGGCAAAATGGTAGAAACCCTCAACGACATTTCCACCGACTGGGATTTGACCCGGCGGCTGGAGGTACGCCAAAAGGATGAGATCGGCACCCTGGCGGCATTCTTCAACCTGACCTTTGAAAAGATACGGGAAATGATCCAGGGCATCAAGGTGCAGGCTTTTTCCCTTTCCGATACCGGGGAAGAGCTTACCGCCAACATGTCCCAGACCGCGGCGGCCATTGAGACGATCAACGCCAATATCAGGAATATGAGGGAGCAGGTAATAACCCAGACCGGGGAGGTAGAGGAGACCGCCGATGCCACGGGCCGGATCATCGAGCGGCTGGACAAGCTGAACAGCCACATCGCCGTGCAGTCCGAAAGCGTGGCCCAGTCATCTTCGGCTATTGAAGAAATGCTTGCCAGCATCCACTCGGTTACCGAAACCCTGGTAAAGAACACGGGAAACATCAATTCCCTGGCGGAATCTTCCGAAACCGGGCGGACGGATCTGCAAAAGGTTTCCGCGGACATTCAGGAAATCGCCAAAGAATCCGAAGGACTCTTGCAGATTAACTCGGTGATGCAGAACATCGCCAGTCAAACCAACCTGCTCTCCATGAACGCCGCCATCGAGGCTGCCCACGCCGGGGAATCCGGCCAGGGTTTTGCCGTGGTTGCCGGCGAGATCCGTAAGCTGGCGGAAAATTCCGGCATACAGTCCAAAACTATCAGCACCGTGCTTAAAAAGATCAAAACGTCGATAGACGCCATCACCAAATCAACCGGGGTGGTACTGGAGCGTTTTGAACTTATTGAGCAGGAAGTAAAAACCGTATCCGGCCAGGAGGCCCAGATCCGCGCCGCCATGGAAGAACAGGAGATCGGGAGCCGGCACATTCTGGAGGCGGTAACCCAGTTGAACGCCGTTACAGATCTGGTCCAGACCGCTTCCAGGGACATGACCGAAGAAACCAGGGAAGTCCTGAAGCAAAGCGAGGATCTGCAGCGGATCAGCGGTGAGGTGGCGGGCAGCATGGACGAAATGAACGGCAGCGCGGAACAGATCAACAGCACCGTCAACCGGGTTAACGAAATCAGCCAGGAGAACGAACAGAACATTACCGCCCTGAATGGGGAGATAGCCCGGTTCAAGGTGGGGGAATAATTCCCGGCGGGGGCCGCCCCGCCCCGGCAGGACCGGACTAATCCTCTCCCAGGTAGGCCTTTCTAATACCGCCGTCCGCAGCCAGGACCGGGCAGGCGTCGTGCATGGTAATTTCCCCGGTTTCCAGAACATAACCGTAATCGGCAATCTCCAGGGCGGCGTGGGCGTTCTGCTCAATAAGCAGTACCGTGGTGCCGTTTTTGTTGATCTCCCGGATAATGCTGAAGATCATGTTCGCCACCAGCGGGGCAAGCCCCAGGGAGGGTTCGTCCAGCATAAGCAGTTTGGGGCTGGACATAAGACCCCGCCCAACGGCAAGCATCTGCTGCTCTCCGCCGGAAAGAGTCCCTGCGCTCTGACGCAGCCGCTCCCTAAGCCGGGGAAACAGGGCGTAGCATTTTTCCCGGTCCCGCCTTACCGCGGCCTTGTCGTTCCGCATATAGGCTCCCAGGTTAAGGTTTTCTTCCACCGTAAGATTGGGAAACACATGGCGGCCTTCGGGGATCAGCACCAGGCCGGAGGCGACGATCTCCCTGGTATCCAGGAAAGAAATATCCCTTCGATCCCATTGGATTGTTCCGCTTCCCCCCCGGACCAGGCCCATGATCCGGTTCAGCATGGTGCTTTTTCCCGCGCCGTTGGCTCCGATCAGGGTGATGATCTTTCCCTCGGGGACTTCCAGGTTGATCCCCCGCAGGGCGTGGATGCCGCCATAAAATACGGAGAGTCCCTCCAGTTTAAGCATCCTCTTCCACCCCCAGGTATGCGTCAATTACCTTTTTGTTCCGCCGGATCTCCGCCGGTTTTCCTTCGGCAATGGTAGTGCCGTAGTCCAGCACATAGAGCCTTTCGCAGATCCCCATGGCCACCTGCATGTGGTGTTCAATAAGGAAAACTGCTATACCGTACCGTTCCCGGATTGCCAGGATAAAATCCATCAGTTCCTGGGATTCCCGGGGGTTCATCCCCGCGGCGGGCTCGTCCAGCAGGAGGAGCCGGGGTTCCGTGGCCAGGGCCCGGACAATCTCCAGCCGCCGCTGTTTGCCGTAGGGCAGGGACACCGCGTTGTCCCGGGCGTTGTCCGCCAGCCCTACCGATTCCAGCAGCGTCAGGGCAAAATCCCTGGCCTCCCGCTGGCCCTGGCGGTAACCCGGCAGGTGCAGGGTGGCCTCGAAAATCGTGGGCTTCTTCCGCAGGGAAGAGGCCACCATAATGTTTTCAAGCACCGACATTTCGTGGAAAAGCCGGATATTCTGAAAGGTCCGGGCTATTCCCGCCTCGGTGATCCGGTGGGGTTTTGCGCCGGTGATGTCCCTGCCGTTAAAGAGGATCTTCCCCTCACTGGGGGCGTATACCCCGGTGATCAGGTTAAAGGCGGTGGTCTTTCCTGCGCCGTTGGGGCCGATGAGCCCTACAATTTCCTGGTCCCCCAGGGTGATGTTAAAATCCGAAACCGCCGCCAGACCGCCAAAACGCATACACACCCTTTGCGTCTCAAGCACGGTCCGCCCCCTTTCGCCCGGAACGGAGACCCCTTCCCCGGGGGATACGATCAAGCAGCAGATCCCAGGAAAATTCCCTTTTCCCCATCAGACCCTGCTGGCGAAAAATAACCACCAACAGGAGGAGGATGCTAAAGACCACCATCCGCAGTCCCGGCAGCCCCTGGGTTCTGACAAAGAACAGGTTCAGGGGGCCGTCCAGAAAACGGAGCAGCTCCATGGACACGGTAACCACCATGGCGGCGATGACGGAACCGGTGATGCTGCCGTTGCCCCCCAAAACCACGATGAGGACGATATTGTAGGTAAGGCTGAAGGTAAACATCTTGGGGTCTATGGTACTCATCAGGTGCCCCAGCAAGGCTCCCCCCACGCCGGCCATAAAGCTGGAAATAACAAAACTTTCTATTTTAATCCGGGCCACATTGACCCCCATAGCCTGGGCGGCGATTTCATTGTCCCGCACCGCCTTAGCGGCCCTGCCAAAGGAGGAGTTGATCAAGGCCGCCATAAAACAGACCGACAGGAGCGCCACAAACCATATCGTATAGGTGGTGGAATACTTGGGCAGCCCCTTAAGGCCCAGGGCGCCGTTGGTTAGACTCTGCAGGTTGGTCAGCAGCACCCGGATAATTTCGGAAAACCCCAGGGTGGCGATGGCCAAATAATCGTCCCGGAGCCGGAGTACCGGGGTGCCGATGAGGAACCCCGCCAGGGCGGCGGCCAGGCCCGCGGCAAGCAGGGCGGGAACAAAGGGCAGTTCCACTGCGGCCAGGAAGGGCGCAATGGGGGCCATAAAAAAATTCATTTCCTTCTGGGCGGGACTCATGGTAAGGAGGGCGCTGACATAGGCCCCCAGGGCCATAAACCCCGCATGACCCAGGGAAAAGAGACCGGTAAATCCGTTTACCAGGTTCAGGGAAAGGGCCAGGATAATGTAGATGCCGCAGAGGTTAAGGATCCGCAGATGGAAAGAACCCAGCAGGGTGTTCGCCCCCGCAATCAAGAGCAGCGTCAGGGCCGCCCCCGAGGCGGAGAGGATCAGATGCACCCGTTCTCTGCTGTTCACCCCGCCGCCCCCTATACCTTTTCGATCTGGTTCTTTCCCAGAAGCCCCGAAGGCTTTACCAGGAGCACAATGATCAGCATGACAAAGGCAAAGGCATCCCGGTAGCCCGTAAGGGTAGGAAGAAAGGCGATGATCATGATTTCAATAAGCCCCAGCAAAAGTCCTCCCAGGACTGCACCGGTAATGTTCCCTATGCCGCCGATCACCGCGGCGATAAAACACTTAAGCCCCGGCATCATCCCCATGGTAGGGTTAAGCTGGGGATACTTGAGGGCCCACATGACCCCCCCAATGGCGGCCAGCACCGATCCGGTCCCAAAGGTAAAGGAGACAATCCGGTTTACGTCGATGGCCATGAGCCGGGCCGCGGGAAGATCCGTGGAAACCGCCCGCATGGCCATCCCCCTTTTGGTCCTGTACACAATGTACAGCAGCACCGCCAAGAGAACCCCGGTAAGCAGGGGAATAACCAGGCTGATACCCACCACCGATACCGGACCAATGTGAACTACCCGGTTAAAGAAATCCGGGGCGGGAAACCCCTTGGGCCGCCCGCCAAAGATCACTGTGGCCAGGTTTTCTATCAAGAAAGAAGCTCCGATGGCGCTGATCATGATTGAGATCTTCGGGGAATTTCGCAGGGGCCGGTAGGCAAGCCGTTCCAGGCCCGCCCCAAAGACCCCCGTTACGCCGAAGGCCACGATAAAAGCCGCCCACCAGGGCATAAAAAACAGGGAAATACAGTAGAAAGCCGCATACCCTCCCAGCATGAACACATCCCCATGGGCAAAGTTGATCAGCCGCAGGATCCCGTACACCATGGTATAGCCGATAGCGATCAAGGCGTAGAGGCTTCCTAGGGAAAGGGCATTGGAGATATTCTGCAAAAGGAAGGACAGATTCATGCGCCCCCCGCCGGAGCCTGGATTAAGGGTTAACGATGGTACGGAAAACGAACTTGCCGCCCTCCACCGCCTTGATATAGGCGCTCTTGGTGGCGTCTCCGTTGACATCCAGGGTTACCGTTCCGGTGGCCCCCACAAAGCCTGAGGTGGCCGCAATGGCGTCCCTAATCTTCGCCGGGCTGGTGGAACCAGCCCGGTGGATGGCGTCCAGGGCCACCAGGTAGCCGTCGTAACCCAGGGCGGTAACCGCGGCGGGTTCCTTGTGGTACTTGGCATCGTAGGCCTTGAGAAAGGCTGCGGCCTCCGCCGTACCGGCGTATTCGCTGGCAAAAAAGGTGGAAAACACCGCCCCCTCCACCTGTTCCTTGCCCACGTCGATGAATTCCGGGGTTTCCCAGGTGTCGCCGCCGATGATCGGTACGGTAATTCCCAGTTCCCTGGCCTGTTTGATCACCAGGGCCGACTCGGTATAGTTCCCCGGGGCGAAGATCACATCCGGGTTAAGGCCCTTGATGGAGGTAAGCTGGGCGCTAAAATCCTGGTCCCCCGTATTGTAGTTCACCGTGGTTAGGATGGCCCCGGCATTGCCGGTACGCTTCTTGAAGTCGTCGGAGAAAAATTTGGCCAGCCCCACCGAATAGTCGTTGGACACTTCCTGGACAATCACCGCGGTCCGGGCGCCCAGATCCGTATAGGCATAGTTGGACATCACCACTCCCTGAAAGGGATCAATGAAGCACACCCGGAAGTAGTAATCGTTCCCCGCGGTTACCAAGGGGTTGGTGCAGGAAAGGCCGATGCAGGGAATCCCCGCCTCCTTGGCCACTTCTCCCCCCGCCATGGCCAGGGAGGAACCCCAGGAACCCAGAATCACCTGGACCTTGTCGCTGTTGATAAGCCGTTCCACCGCATTAGCGGCCTCCACCTTATCCGACTTGTTGTCCACCACCACCAGCTCCACCCGGATTGTCCGGCCATCCACATTGACGGTGGGAAAGAGTTCGTTGGCCAGGCGGATACCTTCCACCTCCATGGCCCCCCCGGCGGCGTTGGCCCCGGTCATGGGCTCAAAGACCCCTATTTTGATGGCGGCGGGGTCCGGGGAGGCGGCGTCATCTTTGGGGGCGCAGCCGCCGCACAGCGTCAACGCCGCCAGCACTGCCAGGGGAATCGTCTTCTTCATAGAATACTCTCCTTGAGGTTTGGTTGGGTTCTAGTATACCCGGACGAGGAGGAAAAGGCAATACAAAACCGCCGCCGCCCGGGCCTCCGGTGCGAGGGGCGGCGCGATCCTTGCAGGCCGCCGGGAGCGGGGTCCCGGCCAGGGCGACGCGCCGCCAAGGGCGGGACTAGGGCTGTTCCCAGCGTCCGTTTTCGGCGGACCGGAGGCAGGCGTGGACCAGAGCCTGGGCCCGGACCGCCTCGGCAAAGGTGGGGGTCCCCGGAAAGGGCCTTTCCCCGGCGTGCCAGGCGGCCATGTTTTTCAGGGCCGCCGCGTGGGCATCCACAAAGGGCCCCAGGCTCTGCCGAACCGGAGGCAGCAGAGGCAGGAGGGCCTGTTCCAGAGGGCCGGGTCCCCCTTCCACCAGAAGGGGTCCGCCGCCGCCGGCCCTGTTCAGGAAAACCCGGCCCCGGTCAAAATCCAGGGACAGGCTGCCCCCGGCGCCGAAGATTTCAAATCCTTCGTTATGCACCGGGGAATCGCTGATCCGGGAGGTTTCTACCAGGCCGGCGGATCCGTTTTTCATTTCCACCATGGCGCAGAGGTACTCGTCGGTGTTGTTGGGGCGGCTCTTCCCCTCCAGATACCGGATCCTGTGGAGGGTTCTGGCCAAGGCCAGGACGCGGTCCGCGTCTCCCAGCAGATACCGGAGCATGTCCAGCAGATGAATCCCCAGGTCCATCACCGAACCGCCCCCGCTTTTGTCCAGTTCCTGACGCCAGCTCATGGGGCGGGCGGGATCCAGGTAGGAATGGTGAAAGTAACAGGCCCTGAAATGGACGGCTTTTCCTATGGCTCCTGCCTCCAGGAGGTCCTTCATGCGGTTCACGGCGGGGCGGAACCGGAGGGTCAGGGCGCACTGGTTGGGGAGGGCCTTTTCCTCCGCCAGCCGGGCCAGCGCTTCCGCCTCCGCCGGATCATGGCTGAGGGGTTTTTCCACGTACAGGGATTTTCCCGCCTCCAGGGCGGTCCGGGCGGCGGAACCGTGGAGGTAATTGGGGGTACAGATATCCACCACCTCCACTAGGGGATCCGAGACCAGTTCCCGGGGATCCCCATAGACTCTTTCAAAGGGGAGACCCGCCATGGCCTCCGGCCTGCGGGTACAGACCCCCCGGGGGTAGGGGTTGCAGCTCCCTTCGTGGAGGACCCGGTTGACCTCCATGGCGGCCAGGTGGGTGCGGCCTATCATCCCAAAACCAACCATGCCGAACCCCACGGAGGTTTTCACGGTTATTCCCCCAGAACCCGGACCAGAACTTTTCTGGTTCTGGGGCCGTCGAATTCGTTAAACCAGATTCCCTGCCAGGTTCCCAGCAGGAGTCTGCCCCCGGAAACAATGACCGTGATGGACGGTCCCACCAGGGTACTCTTGGTATGGGCCGCGGAATTTCCTTCGCCGTGGCGGAATTCTCTGCGGTCCGGGGAAATTGCCCCCAGGGCCAGTCCTACGTCGTGGGGTACGTCGGGATCGGCGTTTTCGTTGACCGTTACCGCCGCGGTGGTGTGGGGGACAAACACGGTACAGATCCCTTCCCTAACGCCGGAATTGGCCACAGCCCTTTGTACACCGGCGGTGATGTTGATCCACTGGTTTGTTTCCCTGGTTGAAACGGATAGTTCCGCAAGGCTGGTCATGGCTTCCTCCTACCTGTGGCGCCGGTGGTTCCAGAGGAGGGCAAAATGTTCCGGACTGCGCCTCCGTTCCCCCCGTTCAATGGCATGAACCAGGTCTACCACGGCGTTGTTCAGGGGGACCGGAACGGCGTATTTTGTTCCCCACCGGCTTACCTCGCCGTTGATGGCGTCGATTTCGGTTTTTCTGCCCCGGTCCAGATCCCCCAGCATACCCGATTTGATCCGGCGGTGGTTTCTAACGGCCAGGGGCAGGAGGATCCGGGCCCTGAGGGCGGACCACAGCCCCCCCCGGGGATCCAGGAGTTTTTCAATGTCCCTGCCCTGGACCGCCGGAAGGCGTACCCCTGCAGCCCGGCATACGCCAATACATTCCCCGATGATGCCCAGGGCGCAGTTCCGGCTTTTCCGGCCCCGGGCAATTTCACCGAAGCTCATACCGCTGACGGCCGAAAGGCCGCTGAAGGCCGCGTTGACCAGGAGTTTGCTCCACCGCAGACCGGTAAAATTGGTTTCCACCGTTACGGGGCATACCGTCTCCAGCAGGGCCTTTACCCCAGGGATCCGCCTTTCCAGGACGGCCGCCGCCGGACCAGACCAGGGGACGCCGATGCTAAAGCTCATGCCCCGGGGATCGCTGGTTAGTTCCGCCGTGCCGGGCTCCCCCAGGGCCGCTCCCCAGATGGCGATACCCCCCAGGACCCGCTCTTCCCCCAGGGTTTCCGCCAGGGCCGTTTCAGGGATCCCGTTTTGCAGGGTAAGCACCACCCCCTCCGGGGCGAGGAAGGGGGTGATCCTTTCGACGGCCGCCTGGTTGTCCTGCTGCTTCACCAGGAGGATCACCAGGCCATAGCGGCCTTCCATTTCTTCCGGGGGGATCGCCCGGACGGGCACGGAAAATGCCGCCCAGCCCCGGATCCGGGCGCCCCCCTTCTGCAGGGCCGCCACATGATCCCCGTTGCGGCTTACCAGATCCGCCTCTACCCCCGCCCGGGCAAGATACGCTCCCAGGACCGTGCCCATGGCGCCCGCGCCGTAGACCGCCGTTTTCATCATCCCCGCTAGGAGGCGCTGGCCTCGGAACTGGTGGTACGCAGCAACTCTTCCCGGGCGGAGAGTTTTAAGGCGTCAAAGAGTTCCGCCGCATTCCCCTGCATCACCAGGTCCAGTTTATAGAGGGTCAGGTTGATCCTGTGATCCGTCAGGCGGTTCTGGGGAAAGTTGTAGGTTCTGATCCGTTCGCTGCGGTCCCCGGAACCTACTTGGCTTTTCCGGGCCTCAGCCCGTTCGCTGGCGGCCCGGGCGGCTTCCATTTCGTAGATCCGCGCCCGGAGGATCCGCATGGCCTTGGCCTTGTTTTTGATTTGGCTCTTTTCGTCCTGACAGTGAACGGTGATCCCCGTGGGAAGGTGGGTGATCCGTACCGCCGAGTCGGTGGTGTTGACGCACTGGCCGCCGGGGCCCCCGGCCCGCATCACATCGATCCGTAAATCCTCGGCCTTGATGTCGATTTCCGTTTCGTCCGCCTCGGGAAGCACCGCCACCGTTACCGCCGAAGTATGGATCCTGCCGGAGGCTTCCGTGGCGGGAACCCGCTGAACCCGGTGGACCCCCGATTCGTAACGAAAGTTTTCGTACACATTACTGCCGGCAATGGAAAAAACAATTTCCTTAAAGCCCCCCAGTTC
>JAITHE010000001.1 GCA_031280125.1 Treponema sp.
TTTTTCCCGAATAGGCGGAGTTGGCTTCCCGTATCGCCCGCACGGTTCGGACCGGTTCCCGTGAATACCCCGGTTCCCGTTTGTTCTTCGGGATAGGCGGCTTGTTTTCCAGGGAAGACAGGCGTTTCCGGTCATACCGGGTCTTCCGCCGGTAGAAGTATGAGCGGTGTATACCGAAACGCCGGCAGATCCCGGCATCTATGCCGCGAGCGGCGTCAGACTTGGAGAAAACCGGGCCGAATCCCGGTAGTGGTAATCAACAACCCCGCCCTAAAGGGACGGGGTATGTTGTTTTGGTAAGGTATATGTCTCAGGGTCCGTACCCTTAATAACGCCCTAAAGGGCGGGGTATGGACCCTTCTCATAACAATCAAGGACTTTCAGCCGGAACTGTGCCGTATCCGATAGTTTCCGGATCTCCCCCTCTGCCGGTTCCCTCATGGGGGGTACCGGTGTTACAAACCGTGCGGGACACCCGGTTGAGCCTTTCATGGTTTGCCTCCGGCAGCCGGTGTGCCGTTAAACTCATGCTACCATACGGCTGCCTCAAGGGCCGGGTATCCTCTTTGTTTCTGAGATTAGACAGGGGGTAGCAGTGGTTCCATTATTTTTCATACTTTTTCAGCCTGCTATGTCCCGGCTTGCCCATAGCGGCCATGGTAGACTTTGGCCGGATCAAAGCGATCCTTGGGGCGGGGAGTCTTGACGGGATACCCCAGGGCGATAAGGGCAAAGGGTACGATGTGGGAAGGGAGCCCAAAGGCGTCCATGAAGGATCGTACCCGGCCCTTATTGGGGTACCAGCCGAGCCGTACCCCGCCCTGGCCCTCGCAGGTAATCTGGAGGAGGGCGTTTTCCGCCGCCGCGGAAAGATCCCGGATCAGCAAATGTCTTCCCCGGCGGGGGCGTTTTCCGCCGGCAAGCCTGCGGCGGCATTTTCCCCGTAGTCCGGATCGTCCTTTTTCAGATCTGCGCAGGCCGCCAGCAAAGGGGGAATCTGTGCTGCTTTGCCGCTTGGTTGGGGTTCCCCTGACAGCCCGGCGGCAGAGGGGAGGGGCGTACCGGGAAACGGGGCATCCCTTGCCGGGGCGGCGGGATCCCGGTATACTGGATATGGTTATGGGTCAGGTAGAACAGTACGGGAGCGGGCTGTACCGGAAAGAGGACAACCGCGGCTCCTGCGGTATGGGCTTCGTGGCGGACATTCAGGGCCGGCCTTCCCACGGCATTCTGGAACGGGGCCTGGAAGTACTGGAGCGGATGGAACACCGGGGGGCGGAAGGCGCCGACAACAAAACCGGAGACGGGGCGGGGGTGCTGCTCCAGATCCCCCATGGCTATTACAAGAAGATGATTCCGGAACTTCCGGAACCGGGGGGTTACGGTACGGGGCTTCTGTTCCTTGACCGGGACCTGGCCGGGGCGGAATTGGTGGACGGGGCTATGGAAGAATGTGCCGCCTCCCTGGGGCTTTACATTCTTGCCCGCCGGGATGTGGCGGTAGATTCCGCCGTACTGGGAACCATGGCCGCGGAGGCGGAGCCTCTGATTCAGCAGTTGGTGCTGGCCCCGGAGGATCCCTCCAGGCCGGGACGGCGTCCCAGGGGGATCAAGCCCCCCGCCGGGCCGGAACTGGAACTGGTCCTCTATATCTTCCGGAAAAAGCTGGAAACATACCTCCGTACCAGAACGGTGAAAGGCGGGTATCCCGGGCCGGGGGCGCCCCCTATTTCTTGGTACATGCCTTCCCTTTCATCCCGGACCATCGTTTACAAGGGGATGCTCATGCCCCGGCAGCTTCGCCGGTACTACCCGGAACTGGAGAATGCGGCGGTGGAAACCGCCGTGGCCCTGGTTCATTCCCGGTTTTCCACCAACACCTTCCCCGACTGGCCCCTGGCCCAGCCCTTCCGGCTGGTGTCCCACAACGGGGAAATCAATACCATCACGGGGAACCGTTTCTGGATGACCGCCCGGGAAGCCTTTTTTATGGATACGCCGCTCCTTTCCGGTTCCAGCCGGGTCTTGATGGAGAGGGTTCTGGGGGATATGCTGCCAGTGATAGAACCAGGCCGCAGTGATTCCGCCAGTTTCGACAACGCGCTGGAATTTCTGGTGATGACGGGCCGTAGTCTGCCCCACGCTCTGATGATGCTGATCCCCGAGTCCTGGAACGATAAAAACCCCATCTCCGCCGAACTCAAAGCCTTCTACGAATACCACGCCTGCATGATGGAACCCTGGGACGGACCGGCTTCCATGGTATTCTGCGACGGCCGCTATGTGGGAGGCACCCTGGATCGGAACGGCTTGCGCCCCTCACGGTACACGATCACTAAAGATGGTCTCATCGTCATGGCCTCCGAAACGGGAGTCCAGGATTTCCGTCCCGAAGAAGTGGAATACAAGGGCCGCCTTCTTCCGGGGAAACTGCTCCTGGTGGACTTGGAAGAGGGGCGGATTATCCCTGACCCCGAGGTTCAGGAGAGGGTCCGCCGGGCTAGGCCCTATGGGGAGTGGGTGCGGGACAATGTGATCCTCCTGGATCAGGAAGCGCCGGGGGGAGCGTCTTCTTCGGTGGAACCCTCCAGCGGCGCGGCGGACAGGGGAACAGCGCCCTGGCGCCGGGGCGGCCCGGCGGTAAAGGCCAGGGTGGACTGGGCGGCGAATCCCGCGGCACTCCTCTTTATGGAGCAGGCTTTGGGGTATACCAGGGAAGACCAGGAACGGCTCCTCCTGCCCATGGCGGAAAGTGCCCAAGAGCCAACCAGTTCCATGGGAACCGATACTCCCTTGGCGGTTTTCTCGGACCAGAGCCAACTGGTCTATGCCTACTTTAAGCAGGTCTTTGCCCAGGTAACGAACCCGCCCATCGACTCGATCCGGGAAGACCTGGTGATGACCTTAACGAGTTTTGCCGGACCCCAAAAAAACCTGCTGGACGAAACGGAGGGGCACTGCCGCCGGGTCAAAGTGCTTAATCCCATCATGACTGTGGCGGATCTGGAACGGCTTTTGACGCTTACAGGTCCGGCAGGCCCGGCGGGGGGTCCCCTCTTTGGGTCCCAAAAACTCGATACGGTGTTCCGGGCTGAAGAGGGCCGGCTGCGGCCCGCCCTGGACAGCCTAACCGCCCAGGCAACCGGAGCGGTCCGTTCCGGCGTTTCCTTCCTGGTCCTCTCCGACCGGGCAGCCTTTGACTGCGAACTCCCCTCCGGAGGCGGGGGACTTGGTCCCGGCAGGGGCTTTTGCGCCCTCCCCGCCCTCCTAGCCGCAGGGGCGGTCCATCATGCCCTCATCCGGGAAGGGCTGCGGATGAAGGCTTCCATTATTGTGGAATCTGCCGAACCCAGAGAACCCCAGCACTTTGCCCTTCTCTTTGGTTACGGGGCGGATCTGGTGGCGCCCTACGGCGCACTGGCATCGCTGGAAGCGATCTGCCGCAGTCCGGCGGGAAACCGGACGGGGGATTTTAGCCGCGTCCGGAAAAACTACATCAAGGGGCTTAACAAAGCCATCCTTAAGGTGATGTCCAAGATGGGGACCAGTACCCTCCGCTCTTACCGGGGAGCCCAGCTCTTTGAGGCGGTGGGACTGGCTCCAGAGGTAATGGAAACCTGCTTCCGGGGAACCGCAAGCCGTATCGGCGGCGCGGGCTTTGCCGAGCTGGAGGCGGAAACTCTGGAACGGTACCGCGCCGCCCTGAATTCCTGGACCAGACGGCCCCGCCCCACCGGTGATTCCCCGGGGCCTGATTATCTCCTTCCCGGCGCAGGGCAGTACCGCTGGCGAAAGTACGGTGAGCGCCACGCCTGGAATCCAGAGGCTATTTACCTTCTCCAATGGGCCGCCCGGACCGGGGACTACCAGCGGTGGAAGGAATTTAGCGCCGCCGCCGATGCCTTCAACCGGAGCCCTCATGTAATTCGGGGACTTTTAGACTTTGCCCCGCCGGAGACGGTTCCGGATGGCCCGTCTTTGGGAAAGACCACGGCGGCGATTCCCCTGGAAGAGGTGGAAAGTGCCGAAGTAATCATGAAACGTTTTACCACCGGGGCCATGTCCTTTGGGTCCATCTCCAAGGAAGCCCACGAGACCATCGCCGCGGCGATGAATTCCATTGGGGGCCGCAGCAATTCCGGTGAAGGGGGCGAAAGTTCCGGGCGCTTTCCCGTGCAGAGCGATGGACGCTGGCTGCGGAGCGCCATCAAGCAGGTGGCCTCCGCCCGGTTCGGCGTTACCAGCGAGTACCTGGCCAACGCCTCGGAAATCCAGATCAAAATCGCCCAAGGGGCCAAGCCCGGCGAGGGTGGCCAGCTTCCCGGCCACAAGGTGGACGCCATGATCGCCCGGACCAGGCATTCCACACCGGGGGTTACCCTGATCAGCCCCCCTCCCCACCACGACATCTATTCCATCGAGGACCTTGCGGAGCTGATCTTCGACCTTAAAAACGCCAACCCCGAAGCCCAGATCAGCGTCAAGCTTGTGTCCGAAACCGGGGTAGGCACCATCGCCGCCGGGGTCGCCAAGGCCCACGCCGACAGGATCCTCATTTCCGGCTATGACGGCGGCACCGGGGCAAGTCCGCAGTCGAGCATCCGACACGCCGGCATCCCCTGGGAGCTTGGCATCGCTGAGACGCACCAGACCTTGGTGCGGAACGGGCTGCGGGGGCGGGTGCGCCTCCAGACCGACGGCCAGATTAAGACGGGGCGCGATATTGTGATTGCGGGGATGCTCGGCGCGGAGGAATTTGGCTTTGGTACGTCCACGCTGATCGTTTTGGGCTGTGTAATGATGCGGAAATGCCACTAAACTACCTGTCCTATGGGTGTTGCCACGCAGGATCCCGAATTGCGCGCCCGTTTTACCGGAAAATCAGAGCATCTTATCAACTTTTTCCGGTTTTTGGCGGAGGAAGTGCGCGAAATTATGGCCTCCCTGGGCTTTCGGACGTTTAACGAGCTTGTCGGACGCGCCGATTGCCTAAGGCAAACTCAG